>JABEUR010000119.1 GCA_013044405.1 Acidimicrobiaceae bacterium | reverse complement strand
TCGGTCAGGTCACTTGAATAGGCCACGACTTGATGGTGACCGTCGTGGCTCCTGGCGCACTCGCCAAATAGAACACACGCTCTTAGTCCTCTGCATGGCTCCGCGCTCGTCACTTCGCTTGCTCATTGCTCAATTCTAGACACCCGTGGGACCATGGGCGAAGAGTCCCTGAGCCGGCGCGCCGCTCGGACTGTCGGAGCACCACGCTCGATGCTCAATGTGCGAGACAACGTGTCCGAGGTGGCAGCCGTCGTACTCTGGACGCCGTGGCGCAGAAACGCGAGAGCTTCACTCGACGTTGCTGGGCGACCGACTTCTCGCGACTCGCCACTAGTGCAGTCACGTGTTGCGAACGATTCGATCCACCCTGTTTAGGTCACCTGGCCCCTAGTACATCGCCAAGCTTGATCGTCATGGATCTCGACGAGGTGCACTCAACAGTCCGGCGCCTGACCAACGGCTCCACCAAGCCAGGCGACTTCTGTTCGGTTCAGGGAAATTGGACGTCGGCGCACTGGACGGTGGCCGCCTCACGTCCGGACGCTTCGTGATAGTTCCAGTACATGTTGGTGTGAGCAATCACCTGTTCAGGACGTGGCGCACCCCAGCGACTCCGATCCTCGGTGGTGTGCGCATCACCAACGAGCGTGACGTCATATCCTCTCGTGAACGCGCCGTGAAGTGTGGATCTGATACAGGCGTCGGTCTGGGCACCAACCACCACCAAACGTCCAACACGTTCTAGCGCCAAGATCGACTCGAGGTTCGTGTCTTCAAAGGCGTCACCGAAGTGCTTCTCGACGAGGGCCTCGGCATCGTCACGTTGAAGTTCAGA
Organism: Acidimicrobiaceae bacterium; assembly: GCA_013044405.1. GTDB lineage: Bacteria > Actinomycetota > Acidimicrobiia > Acidimicrobiales > RAAP-2 > RAAP-2. The sequence goes on along the minus strand of JABEUR010000119.1, from coordinate 6,889 downwards.
AACGATCTGCCAGTCCGAACTCCCTGGGATCAATCCATCGTCAGCGTGCTGGACCCACACGACAGCGGTACCACCACTTCGGGCCCGCTCGACCAGGATGCGGATATTCTCTACAACCTCATCGCGATTGTGCGAGTCTGCCACGACACCGTTCTGTACGTCGATGACCAGGAGTGCCGAGCCGGGTCGATCTTGCAACGTCGTCATCGCCACCCCGATTCGAATTCGTTAGCTTAGAACTTGCACCATAGGCGCATCGACGACAACGTGCAATCACACACGGATGTGGCGCGCTTCATCGCACGCCTTCGATGACGAGGCGAACATCCACGAAACTCGCGATCTCGAGCTGCTCGCTCAATCGGACGGCGGACTTCACCGGTACCAGATACGCCTCGCCCTTGGGGAACAATGACGTCTTCCAGCGCGTACTGCCGATCTGGCTCACGACGGGGATCACTCCCCAGCCGTAGCTCACCATTCCAGACACGGCACGAAGTTGATCGCTCTGGTCGGGTGGAACTTCGACGAAGTGAAATGGAGACGGCCCTCGCCAAAAGATGATCTCACCCTCGAATTGCAGCTCCATTGAGGAAGATTAACAAGGCGGGTCACCACGTCAAGCGAGTTGCTCGAGGGGGATCCTTCTCGCTTCACCCCTTAAACGCACGTGGCTGGGTTCTCGCACCGCCACCGTCTGGGCAACGCGACCCGTCGCTCGATCAAAGGACCTGCGAAGGAATGGAAGAACCATCGAATGACCAACTGCGTTTTCAACAACTAGGTGCTCAGGTGCAATGCGAGATCGTGTCTGCGTCGTTGAGCTTGCGCTCATCGACCATGGCGGTTGCCAACCGCAACATGACGCCACGTCGCACTTAGAGCAGCGACAAATTCGCCAAGATCATGGCGTCAGTCGAATCGGTATCGGCTCCGGTCCCAGTTCAGCGGTGCCGGGTTGCCGCTGTCTCCCCGACACCCCTGAGGGGTTCCACGCCTGCAATGTTGCCTCTATTTGGTAAAGGAGTAGTACTCCGGCGTGAAGTTCAAGAGGACATCCTGGAATCCGATCTTGCTCTGAAGGGTGTTGATGAATTCGTCCTGATAGGTAGCGAGTGGATCGTAGAGCACGGGAAGCTGATCGGCCGTGTACTGACCATACGTCGTGAGCTTCACATTCTGTACCAGCGTCGAGCGGATCAGGGTATCCATCTTGTGATTCGAGTACTGTCCACTGTTCGAGCCTGCACCCGTCAACAAGAGTGGCTCACCCGACGGGAAGTAGTCCGGCGCGTACAACCAGCCGCCACCCCAGTTGCAGATGTCGAAGGTCGTGGCGGCGTTGTAGGCCGATGGGCACGTTCCGGCGGTCGCACCGAATGTGCCTGAAGAGTGTGAGGACTGGATGCCCAGGGTTCCCCAGTCAGCAATGATTGCGTTCATCTCGACATCGAGCGACGGGCTGCCCGAGTACCACTCGATGTTCAGTTTCAAGGGAGTTCCGCTCGCGATGCCAGCACCGCAATTCGTCGGGCCCGTCCCCGCACTCGAACAGACCAGTGCGCCGGCGGATTTCGTCCAACCGTGGCTCTTGAGCAGTGTGGCAGCCTTAGCCAGGTTGAATGGGTACGGTTGGGTGATCGCGCCCGATTCGGTCGGCGGCGTGGACAGCGGCAGTTCCGACCAGGTCGGCTGCGCATAGTTCTTGAGCGCATTCTTCACGATGGCTGGCTGATTGATACCCAGTTCGAGAGCTTGGCGGATGTAGAGCTGGTTCAAGAACTTAGCCCCCGGATTCTTTCCGAAGTTGAGGTTCATGTAGTTGTTCGAGAAGGTCGGAACGACGACCAGGTTGTACTTTCCATTGAGTCGTGGCCAGTTGGCACCGGCCTTGCCAGGAGCGGGCGCCGGTTGCGTCAGAATCGACACATCGACGTAGCCCACGTCAATGTTTCCCGCTTGGAGCTGATTCTGCTCGGCCTCAGCCGTGGTGAACGCAATAAGGCGGACGTTCTTGATCATTGGCTTTTGTGGACCAGAGTATGAAGGGTTAGCGGTAAAACTGGCGTTGCCTAGGTTGTCCATCGCGGTCAACTTCCAGGGCCCGTCAACGCCGCTCTGCCACATCTTGTCCGGGAAGGTCGTTGCCTTCGTCGCTTGGGCGTTGAGGTACGTCCACACGGCCTGACACTTCGAGATCGTTGACGCAGCACCGTAGACGCCGGTCGCACAGCCGCCACTTGCCGAGGTTGCAGTGCGGTCCCAGGCGTTGGCCATCGGAGTGATCGTGGCCAACTGATTGTCGGTGAACCACATCGGGTTGACGGAGCCGGTGAGGTTCATGGTCACGGTATTGCCCGACGAAGTGACGTTCTTAACCTGGTCGGGAATACCCAACCCCTTGCTGTACGTGCAGAACTCTGCGGGTTCGGCCTTGTACATGTTCAAGAAGAACATCACCGACTGAGCGTTCACCGTCTGTCCGTCAGCGAACTTCCAACCCTTGGTCGTCAACGTGACCGTCGTGTTGTGATTGCTATACACCGGCAGGTTACCGGTGGAGAGCTGGGCCTGTAGGCCAGCGTCACTGGCGAGTCCGAACCAGTAGAGAGGGCGATACATCATGACTTGGAACTGCGAGGTGTTGGTCACCGTGCACTGCGCGGGTGGGTAGAAGGGCAAAATATAGTTTGGAGTGGCGTTGGCCCCTTCGGCGATTGTCAGCGTTCGATTTGCCGGTGCATTAGTGCTCGGCGTCTTATTGGAGTTTGCGATGAGTGCGATCGCAATCACTGCCACGACCACGAGGACAACCACCACTGACCAAATCTTGCTCTTCTTTTGCATGTCGAGACCCCTCAGTACTTCGAATCACTTAATGAACGCCATCTGCTCCCATGCACTCAAGGCTAAGCACGACGAACTTGACGAAGCCTTACGGTGATATGACAATGTCGTGTCTCCAGGGTCTGCGCTGAGGCATCACGCGTGACGAAACCCGAGTCATCACAAAGATTTCGCGCCCTCGTGACCGCTCAGGAGGTTGCGGGTCAAAATTCGATATTTAGAATAGAACGCGCGAACCCTCTCGCGCGTGACCACAACCCGATCGCGCCTGCAACGTCGACCTCGCTCGAAGGAGTCAGAGCACCGCCGCATCATCATCGACAGTCGTGAGTGGCGTTGGCAAAACTCAGCCAACAACTTCGACCTCAAAGGCAGGACGTTTCGCAGGTCCGGCCAAAGTTCAGTGACCGGCTTCGCCACTCATTGCTAGCACAGCGCTAGATCCAAGTGACACCCGAGTGACTCCTCACGGTTTCGAGGATCGAGCAGATGAGCGATCTATGCGTTGTTCTCGCGAGGACCGCGCACCACCGGGCGACCCGCACTTATCCACCCACTGGTTCCACCCGAGACCGAACGAGCATCTCGTCCGTGACGAGCCAATTCCTGAGCCGCACTGCGACTCCGATTGCCGCTCTGGCAGATCACGTAGATGGGACGGCCCGTCGGTAACTCGGACGCCGCCGTCGAAAGTGTCGAAAGCGGGACCAGTCGAGCTCCTGGCACGTGACCTCCAACGTATTCAAAAGGCTCACGAACATCGAGCACCAAGGCTCCGTCCGCCAGCGCCGCGGAGAAACTCCATACGTCAACCTCAGTAACCATCGTTCACTCCTTTATCCAGTCTCGTTACACTATACCCCCTGGGGTATTACTACGACACATCACCCACACCGACCGCAGTCGCCGGGGGCAAAGAGCAATCGAACTCGAGCCCAGCGGTTGCCCGGTCGAGGTTCCATCGGTACGCGAGCACGGGCGCCCTCCATCTCGTCAGAGGGATTGATCCGAGTGGGCGTCGAGTCCGAAGACGAACGGCGCTGGACGTCCACAGTTCGAAGCACGATGGCCCCGACGATTGAACGATGCGATGTCGCCCCCTTTAGTGCGACTGCGTACAACGCACAGCAATCACCTGGCTCGGTGGCCCGGTTACTTGAAGGCCGTCTCAGCGCCCTTCAAGAGAAGCGGTGATATCTTTCGCGCATGAAACCTACGGGGCAGCCACGGATCTTCATCGCTCGCACCTTCATCACGATGTGCGACAGCCAACCTCGCGCCGAGGCGGTCGCCGTACGAGACGGACGCATCGAAGCGGTTGGGACACTCGAATCGGTCAGGCAACTCTTCGGACCTGAAGTGATCGTCGATGAGACGCTGAAAGACTTCGTGGTCATGGCCGGACTCATCGACCAGCACCTCCATCCGTTGCTCGGAGCAACCACCCTGACTACCGAGGTGATCGCGCCCGAAGACTGGGTACTTCCGTCAAGGACATTTCTCGCGGCACGTAGCGCCGCCGACTACGACACCCGACTCGCGCGAGTCGTCGCGTCCACCCCTCCAGAGGAATGGGTGTTCTCATGGGGATTCCACGCACTGTGGCACGGTGCCATGGACCGTGCCCGATTGGACCGAATCGCTCCGGATCGACCCGTCGCCATATGGCAACGCTCGGTTCACGACTGGTATTTGAATACGCGGGCCCTCGAAATGATCGGGGCCACCAGATCAGCACTCAGTGGCGACACTCCGGCGCACGCTCAAATTGACTTCGAACGAGGACACTTCTGGGAGAACGGGTGGATGGTGGTACTGGCACCACTGCTCATGCCTCACTTCATGACGAGTGAGCGACTGCGCACGGGACTCGAACAGCTCGTTCCCTACCTGCATATGAATGGCGTCACGGCCATCAACGAACCCGGAATCGTCTGGCAAGTCGAACCCTGGAACCTCTATCAAGAGATCCTCGGACGTGACGAGACACCTTTTCTCAGTACCTTCATTATCGATGGGCGATTCCAGGCGTTGCGCCAGCTCGGTGAGCGAGAGAGCTTGATGGACGCTTCGGAGCAGGTGGCCCGGGGGATCGGCACCAAAGTGAGCGTCGTGGACAAGCAGGTCAAACTCTTCGCCGACGGCGCCATTGTCTCTCAGCACATGCAGATGAAGGAACCGTACGTCGATTCCAACGGCAACCCGGACCCTGGACACCATGGTGAGTGGATGATGGAGCCCGAGGAACTCCGGCGCGTCTTTGATATCTACTGGGACGCGCAGTGGCAGATCCATATCCACGTCAACGGCGACCTCGGTCTCGAGGTCCTCGTCGACATCATCGAGGACGCGCAACGCCGACGTCCGCGACAAGACCACCGCACGGTGATCGTCCACTTCGCCACGTCCACTGAAGACCTGATCGACCGAATCAGGGCGGTTGGGGCGATCGTTTCCGCGAACCCCTACTATCCCGTTGGCTTCGCCGACAAGTACTCAAAGTTCGGCCTCGGTCCCGAACGCGCCGACGTGATGGTTCGAGCCCGTTCAGTACTCGACCGTTCGATCCCACTCTCCTATCACTCGGACCTTCCCATTTGTCAGTCAAACCCTCTGGCAATGGCGTCGTGGGGTGTCACGCGATTGACCGAATCGGGTCGAGTGGCCGGACCCGATCAGCGGATAAGCGTCCACGAGGCGCTTCGCGCGGTCACCATCGAATCGGCCCACTCGTGGCGACGCGAACACGACCTCGGGAGTATCGAAGTTGGTAAGTGGGCCAACTTCACGGTCCTCGATTCGGACCCCTACGACCGCGATCCGGTTGATTGGCCGACTATCGCGGTGCTCGGAACGGTTTTTGAAGGTTCGTGGCATCCCGTTGCGCCAGAATTGATCTCTCGACGCCAAGATGGCTTCGCCACACGTCGAATGATCGACAATCGTTCAACCGACGATGGGTCGCCCTCGTGTGGCTGCGACGTAGCCGAGTTGCTCACACGCTATGTAGCTTCTGACCCGCGGGCTGCCTGACGTTACCCCAAGCCCCAATGTCACGATCTTCGACCGAGCGCGCGAACCTTGACTCACCGTGAACACCGTGAATACCGTGAACACCGAGTACCTCGACGAGCTGAATGTGACCTGCACTTGGCCCTCGCTCCGAAGTGCCCGGATCGACAGTTCCTCGGACGTGCCCGCGAAGCCGGGGAACAATGCTGAACCCTTCTCGCATAGTCGGCTCGTCATGGGACTTCAGACACCCGGTTAACGTAACCGCGTCCAGAGTCAGCGTTCAGATCCGATTAGCCAGAAACCAGTCGACCGCGAAGTCCACCAATCGAGGTTGTTCGAGCAGACGCGCAAATGCCGCGCCCACAAGGGCCGTCCTTTCGAGACCCGCTTCACCCGCTGCGTCGCCAACTTGAACAAAATCTCGCGTGTCGTAGTTCAATGTCGTATACCTCGTCCATTGGCGTTCGCCGTCCCTCACGATCGGAGATCCCTGTTCGATGACTTGGCGTGACCGACAAGCCCGACTTTCAGCGAGGTGCAGAGAAGTGTTGCGGTCATGGTCGACACCGAGCAGGAGTACACGAGCGTTCAGGTCATAGAGGCGTGCGAGCGGCGAGTGCTCATCGAAGCCGTATTCGAGACGATGCTCACGGGTGATCTTCTCGGCCTGGGGCCCGACCGCACAGAAGGAGTGAGTAGGGTGCGCACTGCGTAAGGCCCCGGGCAGGTGGCGAATGACTTCGGGGACTGCACCCATCTTGCGCGTTGGCGAAAGCCTGGCGTCGTACGCCGGCATACACTCGCGAATCTTCGGCCACCACGCCTCGGGAACCGGAGGATTCTCCCAGTCTCGTGGATCGGAGAGTTCGCCCGAGTGCGTGGGGACCACCAGTGTCCCCTCGGGGCCGACCACTTCGAGTAGGGCCAGAACAACGGCGTGGGCGCCCCCGATTACGTAGCCCAACGCAGAGAGCGAGGAGTGCACGATGACGTTCTCCCCAGGTCCCAGGCCGAGTGAACGAAGGTC
>JABEUR010000118.1 GCA_013044405.1 Acidimicrobiaceae bacterium | reverse complement strand
GTTGTCCGGGTATGTGGCAAGTCGTTGGCGGGGAGAACCATGGGATAGGGCGTGGGATTTCTCCTAACTCAGAACCACATAACTATTCGAAAGTCCCTTGTTTTACTGGTGGGCCGCCCGGGTCTCGATCCCGGCACCTCGGGATTAAAAGAGGGATACGGATGGTCGGATTCGTCCGGTGGCGTCGGATCTGTCCGAAATTGCAAGGAATCTCGTCCGGCGGTGTCGGATTCGCCCGGTGGCGTCGGAATGGTCCGTGGGAAATCGTGTGGGATTCTTGAGCAACCGAAATCGCTCATCGTGCCAGTTCAGGTCGGGCCTTCGATGCGAACAATCACTTACGGGATGATCAGACTGGTGACTGCTTCGCAAGGGCTTCCCTCAGAGTGATGATTAGTGCGAAACGTCATGAGAATATTTATTCCGCTCGCAACTAGATAATTAGGGTAGCCTGTATGGGTGAATCGGTGGGAATAGAAATGGACACGACAGAAACCCAGCGTGAGGCGCGGGCGTTGGGTGATCCCACGCGCTTCAGACTGTTCAGGTACATCGTGGACGCGAAGAAACCAGTCGGTGTGGCCGAATTGACCAAATTCATTGGCCTGAACCACAATGCGGTGCGCCAACACCTCGCGGTGCTGAAGCAGGCTGAGTTGATCGTCGAAGGAGCCGAGATCCGCTCGCGCCCTGGACGACCTTCACTTCTCTATCAGCTCCACCCCGAGGCGGCCGGCAAGTGGGAAACCCGGGGTTCGTATGCGTGGTTGGCAGGACTGCTGGCCGAAGCGGTTAAGGGGAAGCTCAGCGCGCGCGAAGTGGGACGTCGTGAAGGAGTTCGACGTGGGTTGGAGCATCTCAATGAGCAAGACAGTGCCAGCGAAATGGAACGAGAACTTTTTCGAAGTGGCTTTCGTCCCTTTCGTAGCGATAAGGGTGCCAAGGTGGATTTTGTACTCGGTCGCTGCCCCTTCGAAGTAGTAGCTGCCACCAACCCGGCAGAAGTGTGCCAATTGCATCTTGGTCTCGCCGAGGGATTGGCTGAATTTACTGGCGATCTCACGGTCGATCGACTGGTGAAACGCGATCCGCGCAAAGCCGGATGTCGACTGGTCGTGTCGCGTCGACTCGACACCTGATCTCAGTGCCTCGCGCTGGGGTCAGCGCTCATCAGTCGGCCCCTTGGACCGCAGTTGCGCCGCCAAGGTGATTGAGGCTGGGTTGTCTGTCGCATCCCGCAAGGCACTCGGTCGGTAGAAGAGCCGAATGGGTCGCCACGACAGGTTCATGGCGGTGATTAGTCCTGTGCCGACTAGCAGTCCGCCGCCGACACCAATCGACCACGATACCGATGCGGCGAAGCCGAGACAGTTCGCGAGGACACCCCCGTTGATCAAAGCGCAATCAACGGCTGACCAGCGATGATTGAAGAGGTCGGCGAACATCAGGGGCGATCCGTCGACCTTCTTGCTAATACCGCGACCGCGTAGGGACGACCAGGCGATGAATGGCACAATCTTGTAAGCGTGGCCCACCATGGCGACCAGTAACCATCCGGCCAGCGCACTGATCGTCGTCGCCACGAGCGCGACGCCCAGGTGATGATGGTGTCGCATCACCATGGCCCCCGAAGAGGCGAATCCGACTCCAGCCACCAGCCAGAACGTCGAACTCACTATGAACACCAAGTGGAGATCGGCTGCTCGTCGTCGGTGGCGAATATACGTGATTAGTGAGTAGATGTGTGCGCCGAATCCCACGCTGACGGTGAGAGCTCCGGCAATCGCGAGCCAAGGCCTTGCCAAGAGAAGTCCTGGTGACAGTAGGAGCACCCCAATGAAGAGCGACCAGATTCCCAGCCAGGCACTTCGGTGGCGTCCGGGAACGTGGGCCAGCATGAACATGGGCCAGAGTTTCTCCGAGACGCTGAAGTAGGTGAGGCCCAGCCAAGCCAGCAGTCCGACGCTGGCGTGAGCGAGGACGACGTGTCCACTGAGGTTGAACCAGTCACCACGTCGATCGATTACGTAGACGACGCCGTAACACGCAGTCACCACAAAACCGATGACGGCGAAGCGCAGTCCGGTCACCGGAGCGCCCTTGCCCTGCACGGCGAGCGACGGTGTGATGTTGATGACGAAGAGCGTCACGGCAAGCGCGGCGAACATACCTCCGGCTTCCACGACGCCTTCGATCTGAGCCATGAAACCAATGGGAAGCAGCCATGAGCCGATGAGCCAGGTGATGAAGGTAATACGTGAGAGTCGCACCGATCGGAAGGGCCTTTGCGTGATAACTGGCGCGAATTGATGGATTGCTCCGAGTACCCCCATAGAAAGCGTCGCCAGCATCGCGAAGTGTGCGACACCGACCACACGATCGTCGGTCGGATCTACGACGGCGGTGGAGCGCGTTATGAGTATCGCCACGCCGCAGCCGATCAGACCCAACACTGCTGCAACAAGGAAACTCAAGGGCACCGACGGCGGCGGGACGCCGTTCGGTATGCCTGGCGGGCGGTTCTTCCACTCGTCCGCACTCTTAGTCAGCGGCACTACAGCGTCCACGTCTACTCCCTCGATTAAATGCGTGCTCCGCTATCTGTTATTATTCTATTCTAGACTAGAACAAACAAAGGCCCCCAGTGGGCCCGGAAGGCAGGAGTCATGGCCACACTTGATGTCCGTCCAATCATTGCCGCGGGAGAGGAGCCGTTTGACTGGATCATGAGGACCGTGGGCGAGCTCAACGTCGACGAGGACTTGATCATAATTGCCCCTTTCGAGCCGGTTCCCTTGGAGGGGGTACTTGGATCTCAGGGATTCAATTTTGATGCAATCGAGATCGGCGCGGGCGATTGGCGAGTTACCTTCACGAGAATCTCATGAGGCCCACGACCGACTCTGATCTTCGCGAGAGTCCTGAAGTGCCGACAGCCGCAGTGTTGCCCGATGACGGCGATCTTCGTTGGGCTTGGGACGCCTTGCGCGGAGTCATTGATCCCGAGTTGGGGCTCGACATCGTGTCACTCGGACTCGTCTACGACGTTCGTACCGATGGTGGCACTGTTGTGGTTGACATGACCTTGACCACCCCGGGGTGCCCCGCGTCAGAGAGTATGTCGCTCATGGCGCACTACGCGGTTACTCAGGCAGATGAGCGCGATGGCGGCGTCGTTGACGTCCGAATTGTTTGGGACCCACCTTGGAGTACCCAGATGATTGACAAGGTTGCTGCAGAGGCCTTGGGGTTTCATTTTCGCCATAGTGATTGAGGATCCGGGCTCGCTTCGACGGCAATTCATCCGAGAAAGTACGATCGGTGGGTCAATTGACGGGGACGCATCATGAACGAACGAGTAGTGATTCTGCGCGCGTACGAAGTTACTGGTCGTCAACCGGATGAGTATCGGGTACTGATCGACCGACTCTGGCCACGCGGCAGGACAAGGGACTCCTTAGATTTTGACGAGTGGGCCAAAGATGTGGCACCGAGCGCGGAACTGCGTCGATGGTATGCCCACGATGTCGCCCGGTTCGCCGAATTCGCCCAACGGTATTGCGATGAGATGGCGTTGGCGCCGGGCGCGGCGATTGTGGCCCGACTCCAGAAGTTGAGCAAGTCGCGGCGACTGGTCCTATTCACGGCCACTCGGGACGTCGAACACTCGAGCGCCGAGGTGCTGCGTCACGCCATCGTGAGTGCAACGTGACACCACTAACGCGGAACGTTGTTGATCGTGGCACGTGATCCTGACCGGGTTCGAGGCTGGTGTTATGGACACAACGTCATCGCGTGTGAATGGGTGTCGACATCGACAAAGCGACTCAATATCTATCCGTACCGATAGCGAGTATCTGTTATTCTAGTGACTACTAGATATATTATGAACCGGCATGTCGCCGTGAGGCGAGCGCCGTTACGAAAGGGGACATAATGACGATGACCAATGAAGAAGCCGTCGAGGCGATCCTCGGCCACCATCGACAACTCGTTGAAGACGTCACCCGCCGAGTGTCAGAGTTGCACGATGCAGTGACGGACGGACACTCGTTCGAGATTGAACGTGCCCGACTGGTGTCGTACTTGGTCGACGAGGTGTTGCCGCATGCCGGGGCTGAAGAACACTCGATCTACCCTGCGGCGGCAGCCCGACCTGAGATGAGCGACGTGGTTGACGCAATGGTGGAAGAGCACCGTCAGCTAGCCAGCGACATCGAGCAACTCGCGCGGTCCACCACCGGCGCTGAGGCCGACCGGTATGCTCGCTCGGTCGCCCAACTTTTCACGTCGCATGTCGTTACGGAGAATGAGGTTCTCCTACCTGCATTGGTAGCCGACGAGGAGGTGAGCATCGTGCAGTTGCTGGGCCAAATGCATCGGCTCACCGAGAAGACGTCCGACGATTCGTCGTTGGCGGTGGATGTTGCGGGTCTAGACCACGAGGCCGCTGTCTTGTCGCAGTTGCTGCACGCGGCCACCGCACTCGCTCAATTGGGCGAAAGTGACCAGGCTTGCGCGTTGGTCGCGACCACGTGGGCGGCATTGCGGGTACCCCGACCCGATCTCGCCGAGTTAGCGAATCGATCACTACATCGCTTAGTTCGCATGGGGAGTCAAGAAGCCGTCGTCTTTCGGCCGAGAGATACCGTGGTCGACACGAGTACCACCCCGCTGCTGGACGTGCGCACGCTGGCGCCGGCTCAACGCCACGAAATTATCTTCAGTTCGTATGAGGCTCTCGACCAGGGCGCGGCCTTCTTGTTGGTCAATGACCACGATCCCAAACCTTTGCGCTATCAATTCGAGGCGGAGCACGGTGGTGCATTCACGTGGGATTATGTGGAAAGTGGCCCGAAAGTGTGGCGGGTGCGCATAGGCCGAATTGCGACCGCTGGGGAAAAAGTTTCGGTCCCTGCTCACCACGCTTAGGAGAACACGATGTCGTTGCTGTGGACCCTGGTCCTCTTCGCCCACATCGCGGCGGCCACATTGTGGGTCGGTGGCCAACTCATGCTCGTCTTTGTGATGATGCCGGTCATGCGCAAGACCGCTCGACCGGAGATGTTGGTCGAGATGGCAAGATTATCGGGGCGCCGATTTGCCAAGATCTCTAACTTGGGCTTGTTTCCAGTGCTCGTGGTGACGGGAATATTGATGGCGTGGCATGACGGTGTGCGATTGAGCACTGTCAATTCCACCTCTTTCGGCCACGTGCTCGAAGTCAAGATCGTCGTGGTCGCGCTAGTCCTTGGGCTGGCGGGGGCCCACGGCGTCGCCGCCCGGCGTCTTTCGAGACGCGGTGTCCGGAGCTTGGCCTTGGTGACGATGGCCTTGTCGGTGGTGATACTGGCGTTGGCTGCGGCGCTCGCAGTCCTGCCTTCGCCCTGAGACTGATCACGAGCGCAATTGACCGGGGGATCTCACGGTCACCAGAACAAATTCTTGGAGCCCTACTGTATCCAACAAGAGTCCGAAAGGTACCTCGTAGTTTCCTAGGTGGTCTTGTCACCTATATTGAACAGATGTCGTGAAGTCCGGTTCGAGCCACATGAATCGAGAAATTCTCTAGTCCCGATATTGCGCAAATGAGGCCTGTTTCAAGGTATCAGCGCTCACAAGAACGGACCATACGGCGTCTGCAGAAATTCATTGAATACACCTACACTGGAACCGTGACGATGAGTGCTGTGAAGACAGTAGGCGAGTTGGCCGAGCGAATGCGCTTGGCGGCCCCCCCTTCGGAGGATGACGTGACGATCCTCCTTGACGGCCGTCGAATTGATTCGAAGGAAGCGGCCGAGCAGTGGCTCGTTGAAGTCGACGCTATTCGGACGTCGAGAGCCGCGCTCAATGACCCCAATAAGTGACAGTCCCAGCCTCGACCTGCCTCGACTGATTGAAGTACTCAATCGCTACGAAGTCGAATATCTCTTGGTTGGAGGTGTGGCCGCCACCGCATATGGCGCGGAGCGAGCGACCGAAGACGCGGACTGCGTGGTGCGCTGCGAACGTGACAATCTGGAGCGCCTTGCGGCGGCGCTACGCGAACTGCACGCCAGACTGAGAATCGCTCGTATGAGCGATGAAGAAGCCAAGCAACTTAAGATCCAACTCGATGGCGTGATGTTAGAGAACTCGGGCAACTCGACGTGGACCACTGATGCGGGTCCCTTTGACGTGTTAGCGGACTTAAAGGATTCCTCAGGCCGGTCCGTACCGTACGAGGAACTCATCACACGATCGACAGTCCTAAG
>JABEUR010000117.1 GCA_013044405.1 Acidimicrobiaceae bacterium | reverse complement strand
GTCGGGCGACGGTCGTGGGTACCAGGTCGGTCCCCAGGGCGACATCGAGCTCGTAGGCCGCGACTTCGCGTCGCCACAAACCGTCGGGGAAGTCCCACAACGGACGTTCCCCGGCCTCGGCCTTGTAGCAGGCGAACCCTTCGACCCCGTCGAGGGCAACTTTCACCAGCAGGGCTTGGTTGGAGGATCCGCGCACGCGCCCTTCGATCTCGAGCGACCCGTGTTCGAGCAGGTGTCGCTGTCCTTCGCGTTCCACGGTTCTAACGCAGGGGCGGGCGGTGCCCGTTGGTGCGCGGGCAATCGTGCCCTCGCGAGTCGAGTGGACCGCCGCACAGGGGACACGGGGGTCTGCCCGCTTCGACGAGTCGGGTGATCGCGATGGCCAGCGCACCGGCCAGTTCCTTAGTGAGAGTGAGAGAAAGTGAGCTCTCTTCATCAATCGATTCGAAGGTGACCTCGATCGCCTCTTCGTCTTCGTCGATCGCCACGGCGATGTCCCCGGCGATGAAATCGGCTTCGTATTCGGGCTCGAGCGTGAGGTCGTCAGGCAGGTGACCGGGGCGCCCGAGGTCCTCGATCACTTGGGCCAGCCAATCGCTCAGTGCGCTCAACTGGACCTTCTCGCACTTGACGATGACGAGTCGACGCCCTTCGCGCACCTGGAGCAGGAACAACCGATTTCCGACCTCGCCGCGCGCTCCGACCATCACCTTGTCGGGATTGGAGAAGACGTAGTTCATGAGGGGGTGAGCTCCTTGAGCGATCCGGTGCTGTTGACGCTGAGCACGACTGGCGTCGAACCGGTGAAGGCGATCGCGCTGACCGAACAGGTGGAGATGACGGTGCGTTGGAAGAGGTCGAGCGGGACGCCTTGTGCGTAGGTGACCGCAGCCTTGATGGGATCGGCGTGACTGACCACCACGATGGTGCGATTTCGATGCCGGTGAGCCAGGCGTTCGAGGGTTGTCCACATGCGCAGTTGCATCTCCGTGAACGACTCGCCCTCGGGAAAGCGGAACGTGCTCGGTGAGTGTTGGACCGCGCGCCACTCGGGCTTCTTCTGTAGGGCACTGAGTTGCTTGCCGGTCCAGAGACCGAAGTCACACTCGAGCAGACCGCGATCCCTGATCGGACGAAGCTTCAAGGTCTTAGCGATCGGCGCAGCCGTCTCACGCGCCCGCTCCAGGGGTGAGACATAGATCGCCACGGGCTGGCGAGTGAGTTCCGCGATACGTCGCGCCACGCCATCGGCCTGGGCGATACCGCGCTCACTGAGGTGAAGTCCAGGTGCGCGACCGGGCAGTACTTTGCCGGTGGTGCCGGTCTGGGCGTGGCGCACCAGCAGGACCGTGGTGAAGGTGGGCGAAGTCACGGGCTACTCGCCACTCGGGCGAAGTGCGACTGGAATCCTGCCAGGACCGCCGCTCGCGTCCTCGGGCCAGCGCTTGCGTGAGACTCGAGCAAGCTTGTGCAAGAGGGCTACGGCGCCGGGGTCGTCGTCACCGGGCCTGGTCTCGATCAATCCCCGCTCGCTGAGCGCGGCGAGCAGCTCGCGTCCCAGGTCGGTTCGCACGATGACCAGAGTCCAGTCACCGAAGGCCCCGATGCCCCCGGTCGAGATGTCGGCGTGCTCCGCAGCGAAATCTGGACAGTGGGTGCAGCCTTCGCGGGTGAAGGCGTGAGCCTCCTTGAGCGGTACCTCGTGCAGGTGGCCATCACGGGTCCAGATCTGGAAGACGCCCTTGATGTTCATCTTGGCGATGTCGGTGCGCTTGATGTCGTACTTGGCTTCGAAGAGCTCTTCGAAGATCGAGTCGTCGAAGGTCTTCGAACAGAGCAGACCGATGGTCAAACTGAGACGTCGGGCGATTTTGCCGGCTTTTCGAGTCTGCATGGCCCCCGGCGCCGAGGCCATGCAACCCATGCCGACCAGGGCGATGCGCTCGGCTCCGGCTTCGACCGCTTGGGGGTAGGCGAGCAGATTGGCGCTGTAGGTATACCGCGACTTGGCCGTCTCGAGCACGTCGTCACGGGTTCGAGCTACGCGCGGTTGTGCGACCCAGGTCGAGCCGTCACCTTCGAGCCCGCTCACGAGCGCGGCGTCGATCACGTCGTTCTCGAGTGCGTAGATGAGCAGTGCCGAGACGAATCCCCCGTCTTGACCGTTCTCGACCAATGAAGGGTCGCTTGCTCGCGCCAACAGCACGTCACCGATGCCCGAGACCTCGTCTTGGGTCCGCTCTCGAGCGAAGCGGTGCACGTCGATCTCAGTCTCCCAGTTACGAAAGCGGGGACAGGCGCGCGTGCACATGGTGCAGCCCTTCTCGCCGTGGGTGCAGTTCTCGGGTCCACCGTCGATGTCGAGGTGGAAGGGCTTGTACACACCGTTCGCGCTCTCGTAGTCGAGCACCGGGTGCGGACACGCCACGACACAGGCGGCACAACCGGTGCACAGACCCGAGGTCACGACTTCGCTGAACAGTTCTCGCCACTGGGGTTTGTCGACAGCCACGCCACAACCTTACCGACGGCCAGGAAGATCCGATTTGGGGGCTCCTTCGACGAGTGCGGTGCGCACGCGGCGCAGTGATCAGAGGATCGCCTGTGTCGATATAGTCCGTGCGAGACGAGGTGGGCGAGGCGTTTGAGCTGACAAGCGCTGTCTGACATACTTCGCTAGGACAGCGGAGGAACCACGTGAAGCTCCTACTCACATCCAGCGGAATCGCGAACCCGAGCATCCACGCCGCACTCATCGACTTGCTCGGTAAGCCGATCAGCGAGTCGAGCGCCCTGTTCGTTCCCACCGGGATGTACCCGTTCCCCGGCGGCGGTGAAAGTGTTTGGGACGCAATCTGCGGAAGGGCGAAAAGCCCCTTGTGCGAACTCGGGTGGAAGTCGTTGGGGCTGCTGGAGCTGACCGCGCTTTCGAGCGTCCAGCGAGAGAGTTGGGTCCCCGCCCTCCAAGAAGTCGATGCCCTGCTCGTTTGGGGTGGCAACGTTTTGTACCTGAACTACTGGATGCAACGGTCCGGCGTCGCGGAGCTCTTGGCGTCGTTGGACAACCTGGTCTACGTCGGCGTGAGCGCCGGGAGCATCGTGACGACGCCCCACAACTGTGACGCCGAATGGAACCTACAGTTCGTCCCTCCGGGCAGCGACATGGCGAGTGGGAGCGAGCAGGCGATGGGGCTCGTCGACTTCGCGTTGGGCGTGCACCTGGACAACCCGGACCCGATCTTTGAGGACAACTCGATGGCCAACATCGCGAAGTGGGCCGCGGGCGTGCCCTTCTCGACCTATGCGATTGACGACCAGAGTGCCCTCAAAGTGTCCAACGGGACCGTCGAAGTCGTCTCCGAGGGACACTGGAGGTTGTTCGACCCCGCCGAAGCGAGCGCCTGAGGAGCTGACGGGGTTCTCGTTGCCCGACGGGTGGGTCGCGGGCACCCTCCTCATCGTCGAGGAGTCGTTTTGCCGGTACGCTCGCTCGGTGCCCGAGATACTCGAAGTCGAGTCCTACCGAGAACTCGCCAATCGCGTCGTCGGCGCGACCATCACACGGGGCTGGGCCGACGCCTACGCGGCGAAGAAATTGAACTCTTCCCAGGCCTGGGCGAGGACGGTGAAGGGTCTCATGGTCACGGGGACCTCACGACGGGGCAAGCTCTTGGTGATCGAGACCGACTCGGTCGCACTGGGGATGCGTTTCGGTATGACCGGGGTGCTCTTGATCGACGGGGAGGCCGGCATCGACGGACTCTTTTACGGACCCCACTCGTTCAAACAGGCGTGGATCCGTGGTGGTCTCGAATTCAATGACGGGCGCCGGCTCATCCTCCATGATCCCCGACGCCTCGGGAGGTTCGAGATCGATCCGGACCTCGAGTCGATGGGGCCCGATGCCTTGACGCTCACCCGTTCCGATTTCGATGGCCTGGTCCGCATCACCCGAGGCGTCGGGCCTGCGATCAAGGCGCGACTGCTCGACCAGTCGGCGGTGGCCGGGGTCGGGAACCTGCTCGGCGACGAGATGCTCTTTCAAGCCGGCATCGATCCTCGAACGCCGACTGGTCTACTCAGTACCCAGCAGAAGGACGATCTCTACAAGGCCTTTACGAGCACCGTGCGAACGCTGAAGCGCCGCGGGGGATCGCACCTGGGCGATCACATGGATTCGAGATTCCCCGGGGCCCACTGCCCCCTTGACGGCGGGGCCATGTTGATTGAGACCATCGGTGGGCGAACGACCTACTGGTGTTCAATTCACCAGGTGTAAGAATCTCCCAAAACTGCATCGGGGAGGTTCTGCCTTCGACAAGAATGGCCCGATGCAGTCATTCGTGCAGAACTACGGCTACTTCGCCTTGATCGTCCTGTCGATTGTCGAATCGGCGATGGCCCCGATCCCCTCGGAGGTGACCTTTGGTTTCGCCGGTGCCTTCTGCACGGTGGCGGTGGGCGGGAGTTCACATTTCTCGGTGTGGGCGGTCATCCTGATCGGCACCCTCGGCTCGCTGGTCGGTTCGATCATCGCCTATGAGATTGGCCGCACCGCAGGGCGCACGATCGTCGAGCGGTGGGGCAAGTGGATCCTGCTCACGCACCAGGACCTCGACGCCGCGGAGCGTTGGTTCGCCAAATACGGCTCGATCTCGGTTTTGATCGGGCGGATCTTGCCGGTGGTGCGAAGTGCGATCTCGGTTCCGGCCGGCATTGCTGAGATGAAGCGCGGACGCTTCATGGTGCTCACCACGATCGGATCACTCGCGTGGGTGTCGTTACTCACCGGACTGGGCTACGCCGCGGGTTCGAACTGGCAGCGCGTGAGTAGCGACTTTCACAAGGCTCAGACGCCCACGATCATCGTGATCGTGATCTTGCTGGCCTGGGGACTGTGGCACCGCATTCGCACGGTTCGTCGTCACAACGCCAGCTAGTTCGTACACCCTTCGATTGAGGCGTCCTCATGGATGGATCGTCGCGAGGACCTTGGCGGCGTGGCCGTCGGCACGAACGTTGTACCACGCGTGTTCGATCGTGCCGCTCGGTCCGATGACGAACGTCGAACGGATGACCCCGAGCACCTTCTTGCCGTACATCATCTTCTCGCCGAAGGCACCGTACTTCGCCATCACCTTCTTCTGCGGATCACTCAGAAGGTCGAAGTTCAAGTCGTACTTCTTTCGAAAGGCGACGTGCCTGGTGGCGTCGTCGGGCGACACCCCAAAGACCTTCACGTCGAGGGCGTCAAAGGAGCTGTGCGAGTCGGTGAACTGACACGCCTCCTTGGTGCATCCAGGTGTGTCGTCGGCGGGATAGAAGTAGAGCACGAAGCGTTGCCCGATCAGGTCCTGGAGCTTGACCATGTCGCCGTCTTGATTCGCTAACGAGAATTGCGGCGCTTTCGCACCTACTTCGAGTCGTGCCATCGTCGGTCCCTTCGATTTCTGGTGAACATTGGGTTTTGTCCCTTAGACTAGGAGAGAAGCTCTTGGAATTGAGCTTGGGCCCACACTTTCGAACGCCGGTTCCGGGTCCAACCGAGAAAAGACCGTTGTCCCGTGAGTAGTGAAATCAAGGAATCCGTGCCGTCGGCACAGGATTTGTACGCCACCAACAAGACCTTCGCTGAATTGGGCGTCGCCGACCAGTTGTGCGCCGTGCTGAGCGCCCAGCACATCACCACAGCCTTCCCGATCCAGGCGATGACGATCGCGGATGCTCTGGCGGGTAGGGACATCTGCGGCAAGGCCAAGACCGGATCGGGAAAGACCCTTGGATTCGGGCTCCCCATGCTCCAAAGAATCGCTGACGGGGAGTCGTTCAGCGCCTCCTCAGGCGGTCCGGCGCGACCACGCGGACTGGTGTTGCTGCCGACGCGAGAACTCGCGGTCCAGGTCCATGAGGTCCTCGAACCGCTGGGCAAAGCGCTGGGTCTCCACGTCAACGCCGTGTACGGCGGGGCCGACATCGAGCGTCAGATCAAGTCCATTCACAAAGGCTGTGACGTCATCATCGCCACTCCGGGACGGCTCATTGACCTGGGCGACCGCGGCGAAGTGAACGTCGAGAACCTCGACGTGTTGGTCCTCGACGAGGCCGACCGGATGGCCGACATGGGCTTCATGCCCCAGGTCGAATGGGTGCTCCGGCGAATCGCCGAACATCCCCACCAGACCCTGCTGTTCTCGGCGACCCTCGACGGCGCGGTCGATCGACTCGTCAAGCGCTACCTGAACGACCCGGTGTTCCACGAGGTGGCCAGTGACACTCAGACGGTTTCGCTCATGGTGCACCACTTCCTCAACGTCCACCAGATGGACCGGATCAAGGTCGCTTCGACGATCTGTAACTCCTATGGCAAGACCATCATCTTCTGTCGCACCAAGCGAGGGGCCGATCGATTGGTCGAGCAGCTGGCCAAGGAAGGTGTCAACGCCGCGGCGATCCACGGAGACCTGCGCCAAAGCCAGCGAGAGAAAGCACTGGCCGACTTCTCGGCCGACCGGCTCGCGGTCTTGGTGGCCACCGACGTGGCCGCTCGTGGTCTGCACATCGACGGCGTCGACTGCGTGATGCACTTCGATCCTCCCGAAGACCAGAAGGCCTATCTGCACCGTTCGGGTCGCACCGCGCGCGCCGGCTCAACCGGTGTCGTGGTCTCACTGCTCTTGTGGAACCAGATCATCGAAGCCGAGGTCATCATGCGTCGATTGGGACTCAAGCGCCCGATTGTGGAAGTCTTTTCGAACAACCCACACCTCAAGGACCTCGCTTCTTGGGACCCGACGATGGAGGATTCCGTACTGTGAGCAAGAAGAAGGTCCGTAAGTCTAAACTGCCCGTCTTCAAGTACGACGGCTCGATCAAACGGGCCCTGGTCGTCGTAGCCCATCCCGATGACGTGGACTTCGGCTCAGCCGGAACGGTGGCGACGCTGACGCACCACGGCGTGGACGTGGCGTACTGTCTGGTCACCTCCGGTGACGCCGGAGGTGACGACTCGACTCACAGTAAAGAGGAGCGCGCCGAGATTCGAGAGAGTGAGCAGCGTGCCGCCGCTGCCGAGGTGGGAGTCACCAACCTGACGTTCCTGCGCTGGCCCGATGGGCAGGTCGAGCCGACGTTGCTCCTGCGCCGAGAGATATCGCGGGTCATCCGAAGACACCGTCCCGACCTGGTGATCACCCAGAGCCCTGAACGCAACTGGGAGCGCATCTTCGCCAGTCATCCCGACCACCTGGCCGTGGGCGAGGCGACGATGCGCGCGGTCTATCCCGACGCTCGAAATCCCCACGCCTTCCCCGAACTTCTCCACGAGGGTTGTGCGCCCCACACGGTGCCGTTGGTGTGGATGTCGGGTGGTCAGCCAACGATGGTGGTTGACATCTCGAAGCGGTTCTCGCGCAAGTTCGCCGCGCTCACCAAGCACGAGAGCCAGGTCGGCGAGCGCGCCGACCTCGAGAAGATGCTGCGCCGCTGGGCCCGCACGACCGCGAAGGTCGCCGGACTGGGCAAGGGTCGTCTCGCCGAGGGATTCCGGGTCATCGTCACGAAGTAATCCGTCGAGCACCGCTCGTCGTAGGGTGACGATATGGGATCGGGAAAAGAAGCTGACCGACGCACACCGATCGGTAGCCGGGTCTCGCCCCGCGGTCTCAATGAGACCCTGCTCGGTCTGACGAGGGAGAACTTTCCCAGCCAACTTCTCGCCGGAGTGACCCTGCTCGCCATCGCCATCCCCGAACAGCTCGCCACGTCCCAGTTGGCCGGTGTTCCCGCCTTCACCGCCATGATCGCCTTCATCGCCGCGTCCCTAGCGTTCTTCTTCGTCGGGTCGAACCCCATCATGTCGGTCGGTGCCGACTCGACGATCGCGCCACTGTTCGCGGTGGTACTGGTGCGCCTCGCCCCGGCATCTTCGGTGGTCTACCTCGAACTCGTCGCGGCGGCGGCCGTGGTGACCGGGTTGATCATCCTCGCGATCGGACTGTTCAAGCTCGGCTGGATCGCCGACTTCCTCTCGCTGCCCATCGTCGCCGGATTCCTCGGTGGCATTGGCGTGATCATCATTGTCCACCAACTCCCTCGCGCCCTGGGCGTGAACTCGGGCGGCGAGAGTGTCTTTGGTCGCTTGAACTCGATCGTGCACCATCTGAACGGCGTGAGCGCGTGGTCGGTGGGAATCTCGATCGCCACCCTGGCCCTCATGCTGGTCGGCGAGCGGATCAACCCGAAACTGCCCTGGGCACTCGGAGGAGTCTTCGCGGCCACCTTGATCGCCGCGACGATGTCGCTCGCGCGTCACGGCGTGGCCGAGCTCGGTACGGTCAGTGCCGGGGTGCCCACGTGGCGCCTTCACTGGTTGGGGGGCCACCAGTGGTCGGTCGTGATCACGACGTCGGTGACCCTCGTGATCGTCATCCTCAGCCAAACCGCGGCGACCGCCAGGACCTCGGCTGACGCCATTGGGGTAGCGGACAATCTGAGCCGCGACTTCGTTGGGGTGGGGCTGTCCAACATCGCTGCGGGATTGGTCGGCGCCTTTCCGGTCGACGCCAGTCCCGCTCGAACAACGGTGACCCGCCTCGCGGGAGGACGTACGAAATTGGTGGGGCTCGTGGCGGCGCTCGGGGCAATCCTGCTCTCGCCGTTGGCGAAGTACGCCCACATGATCCCCCTCGCCGCGTTGGCCGGCGTGCTCTTCTTCATCGCTGGACGACTGGTCAAACTCTCCCAATTCCGCTCCATCTGGCAGACGAGTCGAATCGAGTTCGCCCTCTCGATGGTCTCGGGTCTGGGCGTGGTGCTGTTGGGTGTCGAAGAGGGAATCGCCATCGCGGTGGGCCTGGCGATCCTCGACCAGACCTGGCATTCGGCGCGTCCGCGGATGGTCGAGATGGGCCGGCGCAAGGACACCACGAGCTGGGAGCCCTACGACGCACACGCCGTGGAGCGCGTCGATCACATTCTCGCCGTGCTCTTTGACAAGAACCTGTTATTCGCCAACGCCGACGGCTTTCGACGCGAGATCCACGAGTTGCTGGTCAAGTACCCCCACACCAAGCACCTGATCGTCGATGCCGTGGCCATCTCAGAGATCGACTACACCGGTCTCGTGCGACTCGGTCAGGTCGTGGAGGATTTGGTCAAAGACCACGTCAGCGTCTCGTTCGCCCGCGCCAATGAGGACCTTCGCCGCGCAATCGCCCACTCGAACGAGAAGGCGATCCGCCACATCGGGATGTTCGACAGCGTCGATGCCGCTGCGGTCGATGCGCTCAAGCGGATGAAGGACTAGTGGACGCGTGCTACGACCTGTCCATCGCCACGACCGCGTGATCGACGAGCAAGACGGCGCTGCGTGAGCGAAACGGTGCTGGACCCACTCTCGTGGAGGGCGATCTTGCGTTCGACCATGCGCCGCGTGTCCAACGACCGCGTGAACGTGGCGGCCGGAGCGTTCGCGTACCGATGGTTCCTCTCCTTCTTCCCCACGGTGATCGCCCTGCTCGGCATCTCAACGCTCGTCACACTGCCCCAGCACCTGGTGGTGAACCTAATCCACGGCGTCACGCGAGCCCTGCCCTCGGGTGCGGCACAGGTGTTCACCGTCGCCATCGACAACGCCACGAAACGCACCGGGGCCGATCTGGCGACGACGCTGGTGGCGAGTGTGGTGGCGCTCTGGAGCGCGACGGCGGGGATGGTGATCCTCGAAGAGGGTCTGGACATGGCCTACGGTATCGAAGCCGATCGGACCTTTCTCGAACAGCGACTCGTTGCGCTGCCGCTGCTGCTCGGCGGAGCCATCTTGGGTGGTGCGGCGTCGGCGCTGACCGTCTTTGGGCCACAGCTGGGCACGCTCATCAAGGAGTCGGTGCCCTTCGGGGGAGCGGCCTTCGCCGCGGGATGGACGCTCCTGCGCTGGCTCTTCGCACTGGCCTCGATGAACCTCTTGTTCACGCTGCTCTACTATCTGGCGCCCAATCGTCCTCGTCAACGTTGGCGCTGGACGAGCGCGGGAGCGCTGATCGCCACGGTGATCTGGGCGCTGGTGTCGCTGGGGTTTTCTCTCTACACGTCGAACTTCGGTTCCTACGGCGCAACCTACGGGGCCTTCGCTGGCGTGGCGATCTTGATCTTCTGGCTGTACCTCACGGGACTGGCCATCTTGGTGGGTGGTGAGGTGAACGCCGCGATCGAGCGCCATCGCGCCGCGGCGAGTTGAGGGGTTCGACGAGCGCTGGCCCTAGGGAGCGACCAATCGGTAGCCCACGCCGCGAACGGTCTGGATGAGTGGCTCGAGACCGGTGAGGTTGATCTTCTTTCGAAGGTAGCTGACGTAGACGTCCACGACGTTGTTGCCGGGGTCGAATTCGTACTCCCACACTTCACTGAGGATCCTCGCGCGTGAGAGCAGGTGGGTCGGGTGACGCATGAACAGTTCGAGCAGGGCCCACTCGCGCGGTGCCAGGTCGATGCGCCGTCCGGCGCGCCAGGCGATCTTGGTCAACAGATCGAGACGCAAGTCACCGACGACCAACTCGGTCGAGACCGACTGGTTTGAAGTGCGTAGCGCGGCACGGATCCGCGCGAGAAGTTCGGCGAAGGAGAACGGTTTGGTGACGTAGTCGTTGGCACCAAGCTCGAGTCCACGGACCTTGTCGGCCGTCTCGGCGCGCGCGGTGAGCACGATCACCGGCAGCGATGCGTCACGCTGGCGAAGGGCGCGCAACACATCCTCACCCGACGTTCCAGGTAGGCCCAGGTCGAGCAGGACCAGGTCGAACTCCTCGTTGTTCGACGAGAGGAGTTGACCGGCGCTTCGCCCGTCCGAGGCGTGGATGGTGGCGTAACCCTCAGCCTTCAACCCCTTGATCAGGAATGAGACGATCGCTGCGTCGTCCTCGACTATCAGGATTCGCATCTTCAACGCTCCCCGTCAGCCCAGATTCCTGGCCCGGGCAGCACGATAGTCACCCGCGCACCGCCCAGACTCGATGTGCCGATCTCGATCGAACCTCCGTGACCTTCGGCGACCGCCTTGACGATCGCCAGCCCCAAGCCGGACCCGTCGCTGTCTCGGGCACCCGGTCGGCTGAAGCGCTGGAGCACCTGGGCCCGCTGCTCTGGCGGGATACCTGGTCCGGCGTCGTCGACACTGAGACGCAGCGCGTTCGTGTACACGTCCACCTCGGCGACGATCGCGATCGCGTCGCCGGGCTCGGTCGCTCGTACCGCGTTGTCCACGAGGTTGAGGAGCGCACCACGTAGCTTCTCGACGTCACCCACGATGGTCAGGCCAATCCCTGTCGAGAGGAGGAACTCTCGATCGGCCAGGACGCGTACCGTTTCAAGGGTCTCACTCAAGAGCGCGTCCACCTCGATCGGACGCGTGTCGAGGAAGTCGGGCTCCATGGCGCGTCCGAGCATCAAGAGCCGTTCGACGACGGCGCGCGTGTGGTCGAGCTGGTCGATGACGACGTCGAGCGTCTCGCGTACCTCTTGAGGGTCGTCGACGCTGCCCCGGCCGAGGACTTCGAGGTGTCCGCGAGCCGCCGTGAGCGGCGTTCGCAGTTGGTGCGAGACGTCGGAGAGAAGTCGTCGTTGTGCGACCATGGCCGCCTGGACGCGATCGAGCATGGCATCGAAGGTTCGCGCGAGTTCACCGACCTCGTCGTTGCTCCTCTGGTCACCGAGTCGCTGGTCGAGTGTCCCGCTGCCGATCTCATCGGCCGCGCTGGTGATGCGTCCCACCTTCCTCAGCAGGCGCCGTAGTAGCACGAAGGTACTGAGCACTCCCGCCAATAGGGCGATCAGTCCCTCGGCGAGTGAGAGTCGGATCTCCCTCGATCGTTCCTTGGCGAAAGCGCTGAGATCACTGGTCGCGATGAAGGTCCCCACGGACCGACTACCGGCGACGATGGGTGCTCCGATCAACTCGGTGGGATGTCCGGCGATATCGGTGGAGATCACGACGGTCCTGGTCGGCGGTGTCGTGAGCCAGTGGCTGACGGTTGCGTTGGCCAGCACCGGTGCAGCGCCGGGAGTGGTGAGGCGACTGAAACCATTCAGGTCGATGATGACGACGTCGCCTGCGGCCAAGGAGTGGTTGCGCAGGAAGGTGGCGGAGAAGGCCTCGAGGTTCGCCGGCCGCTCTTTGAGCGCCTGCTGTTGGAATTCGGTGAGTTCCACCCCGATACCCGACGCGGCCACCGATTGATAGCTCGACGTGAAGTTACGGATGAAGACCGCGACGACCGCTCCGAGGACCAGGGTGAGGATGATCGAGTTGAAAAAGGCCAGTCGTCCAGCACTCCCAATTCGTCGAAAGAGCCGTACGGGCTTCACCACGTCGCGGTCCCTGTTTGCGTCGACCCATCGCTGGCTCGAAACTGGTGCAACCCCGAGAGTTTTGGGCCACCAGGGGTTCGCCGCTTAGGTCTGATGCACATCAGCTGTGTTGAACTCGTCAGTTACCAGCGCTCGAGGCGTCGCTGCCACCCGATTCCTCGTGGTCGGTGACCTTGGGATGGGGCTGGATGAGCGTGGTCCTTTGCTCACTGGCCACGGTGGTCGTTGGTAGAGGCGCGACGGTGGTGCTCGAAGTACCCGAAGTACCCGAAGTGCTCGACGGCGCCCTCGAGGGCGTCCTCGAGGGTGCCGTCGACGGCGTCCTCGTCACGGGCGTCGTCGTGATCGCTTGGGCGCCAACCTGGATCCGTCCCGGAACCCCGGTGCTGGCTCCGCTCGCCCCGGTGAGTACCACGCCCAGGACCGCTGCGGCGCCGACCAGCAGCGACACTGCCCACAGACCCCATCGAGAGACATCGGAACCGCGACGAGACGATGTCGCCGTGGCGCGACCGACCTGGTTGCTGCGTGCCCGTTCATATCCGAACCCGTGATGAGCGTTCATGGCCCAAGTCTCCTACATCTCGAGGCGCCGGTGTGGAGGAGCGCGCTAGTGTCTTCGCCCATCCTCAGGAGGCATCTTTCACGCCGGGTTGGCGACCATTCATTCGAACGTTTGCGCCAGGCGAGGGCTCGCTCAAGGTCAACGCGTCAACCGGGCATGCCCGCACGGCACGCCGGGCTCGCGCGACGTTGGCCCGTCCGTCGACGCGACTGTCCTCGATCGCCGCATAGCCCCACGCATCGAGTGAGATGAGGTCGGGAAGTATGAGCGCGCAGATACCGTGTCCATCGCATCTGGTTCCGTCGACGACGAGGCGCAGGGAATTGCTCGAAGTTTCCATTAGTAGTGCACCGCATCGCCACTGAGAGGGAAGTGATCGCTCGCCGCTCGCTGCTCGCAGACCGCTCCTCGGGTGTGCGCTCGAAGCTCGGGGGCGAAGGTGTCCAACGCGCTCTCGATCAGGTTGACCGCGCCAGTAGGGTGAGAACACGCTCCGCGTCCGCGAATAGAACCGGCGAGTGCGAACAGCCGTCGCGCGTCGCGGCTACGGCCCACTCCTGCGACGATCTCGTCCATCGATTCGGCCATCGCGGGTAGCCCGAAGACGCACGAGCCGCACTGGCCAGAGGATTGGCCGGCGAGCCAACTGAGTAGACGAGCGGTCTCGACCAGTCCGCAGACGTCGTCGTGCAAGACCGCCACGAGTCCGCAGCCGAGTGAATACCCGAGTTGGGCGAGACTGTGGCGCTCGAGCGGGGTGTGCCAGGCGACGTCTCCGGAGATCCAGGTTCCGGCGTATCCACCGAGCAGGACCGCTCGAGGCACGTCGTCGAGTCCGCCCACCCTCTCGAGCACGTGACCGATGGTGACCGGTCCCAGAACTTCGACGACCAGTCCCGGCACGGCCACTGATCCCGCCAGGGTGATCAACGTCGAACCCGGAGCGGAGGGCGTGCCAGCCTCGGCGAACCAGTCGGCGCCGTATCTCGCAATGAGGGCCAGGTGCGCTAGGGACTCCGCGTTGCTCACCACCGTGGGGCGATTGGCGACGCCGGACTTCGCGGCGCTCTGTGCTCGTCGTCGGGGCAGGGCGCCGTGTCCGTCCAGGTACGACACGATGGCGCTCGTCTCGCCGGCCACGTAGCGCGCCGGTGCGTCGATGACCCGAACGCGCGCGCCGGAGTGTCTCAGGTTCTTGCGTTCGCTGAGCGCGCGGTCCAGGGCCGCGCTGGAGTGCTCGTTGATGCGGTGCAGGTAGATCACGATCTCGTCGGCTCCCGTAGCGTGAGCCGCGACTTGGGCGCCGTCGAGGATCAGGTGCGGTCGAAGTTCGAGCAGGGTACGGTCCTTGCGGCTCGCCGGTTCCCCTTCGCTCGCGTTGACGATGATGATCGGGGTGCCCGGGGAGGTCGCCGCAACATCGAGTTTGGTTCCCGTCGGGAATCCCGCACCGCCGCGACCCAGGAGTCCACTCTCTCGAACCACGTCGCGCAGTCCCTCGGGTGTGAAGCGCTGGAGGTCCAAGGCGCCCAGGCGAGTTTGGTGACTGGCGAGGGTTTCGCGCCCCGACGCGAAGTCGGGGCCGGCCAACAGTCGAGTGCCGGGCGAGCCGACCACGCCGAAGGTGCTCGACGCCTCTACGCTCGAATGCTGGGCCGCGCTCTGGCGCGGAGGCTCGAAGATCGAGACGCCGCTCATCGGGCAACCTCGTTGATGTCGTCAATTGAGGCTGATGGGTGCTTCACCATCACGTGGCCACCTTCCTTCTCGAGCGCGTCGCCCTTGAACGCGAGTGACGAGGTATATCGCGAGACGGCCAGCAGGCCAATCACCACACCACTGAACACGTAGAGCAGACGCAGCGCCGCGGTGTCGGTCCCCGACAGGACGCCGTGGAACCAGACGAGGACGAATACCGCGAGCGAGACGCGATGGTACCAATACCAGTGACGCGATCCACGACGTCCCGCCGTTCGCGCGCTCACGGTCAGCAGCACCATGAAGTACATGGCGACGACTCCGATCGACACTCCCAGGGAGCGGTATTTCGAAGAGCCCGGTACGAAGGCACCGACCCAACCCACGCCGGCGTAGTGGTCCGATGCCAACGACACGAGATGACC
Organism: Acidimicrobiaceae bacterium; assembly: GCA_013044405.1. Lineage (GTDB taxonomy): Bacteria > Actinomycetota > Acidimicrobiia > Acidimicrobiales > RAAP-2 > RAAP-2. Next base: position 2,605 of record JABEUR010000117.1, on the reverse strand, counting down.
AGCGACCAAGACGATCGTCGCGGTGGCCGAGGAAGCGTGAATGCGCAGACGGGTCTCGCTGTGCACGACCGGCCAGCGAAGTCGCGTGGGGTGGCGGATCCACAGACCCATCGCGACGAGCAACGTCAACGAGAGATAGCCCGCGATTCCCAAGGCGCGTCCGGTGATCCAGGGGAAGTACTTGCTGTGCAGCGTCGGAGCGAACAAGTAAGCGAAGGCGAATCCCGCTCCCACCGGCAGGGCCAAAGCCGCCACGGCGATGACGAACCACGACGTCACGGCCTTCAGCCGATCGAGTGAGGTCCTGTTCACGATCGTTGCCACACCAGATGAGGACGAATCTCGTCGGTGCTCGTCACGACGCCACTCGAGTCGACCCACAGGGCGGCGATTCCAAATCGAAGGGCTCTTGCGGCGATTCCCTCGCGCCCGGCGAGGAAGAGGAACTTGCAGTCGACCTCGGCGGTGGCGGGATCGTCCCCGACGACGGTCACTGCCGCGAGGCCGTTGCCTCCGGAGCGGCCGGTCCGTGGATCGATGAGGTGATGGACGTCGTCGTCGCCCGAACGCCAGCGTCGCAACCTGATCGACGATGTGGTCACGGCCCGGTCGCGCAGTGACAATACCGCGAGAGGCTCGAGCCCGCCACTAGGGTCTTCAACGCCAACGCGCCAGGCACCGCCATCACTCGAGACCCCTGAGCAGTAGCAGTCGCCACCAGCTTCGACCAGAAAGTTGGGCGTGAGTGGTGCCAACTGGCGGCAAGCCCAGCGCACCGCCAAGCCCTTGCCGATCCCTCCGAGGTCGACGGGGGACGTGAGTCGCACCTCGTGGGTCCCGTCACGGAACCTCGGTCGCCACCCGCCCCGCCCTCTTCGATCGCGCGACGTCGCAACGTTGGTGGTCGTGACACCCCCCGACGTGAAGGCGAGTGAGCGGTCGTAGCCCAGAGCGACCAAGTCTTTGATGACGCGTGGGTCGAAGGCTCCTTGCGTACGTTCGTGGGCGAGGAACGCTTCTTCGAGGGCGAGGTACAGCAGCGTCGGAACCTGGTGGTATCGATTAGGGGACTGGTTGGCCCGCATGAGAGGACTGTCGGGGTCGAAACGAGTGCAGGCGCGTTCGACTTCGTGGAAGGTATCGATGGCGCGCTTCATCGACTGTCGGGCACGCGATGCGTTGAACCTCTCGTTTCGCAGCACCGTGCGAACGGTGACCTCGGTCGCCATGGCTGATGTCGTGGCTACCAACTCGGTCCTCGTTTGGGTGCGCTCAGCCTGCACCTGATGCCCCAGTGGTGGCGTGGACGACTGGGGCGGGGGTCGGCGCCGGCGCCGCAGCGGGCGCGCTGACCACGGGTGCTGGACTGCTCGCGATGGGGGTGGCTGCGGTGCTGGGTCCCGCAGCAGTTGGCGAAGCGGCGAGCAGAGCTCGGGCCGATGCGGCCGATTGCAACAGGGAGGCCAGCGTCTGTCGGTCGGCGGCCAGTGCCGCAGAGACCCGGGCCAGGGTCTGTGCATTCGCCGCACTCTGGAGGGCGAGGTTCGCTGCTGCTGGAGACGTCGTGGTCGTCGTTGGTACGGCGATCGTGGAATTGACGTAGGCGTTGGCGGCTCCGGCACCCAAAATGGCGACCGAGGTCACCACCACCGTGGGCATGATCCGACGACGGGTCCGCGATCGACCCAGGCTACGGATGGTCTGGGCGCGGTTCGCGGCTCGTCGGTGACTCGCCGCCAACAGCTCTTCGGGAAGGTGCAACCGACCCGATCCATGGACATCACCAGTGGCGTCGGCCGGGTGCTCAGTTGTCACTCGAGCCACCGTCCGACTCGGAGTTCGATGAGCTGGCTCCGGTGGTTGTGTGGGTCACGGGTGCTGCGGTGGTCGTCGTGACGGCGGGAGGCGCTGTGAGCGTTCGCTGGACCGGTGGCGATTGGCGAACTGGTCTCGAGGCGACCTGTTGATCCAACTGCACCAACGCTGAACGCGCGGCCGTGATCTCCACACCCAGACGTCGGGTCTGGGCGATGACCGCGGCGATCTCGGCGGTGGTCTTATCCACCGGCGGCGTCGTGGTCGTCGCGGAGACCTCAGCCTGGGAACTCGAAGCGGGACTACTCGAAAGCGCCGCAGCCGCGCCGATCACCGCTCCACCCGAGACAATGGCGGTCAGTAGTCGAGATCGAATCCTCATTGGTACCCCATTCTTGGTTCATTGATTTCGAGTCGACTCAAGGAACTAGACCATGCCGAAGGAGTTTCGCGCGATACCTCTAGCCCTGAGCGCCGCTCCGAGTCCCATCGGCAAGGTACTGATCTCTCAAGACACCGGATTGCTTCTTGCATGGATCAATTCTGAATGCGGTTTCTTGGCCGTCGATGTGAGGCGCATGAGAATCCTCTAATGCGCAAGCGTTGCGGCGAGGCGCATCTATGAACTTGGCCGGGACCGGCGAAGCATGTTCGCAACTCGCGCGTCCGAGAGCTGAGATCGCGCAAAGAGCTCGCCGAGCAATTCGACCCACTTCTCCAGCGCCGGCGAGACGCGACGAGTGTTGAATCCGGCTCGCTGGCGTTGCGTAGAGGCCACCTGCAGCGCCGC
>JABEUR010000116.1 GCA_013044405.1 Acidimicrobiaceae bacterium | reverse complement strand
GACGGCGACGCTCTCGAACGAGCTGGCGTTGGCAAGGGTAACGTCACCTTCGCCTATCCGGCGAACGCCAATCACGTCTTCAAAGAGGACGCGCGCTTGCTCGACGAGGTATTGACGGCACCGGGCAATGATTACAACGAAGTTCGCACGCACCTCGACCCCGAGGCTCTTCGTACGATCCTGGGCTGGCTGCGTCAAGTCTTCGCGTAGATCGATGTTTCGACATTGCTGGCGAGGTCGTGGCTGCTGCAGCGTGATATTCATGAAGCTGCGATCTTTCTATTTTTGTCTTCTATTTCAACTCAATCCCTGTTGAACGACCAACCGGATTCACCAGTTGGGAACGAAAGGCTTGTCGCGAACCACCATGTGAACGCTAACCAGCTGTCACCTTTCGAGGCTGACCGCGAGAGTCGCTGAACCGTGACAAGCGAACTGGGCCGAGCCGAACTAATCAGTTCACGAACAGCCCGCTCATACGGACGATAGAGTGCGGTGACTGCCCTCCAATGGGGCGGTCTGACGAGACGCCAAGTTCGGGCCGGACGATCTAGTTGATTGTCGCCCGTTCGGGCAAGACGCCTCCATCTACATGGAGGGATTCGACATCACCATTCAATTGACACCACGACTCGAATGCAGTCCCGCGCCAAGAACCAGCATCACGGTGGGCATTTCAACTTTTAGAGGTGAACTCCTATCGCGCGGCGGCAACGTCAGAACGAGCCCAAGCACCAGTGGTGACCGTGTTATGCACTCGTCACTCGTTTTGGATGAAGGAATTGCTGATCAGGTTCTGGGTGGGCGTGCACAGTGTCTAGAGGGCTACGAGGATGAATCTCGTACCCTAAGCCCACCGTCGTCGACGCCTCGACTCTCCGTGAGTGTGACGTGCCCAAATTTGGGATCCGAAAGGACATTGTCGAGTTGGGAGACTGGTTCAACGTGTTCGATGGATGCCCGTAGCATTCCTCGACACAACGCCTTCGCGCTACGGCGAGTTCATGACGAAATGAGTTGGAGACGAAACCGAGGATCCCTCTCGACCTGGGGGCATTGGTGCCAAACAGTGTGGGTCGCGACGGGCACGGACGCGCGTCGACTGAGTCGCACGCGATGCGAAGTGGTGGATTCGCTAACGGAGCGATCGAATTGCGCATCCCTCTCTGGGTGGGACATGGGAGGTTGCCGTGTCCACTGATCGCCTCCTTGCGATCTATGAACTGATTGCGCTTCGTGAGCGTGAGGGGACCGGTCCAGGTCTGCTCTGCACCGTTGCGGCACAAATCACGCGGATGGACGGTGCGGGCGTGGAGATCTCGTCCATCGACAACTCGATGACCGGCCTGTGTTCGAGTTCTCCGACTTCGGTGGCCCTGATGGACTTCGAGAAGATCGCTGGTGAAGGTCCCTCGAAATCGGCCAATGTCTCAGAAGTGGCAATCGACGGTTCGGACCTGACCATGGAGTTGCCTCCGTGGCCCGTCTATACGCCGATGGCGTTGAGCGTCGGTGTTCGGGCCGTCTTCGGTTTCCCGATCCGACTCGGTGCGGTTCGCCTGGGTGCCCTGAGCTTGTTTCGACGCGAAGTTGGCGGGCTAAGTGAGGATCAGTACTCTGATGGGTATCTCGTGGCCTCAGTGATCGGTCGTTCATTACTGGCCATGGAGTCCGGGGCACGATCTGGGGAGCTCTCTGAGGAGTTGCAACGTCACTCCACACTGGATTTCGCGGTGCATCAGGCTGCTGGGATGATCTCGGTGCAAGGGGCGATGTCGGTAAAGGATGCGCTGGTCGCCCTTCGATCTCACGCATTCGCCCGTTCAACGGGAATTGCCGACGTCGCTGTGCAGGTCATCTCGCGGCGTAGCCGGTACGTTCGTAATCAAGGTTTCGTCTACGACGCCAACTACTAGCCATGATGCACTGGAGTTTCGCCAGAAGACGGGTCCGTCGTGCGAACTGCGGCGTCACGTTGCTACCCTGTTGATGAGAACAGAGAGGCGTACCGATGACTAGAGAGTCGCTGGTCGTAGAGGCGCTTGTCGAGTTGGCGGACAATCTCGTGGACGAGTACGACGTCATTGATGTCTTGACGGTCCTGAGTCGCCGGTGCGTTGAGGCAATCGATGTCGACGCCGCCGGGGTGATGTTGGCGATTCCCGGTGGTGAGCTCCAGTTCATTGCGTCGTCGAGTGATTCGATGACCGTCTTGGAGCTTTTTCAAATCCAAGCCAAGGAAGGTCCTTGCGTCGACAGTTTCAATTCTGGCATGGCAATCATCAATCATCGGTTAATTGATCCCGATCAACGGTGGCCACGTTTTAGTCCGCTAGCCATCTCGAAGGGATTTCATTCAGTGCACTGTCTGCCGATGAGGCTTCGCGGGCGAACGATCGGTGCACTCAATTTCTTTCGAAATTCGCCGGGTCTCTTGGGTGACGACGACGTCGTGGTGGCTCAGGGCTTGGCGGACATCGCCACGATTGCCATACTTCAGCATCGAACGACGCTGAACGCTCAACTTCTCAACGAACAGCTCAGTTCCGCGCTCAACAGCCGCATTGTCATCGAGCAAGCCAAGGGCATGATCAGTCAAGCCACCCACTGCGAGATGGATGTCGCCTTTGCGCGCCTTCGAGATCACGCGCGGAATCGAAATCTGAGGCTCACCGAAGTGGCAGCGAAAGTGGTTGCGGGAGAAGTTGACTGCGAAGACCTCGACGATCCCACTCGACAAGCGAATCCCTGAGTGGTTTCATCGGTTCACGATCGACCGGCTTGACTGGGGAAGACTTCGCTTACGGTTCGATGACTAGGACTCCGACGCGAATGACACACGATTGTCACACATCTGTCGAGTCACTGCTCGAGTTTGTCACATTCAGTTGTGGTAAAATAAGCGTGGGACGTCAAGACCTCGCCTCCTTCGCACCCGATATTTCGTCGGGTATGTCAGAAGAGAGAGTGTCGAATGGGTCTACCAGGAATGGTTCTCAGTGCAGTGTCCGTGGCGGTTGGAGCAATCATGTATTGGGCCGTCACCTATCAAGGTCACGGATTTCGACTGTCCACGGTGGGAGTGATCCTCATGGTGGTTGGAGTCTTTGGGTTCGTGGTGTCAGCAGTTGTCTTTGGAGTCTCGCGCGGCTCGATCGGGTCGAATCGCCACTCGCTGGACCGCCAAGTCACTGACGCGCAGGGAAATACGAGTTCGGTTCATGAACAAAGCAAGTGACGATGAATCCAACGGAGCCATGACCGTAGCGGAGCGGATCAGGTTTCAGTTGCTCAACGACCTCCCGTTTGACGACGAGGTCACCCGATATGCCAAGACGACCGACGTGACGACCTTCGCTCGACACGGGACGTACTGATCGTGCGGATCAAGAGCACCACGGTCATCGTGATACTTCTCGTGGTCATCATCTATTTGATGGTCCGCTAGGCGATCCGCTCGAACGCGAGCGCAACCGACGTTGTACCTTAAGAATTCGTCGCTATGAGCATCCGCCCG
>JABEUR010000018.1 GCA_013044405.1 Acidimicrobiaceae bacterium | reverse complement strand
GGCCGTCATCAAACTAGCGGCGGGACCACCTCAGTAGTTCTGTGCCAGAGGTGCCCAAGCCGTTCGGTCCGACTCCTCATGACGAGTATTCGTACTCTGGCGGATGCATTTCACAATTTTAGGTTGCCCCTATCGAAGGTGGGCGCACTTCGAATTATGAGCCACCGAGTGAAGATGGGAAAGTGACGGTGGTTGAAAAATACGTAGAGTTCAGGCACGACCACCTCAGCGATGGCCCCCGAGACGATCCACAGCCGTCGGAACTGTAATCCTGGATTTGGGGATTTTGGCGATGATGAGGCGCCCCGGGGCATCGAGGGCGAGGTCATGCAAGCACTCTTGGGCAGGATTGAAGAAGCGAGTCCCATGTCGACCTTGTAGTGTTCGCGACACCAGTAGTGAATCGAAATGAGGTTGATCGTGAGTTCCAACTTTAGTAAAGAAGAGAAGGCGGCTATCAGGGCGGCAGCGGCCGAAGCGAAGGCAATCAAGGCCGGTGCAGACCTCGAGACAGCGTGCCTCGGCGCAATCTCTGAGATGACGGGATCGGACAAGGAGTTGGCCGAAACATTGCACGATCTGGTCAAGAAACACACGAGTCTGGCCCCCAAGACTTGGTACGGAATGCCCGCGTACACAAACGCCGCCGGAAAGGTGGTGGTGTTTTTCCAGAGTTCGGCCAAATTCAAGGTCCGATACGCGACCATTGGTTTCCAAGAGGCGGCGAATCTCGACGAAGGAGACTTCTGGCCCAACGCGTACGCGGTTACCAAGTTGACGCCGGGCGCAACGAAGCAATTGGTGGCGTTACTCAAGAAGGCGGTCAGTTGAGCAGCTCACGCGACGTTGGTGGGACCCCGTAGGCGTTTGGTCCTACCGCTTATTCGCATGTTCAAGGTAGTCGACCGATTGATGCACACCGTGCTGCGCATCCATGACGTGGTCGATGACGCTTCGAGTCGCTGCGTTGGTATTGAGTCCATGTGGTTTCCTACGCTGAAAATTGTCCTTGGCGCACTACGCCAGCCATGAGCAATCGCGCTCGTAGCCACGACCAACCATTCAATGCACTGTTATCCCAACACGACGTTGTCAGGGTCATCACTCGGCGTCTCAACTGACCCCAGCTATACCTAAGGTCCAAGAAGGATCGGGGTTGGCCGATTGTGCCTTCCCTAGGACCAGGTCACGTGGTTGCACGATGGCATTTTTTTGGAATGTGAGGAGACTGCAAGTGGCGACAACATTGAGATTGACCCATAAGGCAATAGGTGTGGAAGTTCGACGTGGCCCTTATGAGGTCGTGGTCGATGGACAACCTATGGGAACGCTCGAAATGAATCATTCCATCGAGATACCGATCGAACCGCGACGGCACACCCTCCAAGTTCGTAGCGGCCGGAACTCCAGTCGAATCAAGACTTTTGACGCCGCGCAAGGTCAGACGGTCGTTTTTCGATGTACCGGAAAGAGTTTCCTGCCGATCTTCCTCGCATCGTTCGTTATGCCCGGCTTGGCACTCCATCTCCGTCGAAGCGCCGATGATTGAGATCAGTAGCGAGTTTTTCGCCGGTCGTCGTCAAGCCCCAACGAATCTCGTACGGATGTATTGAGACCGGGACATCAACTCGCGAGACCACGTTCACCACCAGATCGATCTGGCGACAAACGATTTCGCTCCCTGTGATTTACTGGCTCAAATTTCGCTTCGCGCTCGGACTCCTGAATTATCGGTGGTGGACTGCTCGATAGAGATCCACTTGATTCGCTCACCCACGAGCAGTAAGGTCAGCGCATCACTCTAGAACTTCGGTGAACCCTGCAATTTGAGGAGGATCGCCGTGAGTGAAGAACGTACTCCGGATTTCGGATTGTCTGACGACGTGTTGAACGACCAGACGGTACAGCGCGAATGGGATCGGTTTGCAATGCCCGACCACTCGGTGGACCCGCAATCGGATGAAGTCGCGCGGGACAAGACCGTGGACGACTCGCACGAAAAAGGAGTCGCGACGAATATAGATGACCCGCCCTTGGCTCCTGACCCCACGACGCCTCCGGGTGATGATTCTGCTGACCCGCCTTCGGCTCCCTCGCCCTACGAGGAATCTGACGATGGCGACGCTCGAAGAGTCCTATGAAGTGCGCCGCTCCCTACAGGATTGAGATCACTTCAGGAAAAACCTCGTGCTACAACTCTCGCGTCGTCAACATGGCCGTCTGGAGAAGTTCCACAGGTGACGTCGCTGACTCCGACATGGTTGAGCCGAATTGAACGGGAACCACCAGGGACCTCCCCAATTCAGATTTCCCGGTCGCGAGCGAAGATGGTGATCCCCCTCACCATCTTCGCTCGGAAGGCGCACTTGGTTCGTTGTGCGTGAAAGATAGTCAATGGTCGTTCGCGGAGTGTCGCTCCAAAGAGCCCGTTCTGTCCAACGATCTGATCATCTTGCTGAGTACCAAATTGCGTGGTGTGGCTCTGTGCAGCGCATCGACTTTTCGCCTTAGACTCAATCACGCCGGGCCCGAATGTTGGAGTCGCTAGCGTCCAGCGGGTCAACGTGCGAAGTGCCAAATGACTTCAACCACCCTGCGCTGGTTTTGGAAAGCGCAGGGTGGTTGGTCAATCAGATTCGTCTGACGATGGCGTTAGTGTCGTGACGATCCGTGGCCTGAACCACGAGCACTGAGGCTACTTTCGCTGAAATTGCTCACGCTCGGATTCGAACCGTTGTTATTCCAGTTCGCGTGGTCCGAGTTCCCCCGAGCCGAATTTCCATGAGCGTTGATGTCTCCACGACCGTGACCCGAGGCATTCTGCTGGCCCATACCATGATCGGATCCCTGGTTCTCGTCGTGGTGACTCGATTCGTCCTTGATCGTCAACACAACCTGCGACGTCGAGGTCGAGAGCGTCAGGTCCACGTGGTCACCGATGGCCGGAGCGCTCACGCCGGTGGCCAGACCCGAAATCGTTGTGGCGCCGTCAAGGGTGTACACCTCAAGAGCCGTACCGTGATGACGGAGCACCGAGATTGATGCGCCCGCCACGAATTCCGTTACTGTCCCTTCCACTCGCAATGATGCCGTCGCCGGCGACGACGGCGTCGTAACTGGTACTGCCGTCACGCCCTCGTCCCTGATCGCCATGACGACCACCGCGGCCGAGGTCGAGAGCGTCAAGTCCACGTGGTCACCGATGGCCGGAGCGCTCACGCCGGTGGCCAGACCCGTGATGGTCGTAAAGGTGTTCAGGGCGTACTGGGTGGGGACGGCACTGTTGTTCGTCGAAACCGAGATAGACGTGTCCGCGACGAAGGCCACCACCGTTCCCTCGACCTTGACCGCCGGCGGTGAAACTAGTGGCGTGTCAATCGTGATCGAGGCCAGCGTGTCTGGCGGCGTCACTGTGAGCACGAGGCTGACCTTGTCGCCCAGTGATGGTGCGGACGTGCCTGTCGCCAACCCGTTTACGGTCGTCGCCGAGTTGAGTAGATACGACGTGGGAACGCTGGCGCCGAAAGCCAACAGCGAAATCGACGATCCCGAGACGTACCCGACTACCGTTCCTTCAACGGCGCTGGCCGGTGCCGTTGGTGCAGCGGCGGAGGTCGAGTCATGGTTGGTGACGCTCGTTCCGCCGTCGGCGGCGGCAACGCCTGCGATGCCACCGACGAGTCCCAGGCCCAACGTGGTTGCAACTGCTGCGCGGCGTACTGATTTGGTCTTGGTTCGGTACATGGTGTTCCCTTCGTTGTGTCCGGGCGAGTTGCTCTCGAACAACATCAAGCCTCGTGCCTCTATTGGTGAGAACCCTGTGCGAAGCCGGAATGTTCGCGGGGAAGGGCCGCGGTGCGTGAAGAATCGCGTGCAGAGCGGGCGTTGGTCGATGGTTGTCTCGTCTTGGAGGGTGATGTCCCGTTAAGGTGGTCATGAGGTTGGACGTACGAGACTCCAACACTTACAAGGTTCCTCGTCGACTTCAACGAGTCGACATCGTCTGGATCGAGTCATCTCGTCCTTCGAGATTACGAGCGGTGGTGCCCTCCGCGCCCCCAGCGGATCGACGAATCTCACGTCGAGCATGTCCAACACGATCTTCAAGGTCGCCTGGGCTGATCTGAGGTCGTTCGACGTTGGAGATAACGAGTTGGGTGAACGCTCACGTCACTTCAGTGATGCGCTTCGCGATGCGTCGAAGTAGCGGGCGCGGGGTGAATCTCGTCGCCACTGCTCCAAATTTGTTGGTCAAACCAGGAACGCTCACCACGTCGCCACGATTCATGGCCAGCAGGGCTTGTTTCGCCACATCTTTGGATTCGGGAAGATTTCGGCCACTCACCAGGCGCGTGCGCTCCGCACCGGCGACCCGTTGGAAGCCAGATGCGAAGGCTCCCGGGCAGAATGCTGTAGCGGTGACTCCGGAACCTCTGATCTCCTCGGAGATTGCCTCGGTGAAGGATAGGACGTAGGCCTTGGTCGCAAAGTACACCGCCATACCGGGCCCGGCCTGAAAGGCTGCGGTGGAGGCGATATTGAGAATCTTCCCATGTCCGCGCTCCAGCATTCCTGGAAGGAAGGTCCTGGTCAAACTGGTCAGTGCAGTGCAGTTGACCTGGATCATGGAAGCCTGGAGATCCGATTCACTCCTCGCGAACGGTCCAACGTCGCCGAATCCAGCGTTATTGATCAGAATGTCCACCGAACCTACGGATGCTGCCACGAGTGACGGTCCATCTGATGAGGCCAGGTCGACTGCAACGACCATCGCGTCGCTCATCGTGCAAGCTAGTGCGTCAAGAACCTCGCGTGATCGAGCAACCAGTATCACCCGGTGCCCGGCCCGGTCGAGAAGCTTGGCCATTTCGAGACCGATCCCACTGGATGCTCCCGTGATCAGTGCAGTGGCCATGACAAACCTCCCAATTTTGAATCAATCCACACATCTAAAACCATGGTCTGGTCGGTATCGCCAGTGGTCGCCGATTCTCTCTGACTGGCGCTGGGGCGCGGCTCGAGTCGCCTAATGGGCGTAGCAGCCCGTCGGTGGCGCGGCACTGCCGTAATCTCCCATTGAGGGGACTCCGTGCTTCGGGACCACGTTGATCGTCGATCCCGTCCAGGTGAAGGAGAATCCGACCAGCGATGGCCAGGACTGCATGATCGCTCCACTTGCTGCGGGCGTTGTGGCCCACGATGTGCCCCGAGGTGGATTCGCTCCATTGAGTGCTCGAAAGTTGGTGACGGCCAATGAGAGTGCGAGAAAGTCCGTCTTGCACGCGGTGAGTGAAGCCAACGACGCTCCGCTCGAAGGACTGTTCGGTGCAGTGAGACCCGGACCCGTTGACTTCGACGTCAACGGGGGCGAGGACGGCGAACTCGAAAGCACAATCACAGCGAGCACGCCGAGAATCAAGACGACGCTCAAGAGTCCGATCAGTGAGGCGCCTCGATCACTGTCGCGCCCCCCACCGGGCGACCGATGCGAACCTTGATAGATATTCACGACTTTCACTCTACGTTCGCCCTGAGTGAATACGGATGAATTCTGGTCCCGGGGCCAAGAACGTTGGTCACCGTGGAGACCGACGGTGAAGTCGGGACGCTAGGTTCTCTACGTGCGACCCCTTCGGATGATCCTCGACCTGTTGTCGGCCGTCGTCTTCGTTGCCATTGGTCGGAGCGATCATCATCACGGGGTGAGCGTCGCTGGTCTGGCGTCGACTCTGTGGCCCTTCTTCGTCGGACTCCTCGTTGGTTGGCTCGTGTTGTTGCTATCGCGCAGATCTGGTGCGTCGCTGGCCGACGGCGAAGTCGTGGCGGTGGCATCGGTGATCGTCGGGATGACGCTGCGAGTAGTGAGTGGCCAAGGAACGGCGTTCGCATTCATCGTCGTGGCGACCGCATTTCTGAGCGCGTTCATGCTGGGCTGGCGCCTCGTCATGCGAAGGATCGTCAACTCGCGACTTTGACAGATCGCAGTCGAGAAGTTGGGCGAGAGGGGTGAATCACCGAATGCACGCACCGATCAGGGTGCGACACGATCAACTGATGAAGTCAGATTCGATGAGTATCGGCGATCTCGGTGCGCGGTTCATCCGCGGTCACCATGAGGAGCAACTGATTTTGGTTGAGAAGCTAGCCAATGCTCATCGTGGGGTTAGCGGGAGGTGGACCGAGAGCCGCAAGGTCCTGAGCTCGGGTGAGCGTAGCCTTATTGATTGCCATCCGCAGTGCAGCTCGAGCACGCGAGCGCTGCGCGTCACTGGTTGCCTTGTGCACTGCCTGTGCGAAGGCGGTTTCGGCGACGACCAAGGCGCTACGAAAGTCGATATTCACTCTTCGAATTTCGTTCACGTACCGCGTGGCACCAAAACCCGCTGGCGGAGCCGGCGGAAAGTTGACCGCGGTGATGGCCGCGACTCGCTTGAGCAACGCTGCGTCAAGGGCCCTGACCAATTGCGCCTTGGCTGCGAGTCGATCAGCTCTATTTGATGAGGTGGCGATCGCTGCCCCGTACGCGAGCCTCGCGGTCTTAACCGAAGCGCGATAACTGGCGTCTATCGCATTGAGTCCTCGTAAGTAGTCAATCCAGGAGTTGTGCCAGGACTTCCAGGCGAGGCGTCGGGTGGTCGAGTGGGTCGCGGACCATCCCGTAGTCGAGAACGGAGACGTCGACGCGAATGCGCTCGTCGGTACGCCGACGAAGAGAGTGGCGACGAGGACCATCAAGGTGATCACCTGACGACCTTGGTTGCTCACGGCGGTGCTCTTGTGCATGGGCGAATGTTACGCAGTGAATCTAAGAGGACCGTGTGAATCTCGTTCCGGATTTTCCAACCGAGGTGAATCAGATCAATTGGGTTGGACATCGAAGCGGACCGATCGAATCGCCTGGCGTTGGTTCGTCCCATTCATCCTTGGCTCAACGAGATGGCGACTCTTACCTCTCTCTTACTGATTCCATCGAATTGCCATTACTCGCCGTTTCTAACGTGTCTCGCATGCCGTCCCCCCAGCCGACACAAGTCCAGCGAGTTCGATCTACTCCGGCGCTGGGCCAGGACTCGAGAGCGCCCTCTAGGACACGACGACCCGGTCACGCACCTCGGCCCGTCGTCGCTGATGTCCTCGGCGGTCTAGCCGGACTGGGCTTCGGGCTCACCATGGCCCTCGTGCTCATCAATGAGACGTCGGGTTCGCTGGCATCACCAGGTGGTTGGTACACGGTGGCCGGTCGCTTGACGGGGTTTCTCGGCTCGTATCTCATGCTCATCATGGTGTTCCTCATCGCGCGGATACCTTGGCTCGAACGAGCCGTTGGCCAGGATCAACTGGTCAGGTGGCATCGGCGTATCGGGGGATGGCCCATTGTCCTGATTGCCTTGCACATCGTGTTCGTCACGTTGGGATATTCGAAGGTTGACGGGGTGTCTTGGGTGAAGCAGATGAACACGTTCATCTTCCACTACCCCGACATACTGGCTTCGTTGGTCGGATTCGCGCTGCTGGTGATGGTCGGGGTCACCTCGTATCGAACCGTTCGGCGCCGACAGGCCTACGAGACGTGGTGGGTCGTCCATCTCTACACCTATCTGGCGTTGGCACTCGCCTTCGCACACCAGGTGGTGACCGGGTATGCCTTTTTGCACCACCCGCTCGCGAAGTCCTTTTGGATCGCGCTTTGGGCCCTCGGGGCGATCAGCATCGCCGCCTTCCGTTTCGCTCTTCCATTGCTACGCAACTTGCGCTACCAACTTCGCGTGGTATCGGTCGATGAAGAGGTTCCTGGTGTCTTCTCCATTGTCTTGTCGGGAAATCGACTGTCAAGTCTGGCCGTGTCCGGGGGGCAGTTCTTCCAGTGGCGCTTCCTCACCAAGGGTCTTTGGTGGCAGGCGCACCCGTATTCGCTTTCCGCACTGCCCAACCCTCCGTTCGTTCGCATCACCATCAAGGATCTAGGCGACCACAGTGGATCCGTAGCCCACCTGAGGCCCGGAACCCGAGTCTTTGCCGAAGGGCCCTACGGGACCTTCACGCATCACCAGCGCGTGACGAACCGAGTGGTCCTCATCGGTGCGGGAGTTGGCATCACTCCCTTGCGCGCCATTCTCGAAGACTTACCCTCGAACGTCCACACCACCGTCGTCACCCGGGGTTCGGCCGAAAATGACCTCATACACCGTGAAGAGATCGCGGCGCTGGTCGCACAGCGTGGTGGAGTCCTGCACGAGCTGGTTGGTTCGCGCCAGCGCGTCAAACTTGACTCGGCCTCCATTCGAAGACTGGTACCGCAGATTTCGAGCAGTGATGTGTACATCTGTGGTCCGGCGGCTTTCACCGACCACATGGCCAATACCGTCGCCCGCCTGGGTGTGGCTCGCGAGCGCCTCCATAGCGAAGTATTCGCCTTCTGACATGCCCATCGTTAACCCCCCACCGGACAAGGATCCCCAATCATGAAGCGTGCCGTAATCTTCACCTCAGCGACTGCCGCAGGTATTGCGGGCGTACTGGCCTTCCACACCGCCCCGGTGAGTCTGAGTGTCGGTGGACTGGTGACGGGGGCCACCGGTTCAACGGGAAAGGGCGGTGCATCAAACACCTCGACCTCGACCTCGACGTCGCCTTCGACAACCTTGCCGCCCATGACGAGTTCCACGCCCAGCACCACCTCGAAACCAACGAGAACCACGAGCACGTCGACGGTCGATTCGACGACATCCACGACCAGCGCGCCAGTCACCACCACGACGAGTGCACCCAGTGGAATTCGCACGATGACTGGCGAGGCCGTCAACTACTACTTCGGTGTCCTCTCGGTCAGCGTCACCGCGACTGGAAGAAAGATCGACAAAGTCACCATTGGCCAGTTGAGCGATGGAGGCAACTATCGCTCCCAACAAATCGACGGCATGTCCATACCGATCCTCGAGCAAGAGACCATGCAAGCGCAGAACGCACAGATCCAGTCGGTTTCGGGCGCTAGCTACACCAGTGCCGGCTTTATCATGTCGTTGCAGTCGGCGCTCAAGAAGCTGGGCATCTAGAGTCTCGAGGATTGACCCATTAGGTTCGAAGACGTGAGACACCATGAGCAGTCCGTCATGGGCACCATCGTCACGTTCGATTTGTTCGACGATCGGGGATTTCACGACGCAGCGGTTTCGCAGGTCTTCGCCAAGGCGGCTCAGTTGCTCGAGCACGTCGACGAAGTCTTTAGCACTTGGAAACCCGAGAGTGCGGTCAGTCGGTTGCGAAACGGTCAACTGGACCTTTCGAGCGTCCCCGACGAGGTGAGCGAGGTGTTGGAACTCTGC
>JABEUR010000115.1 GCA_013044405.1 Acidimicrobiaceae bacterium | reverse complement strand
GATGAGATGCCATCACTGGAAGCTATTCGTTGCGCTCACCGCTTGAATCCGCCCTTTGATTCTGGTGACAAAACTTGTCCCTATCCATTTCCAAGATCTCGTGCTCTACGAAAGTTTTATGTCGTGTCGAAGTGACGTTCTGATGGCACGATGACTAGTGGGACGCTGGAGCGTTCGGCAAGCTGCAGACTGGTGCTACCGAGCAAGAGCCCGGCGTGCGCGCCCTGGCCCCTTGATCCGACGACCAACAGGTCGGCATTGACCGGGTCGTCGATGGCGCGCAACATCACCGAGCAGGCGTCACCGTCACTGAGATGCCAACGTACGTGGGTCATGTCGAAGTCGACGTCCTCGGCGAGTTGACCTACCGACTGCTCGAGTTCGAGTGACGCGCCGTGTCCCTCGTAACGTGCCATCAGTCCCACGGCGTAGACCACCACCACCCTGGCGCCGGTCGAGTCGGCGAGCTGAAAGGTCCAGCGCAGGGCCTCCTGCGCGGCCGGGGATCCGTCGTAGCCAACGGCGATGGTCTGGGGGCTCGTCATGTCGGGTCACTCCTCTGGTTTACTGTCGTAGGCCATTTCCATGGCGATGTGGCGTTCCGCGCCGGCACGAACGACCTGCTCATCTCCTGGCCCCCCCGACGTGGATTCCTCAGGTACCCACTCGCTCTCGAGTAGGGCACCGAGTGTGGCCGCGACCGAAGAGCGCAGGGCCGCCAGGTCGTATCCGCCTTCGAGGAAGAGCGCGAGGCGCCCGGGTCGCGGCGCGAACTGAGAGACCCGTCGCGCGAGGTCGGCGAAGTCACCGCTGCTGAGTGCCAGGTCGGCCAGCGGGTCACCGCGATGGGCATCGAAGCCCGCCGAGACGAGCACCCAGGTCGGATCGAACGCGGCGACGGCTGGTGCGACAATGCTTTCGAACGCGCGCAACAACACGTCGCCCGTCGTGCCTGCGGGCACGGGGACGTTGATAATCCCTCCGATCGCTTCGAAGCCGCCGATCTCACGTGACCCACCACTGCCCGGGAAGAGCGGCCACTGGTGCGTGCTGACGTACAGGACGTTCGGGTCGTTCCAGAAGATCGACTGGGTACCGTTGCCGTGATGGACGTCCCAGTCGACGATCAGCACCCGCTCGCCCTCAGAGCTCAGTTGTGCGGCCGCGACGGCGATGTTGTTCAACAGGCAAAATCCCATCGCCCGATCGGCCAAGGCGTGATGTCCCGGGGGGCGTGCCGCCACGAATCCGATACCGCTCCGGCGACGCCGCAGTTCATTCACCACGGCGAGTCCCGCGCCGGCGGCGTAGCGCGCGATGGACCACGAGTCGTAGGTCGCGTAGGTGTCCGCGTCGATATTCCCGCCGCCCGCGTAACAGAACGCCCCGAGCTCGTCCAGGTAGGACCCGTGGTGAACGCGGGCCAGTTCGGCTCTCGTGGCGACGTAGGGGGGAAGGACAGTCAAGTCCTCACCGAGGTGCAGATCGGTGATGCCCGCCAGCGCCGCGATGAGCCGATCGGGTCGTTCCGGGTGCCCCGCCTCCTCGTGCTCGCCGTCTTTGACCGGGCCGTTGACGATCAGCATCAAGTGGGTCCAGGCGTGGTGAATTGGGCGATCATCTGCTTTCGAACCCGTCGAGCCTCGCGACTGGCGTCGGTGGGCTGAATCGAGAAACGCACGCTGATGATCTCGTCCTCGAGCTTGGTGGTGACTTGGTAGCCCGAATAGTAGAAGACACTCAGCATGTCACGATTGCCCGCCTGAGTCTCGGCGCTGAAGAAGGTGATGCCTTGGGGAAGGGCCACGTCGGCGAGGTGTTCGAGGAGCAACATCCCGATCCCTTCGCCCTGGTACTTGTCTTCCACCACGAAGGCGACTTCGGCCTCTTCGGTGCCGGGGATGCGGTCATAGCGCCCGACGCCTATCAAGCTCGTGTGGTCGAGCACGATGAAGGCGAAGCGATCGGCGTAGTCGACTTGGGTGAGGTGGGCGACTTCAATCGCGGAGAGGACCGGATGGAGCGAGAAGTATCTTCGATAGACCGAGTCCGCAGTGAGTCGAGCGTGGAAGGCAACAAGGAGGTCCGCGTCCGCCGCGCTGATCGGGCGAAGGTGAAGCGCACGTCCCTTCTCGCTCGTGACGTCTTCGATCAACTCGCTCGGGTATGGTCGCGCAGTTCGTGGTGAGTCAATAGGTCCGCTCATCGCCATCACCCACTTTCTGGCGAATGCGAAATCGACTCGCCGCGGTTCCCATCTTTCACCCAAAATGGCGTGAAAGTGAAGTGGCCAAGGTCACAGCCGAGTCGGTCGGGCGCTCAACCTGCCTTGGACGTAGTGGTCGTCGTGGCTACTGGCGAGACGACCATCGAAGCGCCGGCTGGATAGATCTCGACCCAGGTACGCCCCGGTGCGAGGTCGATCGGACGGCCCGAGGCGTCGAGGTACTGCGTGGGCCCTCCACTGGGTGGCGAGTGCCAGGTGCCCTTCACGATCACGCCGTTTCGTAGGACGTACGCCACGCCGGACTGGCCGATGATGTGCGACTCCGCCTCGAGACCGCCCTGACTGTTCTCGACCCACGGTCCGTAGGTGATGTTGGTCATCTGGATGATGACGTTTTGGGCCTGGTTCTGGACGTTGTCGGTGAGCACGTCGGGGCGAATGACCGGCGCAGATTGGGACCCCACGTTATAGAAGCGCAGCCAGGTGCCGCTCGAGGCGTTCCAGCGCCAGTAGATGTCCGACGTGGCGGACCAGTCCAGATGGACCTGGGTGATGGCTCGTCCCGGTGGCACGCTCGAAGAGAAGGTGAAGATCGGATGGGGCGCGAGTGCGGGCTGCTTCGCCTGGGCCCAAGCGCCTTGGGTGGTGGTGTAGGTGTCGTAGGGCGCGTAGCGACCAGGTGGGTTGTTGTTGAGGTACGGGTAGTTACCAAGGTCGAGGTTGATCAATGGCGAACTCGCGATATAGGAGAGCACCGGAGCGATGCCCCCGACGTGGACCAGGATGGGATGACCCAGGGCACTGAGCATCTGCACGTCGGTCCAGCGTGCGGATCGGATCGGCCCGACGAGGCCCGGTGCTTCGTGGCACTGGAAGACGGCCGCATAACGGGTGATTGATCCTTCGACCTGCTCCTCGTAGATCACGTCGGCGTAGTCGAGGCCACTCTGGGGTCGAGCCCCCTGGGGCGTCGGACCCAGTGAATAGTTGTCCACCTTCATCGCCAGGGCCGGTCGTTGGGGAACCTTGTTGCCCGGTGCCGGTGTTCCGGTGAGTGGACAGAGCGCCCTGGCCACCGTGGTCGTCGTGGCACTGGTGGTGGTGGTTGTCGCTTTGGGATTCGACGAACCGCACGCGGAGAGTACCAGTGCACTGGCCGAGAAGGCGAGCGCGACGCCGAGCGGGCGACGCCACTTGATGGACCCTGTGTGACGTGCGGAGAGTTTCACTTGGAGAGTCTTTCATGTGCGCTGGGGCCAAAGGAGTCCACCTCGAGAATTGCGAGGAAAATAGGCACTTGGACATGCGCCGGCTTCGAGATGGACCGATGCCGCGTGACGATTTCTGAGGACGGCGCTGCAATGGAATCTCGCACCACGGGACCCTTGTGCTCAAGAGCGTAGGGCTTCGCTCCCGATCGCAACGAGCGTTGCAAGACGTGAACGTCGTGCAGCTCGGCGGCGACCACTGTTCTCTAGGGCCATGGAGAAGTAGACCAGGCAAACTCGTCGACGCTGATGCTCTCGGCGATCACCGAGCGCTGGAACGCCCAGTCGATCTGTCCGTTTCGACGTTGTTCGAGATTCTCCGATCGTCTAGCGGTCGAGCGAAGCAGTGAATCTCCTCTCTCGGCGTTGCTCAAGAATGGTCCGACGTTGGGTTCTGACCTCGGGTGCGACGGTGGGGAAGCGGGCCGTGACCGTCACCGGCGACTGCGCGCACCGAGCGAGCGTCCATTGGATCGCCGCAGACCTCGCAGACGAGCAAGGCATTGGTCTTGGACGAACAGCCTCGATGCACCAGGTTGACCGGAGGTCCATCAGGTGCCGCGTAGCGATCGCCCCACTGTCGCATGGTCGTGAGCACCGGCCAGAGGTCACGACCCTTGTCGGTGAGCCGGTAGTCGTCTCGAGGGGGGCGCTGCGAATAAGGGACTCGGACCAGGACTCCGGCCTCGACCAGCGCACTCAGGCGATTCCTCAAGATGTTGCGCGAGATTCCCAGGCGTCTCTGGAACTCCTCGAATCGCGTCACTCCGAGGAAAGCGTCGCGAATGATGAGCATGCTCCACCACTCGCCGATCACTTCGAGGCACTGCGCCACCGAACAGTCCATGTCCGCGAAGCTCTTGTGTTCCATGGCTCCAGCGTAGTCAGTTGCATAATAGAACGCAAGTGACTATGGTGCATTCCATGAAAGAACTCACCGAGCGGGAAAGAGCTATTTCTGCGTCACGACGTCGCACGATCTTCGTCGTGACGGCCATGGGCGCATTCATGGGTTCGCTTGATCTCTCGATCGTCAACGTCGCTTTCCCGGCACTGGAGCGCACGTTCTCGAGCGACTCGCGCGCCAATCTGGTGTGGATCATCACCGGGTACAGCATCGTCTTTGGATCCTTGTTGGTGATCGCGGGGAGGACCGCGGACCGACTCGGGAGTCGTCGATTGTTCCTCGCCGGCCTCGGGGTGTTCTGCCTCGGATCGTTCGGGGCTGCGCTCGCACCTTCGCTGACGGTGCTGATCGCCGGTCGCGTCGTCCAAGCCATTGGCGCCGCGGCGATGCTGCCTTCTTCGCTGGGCTTGTTGCTGGGTGCCTATCCCAAGGAGCGTCGAGCGCACATCGTCTCGCTCTGGGGAGGGATCGGGGCACTGGCAGTGGCAACGGGGCCGTCCGTGGGTGCGGCCCTCATCAGTGCTTTTGGTTGGCGCGCGGCATTTTACGTGAACCTGCCGATTGGATTGTTCACCTGGCTCGTCGGGCGACGCGTGCTCGAGCGAACGGAGCTTCCCGCGGCACGCTCGATTCCCGATTATCTCGGCTCGGTGGTCTTGGTCGCGGCCCTGGCCGCTCTGGTATTGGCGATCTCGCAGGGCCCGACCTGGGGCTGGACGGGAACGGCGACACTGAGCGCCTTTGGCGCATCGTTGGTCCTCGGTGCTCTGTTCGTCGTGCGTTCGAGTCGCCACCGAGACCCCGTGCTCGACTTGAAGCTGTTCTCGAGTCGATCCTTCAGCGTCGCCAACGCCGCGGTGCTGCTCTACGCGATGGGATTCTTCGCGATGCTGCTCGGGAACATCTTGTTCCTCACGAGCGTCTGGCACTACACGATCTTGAAGGCGGGCCTCGCGGTGACTCCCGGCCCCCTCGTTGTCGCCACAGTCTCGGGCCCGGCGGGAAAGATGGCCGCTCGATTCGGGTTTCGAAACGTGCTCCTCGCGGGTTTCACCGTCTTTGGTACGGGTCTGGCTTGGTACGCGCTTCGCGTTGGCGTTGGGGCGCACTATTTCGCGGTGTGGCTACCCGCCACACTCATCACTGGTCTGGGCATCGGATTGACCTTTCCGGTGCTGAGTGCGGCGGCAGTTTCGAGTCTGCACGCCGAGCGATTCGCCGTTGGCAGTGCGGTGAACCAGACCGCCCGTCAGGTCGGAGGATCGATTGGTGTTGCGCTGCTGGTCGTCATCCTCGGAGCTCCCAGGAGTCGTGACCAAGCACTTGCCAACTTCCACCATCTGTGGGCCTACTGTGCTTCGATGGCTTTGTTATCGGGAGTGGTGACTCTGATGCTTCGACGTGGGCGCTATGGCGAAAATCCGGATGGTGAATCGAGCGCTGCTTCCACGCGACGAGCGATTGAAGAGGTGATGAGTGGCGAGATAGTGATCTCACCAATGCAGACTGATCAATAGCAGACGGTTCTCGCATGGGGGCGAATGGATGTGACAGTGCCAGATGGCGGATCTTCAGTGGGCGCGCATTCGTCGTTCGACGAGTCCATCATCTCGAACAGGGATGTCTGGGAAGTCGAACTCGGCCAGTTTCGATGGAACCTGAACGCGTGTACCTCAGCCATGGGCGCGATTCTGTCCGCCCAGCGATCTCCTGGTCGCGACCGTAGCGCATTCATTTCGAAGGATGTAGAGATTTTGCTCTCGCCAATCTCGCCGGCGCTCGCAGAGCCTCAGGGTCGACAGGTTGAGTAAACAGCGGTTGGTGCGGCCCCACGTGACGAATGGGGCCGTGGTTCGAACGGCTCTCAAGGTAGAGAACGAGGACCGGTTGGACGAAGGCAGTGGTCGATGAGCCATCCCGACATCAACTTTGTTGACGGAGACGCGCATTGGAACTCGGTTCCGCGTCGGTGGACTTGAGCAATCGTTCGCCGTTCTGGTTCGCCGGGTCACTGGTGATCGCACGGTTGGTTTGAGTCACCAACTCGTTCCCTCAGTGACCACAGGGTGTACGTCTTAACGAGTAGACATGCAGCAACGGGTCGGAGACCCTTTGGGTCTGAGAAGAATCAAATCAACGGGAAGGCGATCGTGAGCCGCTCAGAGCAGTACACGTCTGAAGCCGTGCAGATCGCGCCAAGGGTCTGGTGGGTCGGTTCGATGCTCCGCGATGACCAGTTTCAATGCCATGCCTATCTCATTGAGCAAGGGGATCAGTCGGTTTTGGTCGACCCCGGCTCTGCTCTCGTCGTCGAGGAGGTCATGCGCAAAGTTGACTCAATTGTCGGACTGAGCAATGTTCGATGGCTAATCTGCTCACAGCCGGATGCCGATATCTTGGCGGCGCTCCCGAAGCTGGAGGAGCGCGGACTTCATCGTGACGCACAGATCGTCACCCATTGGCGCGACGAGGCCTCGATCGTGCACACCGGCACGGCGCTCAAGTTCTGGCGAGTCGAAGACCACCACTGGCGTCTCGTGCTCCAGGATCGAACGCTTCGCTTCGTACTCACACCGTATTTACACTTTGCCGGGGCGTTCTGCACGTTCGACGAGGAGACGGGCACCTTGTTCTCTTCGGACTTGTTCGCAGGATTCAATGAAGAAGGTGCTCTGTTCGTGGACTCCGTCGAAGACATTGATTCGATCCGCAAGTTCCACGAGCACTACATGCCCAGCCGTGAGATACTGGCCCACGCGCTGCATCAGTTACGCGAACTGCCGGTTCGATTGATTGCGCCTCAGCACGGACGGGTCATCCCCGAAATTTGGGTCAGCCGAGTCTTCGATTTCTTGGAGAATCTTGAGTGCGGGATCTTCCTGATTGCGCGTGATGATCCGGGACTGGCCTTCTTGCTGAGCGCGAATCGCACCATACATGACGTCATCAACACCATGGTTCGCGAGCAGAATTTTTCCGTCGTTGCGGCCTATTTGTCGGAGTTGGCGACGCATACCCTCGGGGCGCAGTACTTCGAACTCTGGGCGGGCGGTGGCGACTTGACGTTCCGATTCGATCAGGGCGATAGCTTCGCCGGACATCTTGAAGATCCACCACCTGACGTCCTCGCAGTCCTCAGCGGTGAGAGTGCGCAGCCCGGGCAGCGACTTATCTTGCCGCTGAGGTCAAAGGTGACCGAGCAGATAGACGGCGCGATGTTGTGGGGATTTCGTGAGCGGCGCACGATGAGTCAAGCAACCATGGCCGTTCTCACCCAGATCATCAACTTGGTCGAAGTTGGCCTCGAACGTGAGCTGCTGCGCCGATCGGCCGATATTGAGCGCACTGCCTGGCACACGCAGGCTATTCACGACTCCTTGACTGGTCTCTACAACCGGGTTTCGCTCGACGACTCGTTTCTTCGACTGGCGGCATTCGACGACCGCAATTTCGAGCCGATGATGGCGGCGCTGATGATTGACATCGACTTGTTCAAGGTGGTGAACGACACGTTCGGTCACGCCGTGGGTGATCAAGTCATCCGCCGAGTGGCCGAAGCAGTCACCCACTGTGTTCGACCCAGTGACCTCACGTTCCGTTTCGGGGGCGAGGAATACCTCGTCTTTCTTTCCAACGTCAACGCAACCGCCGCCATCAACGCGGCAGAACGGATACGCCAGCGAGTCATCGGCGCCGGTAGCGAAGTCCCGACCGTGACAGTCAGCGCTGGAGTCGCACTGCGCAAACCAGGTGAGCAACACGAAACCTTGATCGCCCGAGCCGACCAAGCCCTCTTTCTGGCCAAGAGCAATGGAAGAAATCGCGTCGAACTCGCGTTGTGACAGGCAGATCGTCTCGCTCCATTCACTTCAAGTCGAACGTTCGATAACTCTCCTCCTCACCGGGCTGCTCATTTCCTGGCCCGGGTGACGCTTTCGTCGTTGGCGCGCAGATTGTCTCGTCGCCTACTTTGGTTCGCGTGAGTGGACGAGAACGGCTGACCTATGAGGATTTCGGACGTGCGACACGTGAGTTGGCCCAGCGCATCGCCGATTCGGGCTTCGCACCCGACATCGTCTTATCGATCGCGCGCGGGGGGTTCTTCCTGGGCGCGGGTCTGGGATACGCACTGGGGGTCAAGAACGCCTTCATGATCAGCGTCGAGTTCTACACCGGGGTCGACGAGCACCTCGACATGCCGGTAGTCCTTCCTCCGGTGCCCAATAAGGTCGACCTCTCAGGTGCGGTCGTGCTCATCGCGGACGACGTGGCGGATTCGGGCCACACACTCAAACTGGTGACCGACTTCTGCGCCGAGTCGGTGCGCGAGGTCCGTTCCGTGGTCCTCTACGAGAAGCCCCAGTCGGTGATCGTGCCGGATTACTCGTGGAAGAGAACCGATCGGTGGATCGACTTCCCCTGGTCCTACCAGGGGCCCGTGACCAGGGCCGGTGGCCTCGAACACTGAGCTGATCGAGCCTCAGATGTCGCTGGGTGG
Organism: Acidimicrobiaceae bacterium; assembly: GCA_013044405.1. Taxonomy (GTDB): domain Bacteria; phylum Actinomycetota; class Acidimicrobiia; order Acidimicrobiales; family RAAP-2; genus RAAP-2. The sequence continues at coordinate 5,687 of JABEUR010000115.1, read as the reverse complement.
GTCCACTGTCGCGAGGAGTCGGAATGACGCCAGGCGCGCCTCGAACGAGTGGGTCCTGGTGGAAATCATGAACTCGTCGGCGTCAGTGCGTTTGGCCAGTTCGCCGAGCGCATCACCCACGCTGGCGCGATCTCCGATGACGTGTGAGGACATCGACTCCTCCACGGCTGCCAACTCCGTCGAACTGTAGGGGTAGGCACCCGCTTCTTCGGGCGAGGGTAGCGGACCCATTCGTCCCGAGTTGCGCTGGATGATGTTGAGTGCATTGGACCCCGCGAGCCAATGCGCTTCGTCGTTGCTGGGCGCGCAGATCACCGAGACCGCGACCATGACGTGCGGGACGTCTAGGAGGATCGAAGGGCGGAAGTTCGAACGATAGAGGTCGAGGGCCTGGTCGAGCAGTGCCGGGGCGAAGTGGTAGGCGAAGCAGAAGGGTAGCCCGAGTTGAGCGGCGAGTTGAGCACTGAAGGTGGACGAACCGAGCAGCCACACCTCGGGCAGATACCCGTGACCGGGGGTCGGCGATGGATGCGTCGGTGTTTCGCTCGGCAAGAGGTAGCGGATCAGCTCGACGACGTCGTCGGGAAAAGTGTTGGAAGAGAGCTCTGCGTGTCGACGCAGGGCCCGGGCCGTGACGTGATCGGTGCCCGGGGCGCGACCGAGGCCGAGGTCGATGCGTCCCGGATGCAAGGCCTCTAGGGTGGCGAACTGTTCGGCGATCACGAGCGGTGCGTGATTGGGGAGCATGACGCCGCCGGCGCCCACGCGGATACTGGAGGTGGCGTTGGCCACGTGGGCAATCACCACCGCGGGCGCCGAACTCGCTACCGCGGGCATCGCGTGATGTTCCGCTACCCAGAATCGGCGGTATCGAAGTCGTTCGGCTTCGATGGCCATCTGCGTGGTCTCTCGCAGGGCTTGGGCCGCGGACGATCCGCTGGCCACGGTGGCGAGGTCGAGCACGGAGAGCGGGATCATGTCCAGTGCAGCCTAGGGGTGAGGCGCTCGAGACGCTCGCTCGAAGATCAGCGAAAGCCCACCACGTAGTGGGGACGATACGGCTCTTCGAGCCGGCTGATCTCCTCGTCGTCGAGGCGCAGATCCACCGCGGCGACGGCGTCTTCGAGATGATGGAGTTTGGTGGCCCCGACGATCGGGCTGGTGACCACCGATTTCGAGAGCACCCAGGCGAGCGCTACCTGAGCCGGGGTCGTCTCTCGCTGTCCCGCGATCTCGAGAACGGCGTCGACGATGGGTCGGTCGTCTAGGTTGTAGAGCGTTCGCCCGAACTCGTCGGTCTGTGAACGCTCGGTCGTCTCGTCGAAGGCACGGGTGAGACGGCCCCGAGCCAGCGGGCTCCACGGGATGACGGCGACCCCCTGATCGGCGCAGAGTGGGAGCATGTCGCGCTCTTCTTCTCGATACAGCAAGTTGTAGTAGTCCTGCATGCTCGAAAATCGAGTCCAACCGTTTAATTCAGACAGGAAGAGCGACTTCGCGAACTGCCAGGCGTGCATCGACGAGGCACCGATGTAGCGGACCTTGCCCGACTTCACAACATCGTGTAGTGCCTCGAGGGTCTCTTCAATGGGGGTTTCGTAGTCCCAACGGTGGATCTGGTAGAGATCGATGTAGTCGGTATCCAATCGACGAAGGCTGTTCTCGACCTCGGCGAAGATCGCCTTGCGAGAGAGTCCCTGCCCGTTAGGACCCGGACGCATCCGACCGTTCACCTTGGTCGCGATGACGACGTCGTCTCGATCGACCATCTTTAAGAGGGTCCGTCCAACGATTTCTTCACTGCTGCCTGCCGAGTAGACGTTGGCGGTGTCAAAGAAGTTGATCCCCGAATCGAGGGCTTGTCGAAAAAACGGGGCGGCTTGCTCTTCTCCGAGCGACCACGGGTGTGCTCCACGCTCCGGTTCGCCGTAGCTCATGCACCCCAGGCAGATTCGCGATATCTGTAATCCGGTGTTGCCCAATGTCGTGTATTGCATGTTCGCAATCTAACTTTTCGCAGGGCATCCGTGACGAGCCCAAGCGATCAGGTGCAATGGTGACGTTGGGTGATCATCGATCGATCTCTTCGGCGTCTCGCTACTCGGTCTTTTCGGGTTTAACGAAGGGCGTTGGCGGTTAAAAGACTTCCGCGAACTGCGGGATTATGATTGGATTACGTGCACGATTGCTGAGGGGCCGACGAAGTGACTCATTTCGAGCTCCAGTCGGAGTCATGGCAGAGGTTGTTGAGAGTCTTGCCCGATGAAGTGGTCATCGTCGATTCCGACGGCGAGATTCGATACGTGAGCCAGAGCATCGAGGAGATGTCGGGTTACACGTGTGAAGAATTGGTTGGAAAGAACATCGAATTTCTCGTCCCCCTGGCCAGGCGCGCGGTGCACGTTAGGAGTCGCACTGAGTATCAGCGCCAACCAGGTTTTCGCAAAATGGGGCGTGACAGCACGTACGATCTGCATCGCAAGAACCAAGTCGACTTGAGTGTCGTGGTGGCCCTATCGCCCATCGTGGTGGATGACGTGCAGTGGATTGTCGCGGCCGTTCACGAGCAGCGGCCGCTCGTGGGCATGGGCTCACAACCCCAGCGCTCGACACTGGAGTCTGCGGCAACCAAATTCGCATCGGCGGTGCTGCTCGCCAACAGTGAGGAGCGATTTCGTCTCGCCTTCGAAGACAACATGGCGCCGATGATCTTCACCGACCTCGATGATCGAGTCATCGCCGCCAATGACGCGTTCTGCCGGATGATCGGGTCCACTAAGGACGAAGTCCTGGGTTTCGACTCCAAGCCCTTCACGTTCCCCGAAGACGTGGGGATCACTGAGGCGGCCCACCGTCGGGTCTCGACTGGAGAGATCGACCAGGTGCGCTACGTCAAGCGCTACCGCCATAAAGACGGTCGCGTGATCTTCGTTGAGGTGTCGAAATCACCGGCACGCGATTCGTCAGGCGAAACCCTGTACTACGTGATATCCGAGCGCGATGTCACGGACAGAATTCGTCGAGATCGACTATTGAAGTTGTTCAGCGAGGTCAATCGACTGGCGTCGAACGCTACCAATGAGCGGCTCTTCCTCCAGCAGCTTTGTGACGCTTTAGTCGACATGGGCGGCTACAAGCTCGCCTGGATCGGCATCCCCTCGTCGCAGAACGACGGGGGCGTTCGCGTCCTGTGCTCGGCCGGAGAGACGGATTACCTGTTCGACGGGATCGTGTCGTGGTGGGAGACCAGGGAAAGCGGTCATGGCCCCACTGGTGTCGCGGTGCGCACTGGCACGAGTCAGGTGGTGGGCGATCTGGCGAGGGACTCGATCTTCCAGCTCTGGCGCGAGCGAGCGTCCAGATACGGTTTTGGATCGTCGGCCGCAATTCCAAGTCTGCTCGACAGTCAAGTCGCCGTGCTCAATCTCTATGATCCCTACGTTCACGCCTTTGATGAAGTAACGCTGCGCGGCCTCGAAGACCTGGTGAACGACGCTCGCTTCGCCATCGCCCACGTTCGCGCGCTCATTGAGACACGCGCCGCGCTGGAGAGGGCCACGGCGGCCAATGCTGCACTCACCAGTTCCGAACAGCGTTTCCGACTCGCCTTCGAGGAGAACATGGCGCCGATGGTCTTCACCGATTTCATGGATCGGGCGATCGCGGTGAATGATGCCTTTTGCGCAATGGTGGGTTTCACTCGTGACGAGCTCCTGGGCCACGACTCCAAGCACTTCACCTTCCCCGATGACGTTGGCATAACCGAAGAGACCCACGTGCGTTTGGCCATGGACGCAATCGACCAGGTTCGTTACGTCAAGCGATACCTGAGAAAGGACGGCCGTGTGGTCGTGTCGGAGGTGTCGAGGTCGGTTGCCAGGGACGAGTCAGGCGAGATTCTCTACTTCGTTTCCTCGGAGCGAGACGTCACCGCCGAAAAGTCGCTGACCGAACAACTGTCGCATCAGGCGCTGCACGATACGCTGACCGGTCTGGCGAATCGTTCGCTCTTCGAAGACCGCTTGTCACAAGCCCACTCTCGTATTACGCGCCAGGGCGGCATCGGTGCTGTACTTTTGGTGGACCTCGATGACTTCAAGGGGGTGAACGATAGTTTTGGACATTTGATTGGTGACCAACTGCTGGTGGGGATCGCGCGTCGCTTCGAACTCGTGACGCGGTCCTCGGACACGATCTGCCGACTCGGAAGTGACCAGTTCCTCTACCTTGCGGAGGGGCTTACATCGGCGGAGCAAGCCGAAGAGGTCGCGCGCCGGCTCCTCGATGTCCTCACCGAGCCCTTCATGTTCAGCGGCGTTGTGCTCGAACAGCACGCGAGCATCGGAGTTGTGGTCATGGATTCATCGAACTCCTCGGGCATTGAGTGCATTCAAGAGGCGGACGTTGCGCTCTACGAGGCGAAGAAGATTCGTAAGGGAAACTTTCTTTTGTTCAGCCCAAAGATGCACGAAGCGGCACTAACGCGATTCTCGCTGATTCAGGAATTGCGTAAGGCCCTTCACGCCGGTGAACTCGCCATGCACTATCAGCCGATCGTGAATCTTCTGACCAATGAGGTCCTGGGCTTCGAGGCTCTCATGCGCTGGCACCACGCCAAGAAGGGCTGGATCGCACCAGATGTCTTCATCCCTCTCGCAGAGCAGAGTGAGCTCATCGTCGATCTGGGGGCTTTCGCGCTCGATGAAGCGTTGCGTGCCGCGAGTAGTTGGACGTGGACCAGTCCCGAGTCGAAGGCGCCCTACGTGACGGTCAACTTCTCTGCTCACCAGTTCCATGACCCCGGTTTGGTAAAGGCGATTGAAGCCGCACTGGAACGAAATCGCGTGGCGCCCGAACGGCTGATCGTTGAGATAACCGAGAGTGTCGCGCTGCTCGACGCCTCCGAGACCACCAATACCATGGCCCTGCTTCGCGACATGGGCGTTGGGATCGCTCTTGATGATTTCGGCACCGGGTACTCGTCCCTGGCCTATCTCGCACTCTGGCGTCCCGGCGTCATCAAGATCGATCGATCGTTCGTGAGTCCGGCGCACGAGAGTGACCACGCTCGCGTCGTGCTCGAGACCATCATCTCGCTGGGGCTCAAACTCAATACCACGGTTCTCGCCGAAGGTATCGAGACGATGGCCCAATTGCGATTGCTACGCCAGTTGGGCTGTCGCCTGGGTCAGGGCTATCTGTTCTCGAGGGCCATGGCGCCCCAAGAAGTCGGGCAGATGCTGGCGCGATCGTCGGGCAATTGGTGGGGTGAGGATCTGCACTTCCAACCGCATCTGGACCTGCCGTATCAGTAATTGCCGACGTCGCTCGACTGAGGAGGGCACCACCGTTGGCGCTGACTCGTTCGCGTGACCTCTCAACGTCTTCAAGTGAATTTACGCGAACCGGATATACCTAAATTTCACGTTCGCTTCACTCGCCGGTAACCTTCGGGTTTGGTGTGACACACCTGGGTCTGAGACACTGAGTCACGTGAGCATCCAGGACCCGGCGAACTCGAATGACCAAGAGGGAATGATCCCCCAAACCGGCCTGTCGGCCTCGACCCAGACGGTGAGTGAACTGCTCGACTCGGCGCCGACCAGTCGCTTCCATCGCCAGGCGGTGATCGTGTCGGGCATGGGATTCTTCACTGACGCCTATGACCTCTTCGTGATCGGTGTGGT
>JABEUR010000114.1 GCA_013044405.1 Acidimicrobiaceae bacterium | reverse complement strand
CTGAAGGCGTGTGCCAGAATTCGCCAATGGCCAACCTGAGCGGGCAGTCGCCTCGCGAGTCAGTTGCAGCATTGACCCGCGTTTTCGGAGTCGGTGCCGTGGTCCGACGATGCACCGAGATCTTGGACTCGGGAGACGTCGATGCAGCGTTTCTCATCGGGTTGGCTGGTCGTCACGCCGAAGCGATCCTCACTGGCCGCGAAGGCGGCGTGGAAGGGTACTGGCCACGAGTCTGGGCGCTGAGAGCGCTGCTCTACGCCTGGGACGACGGCGCCTCGATCAGTGTGCTCGCGGCGACCTCGGATCGGTCGTGGAGGGTACGCGAGATGTCCCTCAAGGTCATTGGTCGGCGAAAGATTGAAGAGGGCTTGCCAGTCGTCACCCAGCTCGCCGAGGACCCGATTGAGCGGGTGCGCCGGGCCGCGCAGTCTGCGAGATCGAGACTGACCACGTGAACTAGTCGTAGACGAGGCAGTCGTCAGTCGCTGGGACGCCGGGCAGCACGTCTCGCTCGTACCAGTAGTCCTGGTTGTGGCCCCACTCGGGCTTGGCGAGCCGCTTGGGCATGAGGTGCATGGAACGTTGCAGGTAACCGGGGTTGAACTGCTCTTCGCTGATCCAGTCGAGTCGTGCTTCAGCGAGATCCGCGTCGCGAAGAGTGGGCACCACCCGGTGCAGGTCCTCATCACGCATGTGCTTCAAGATCCGGCACACGAACGCGCATACCAGATCAGCACGCAACGTCCACGCGGCGCGAAAATATCCGAAGATCCAACAGAGGTTGGGTACCCCGGTGAACATCATGCCGCGGTACGTGACCTGTTCGGAGAACACCAGGTCATCGCCGTCGATCGTGAAATTGATGTCGCCGAGAACACTGAGGTCGAATCCGGTGGCGGTGATAATGACGTCACAGCCAAGTTCCTGTCCAGACTTGAGCTTGATGCCCCCTGGAGTGAAGCGTTCGATCTCGTCGGTGACGACCGAAGCTCGGCCCGAGGAAATGCCCTTGAAGAGATCGCCGTCGGGTACGAAGGCGATCCGCTGCTGCCAGGGTCGATATCGCGGCGTGAAATGAGTTTCGACGTCGTAGCCCCCGGGTAGCTCCGCACGTACCAAGTTGATCAACTCAGTCGCCGCAAACTCCGGTTCACTGAGCGCGACGTCGGTGAGCATCTTGAGCTGGGCGAGACGATTACGTCGCACGATCTCGTGAATCCACTCCTCATCGATCTCGAGGGCCCTCAGCTGGTCGGCCAACTCGTCGCGATTGGGTCCGGAGAAGAAGTACGTCGGCGAACGTTGGAGCATGGTCACGTGCCGACAGCGCTGCGCGATTGCCGGCACCAGCGTGGCCGCCGTCGCCCCTGAACCGATGACCACGACCTCTCGGTCGTCCAATTCGAGATCGTCGGGCCAGGTCTGGGGATGGACGACCCTCCCCTCGAAGGATTCGAATCCGGGCCATTCGGGCGTATACCCCTCGGCGTGTTTGTAGTAGCCCTGACACATCCAGAGGAACTCACCGGTGAAGGTTTGGTCCGTCTCGGTTTCGAGGTCTCTCACTCGAAGGGTCCATCGGTTCTTCGCGCTTGACCATGAGGCGTCGAGCACGCGATGGCGATAGCGCATGTGCGCGTCGATACCGTTCTCAACGATCACCTCGGACAGATAGTCGCGAATACGCTCGGCGCTGGCGATGGGATCGCCGGTCCAGGGCTTGAAGGAGTACCCGAAGGTATAGAGGTCGGTGTCCGAGCGCACACCAGGGTATCGGTGGGTGAGCCACGTGCCCCCGAAGCTCTCGAGTGAATCGAGGACCACGTAGCTTCGTTCGGGCAGGTCTTGCTGGAGGTGGTAGGCGGCATCGATTCCCGACACTCCGGCCCCGACGATGATCACGTCGAAGTCCAACGATTCCTGATTCTCGTCCATCTCCCCCTCGATCCTCGTAAAAGCGACTCTAGAACGGACCTCGCAGGTGAGGATACCGCGCTCGAGGTGGCACAACGGGCGCCGTATTCGGTTCCTGACGAGCGCTTGGCGACTCGATACCTTCACGTTTCACCCACAGCGACGCCTCACTAGTCTAAAGACGGGACCAGCAAATGGGGGGGACATGAGCAACAACGACGCCGCCAACAATGACGCCGTACGGGCGGTACAGGACTGGAACGCGACGATCATCGAGGAGTTCCGCGCTAACGGGGGACGCGTTGGTGGGAACTTCGAAGGTGCTCCGGTTCTGCTCTTGCACACCACCGGCGCCAAGTCCGGGATCGAGCGGGTCAATCCCATGATGTACCTCGACGAGGACGGACGTATCTACGTCTTCGCCTCTAAGGCCGGCGCCGACACCCATCCGGACTGGTATCACAACCTCCTGGCCAACCCCCAGGTATCGGTCGAGCTCGGAGCAGAGCACTTCACTGGCGTGGCCAACAACGTCGTGGGTCCAGAGCGCAGCCGTGTCTATGCGAAACAGGCCGAACGATTTCCCGGATTCGCCGAGTACCAGGAGAAGACGACTCGCGTCATCCCGGTGATCGAGTTGGTCCGCTCCTAGCGAGGGGTTCGCCGTTGTCGTCGCTCGACCCGCCACGCCGGTTCAACGAGCGAACCTGTCGCGAAGCCCACGACGCAAGCACGGTCTTGGATTGCGCTCAACCAAGTTGACGAAGCAGCCGTTTGGCCGATGGGGCCAGAGGTCGTTGCTTGGACCACACCGCACGAATGGAACGTTCGAGCGACGAGACGCCAGTCTTGACCACGATCAGTCGACCATCACGCACATCATCGGCGACCGCTAGCCAGCTCAACACACCCGGGGCCGAGCCCGACGACACCGCCGCCTTGATAGCCGTGGTGGATCCGAGTTCGATGAAGGGTCGTACCTCGAGCCCGAGAACGCGCATCGCAGCCTCAAGGACCTCGCGGGTCCCCGATCCGGATTCGCGCACCACGAGTGGAGTCTTGGCGACTTCAAGTGGCGAGACCGGCTTACGGCGCTTCACCCACGGGTGCGTCGGTGCCACCACAATCACCAGCTCATCGGACTGGACGATTCGCGACGAAAGCTCTCGCGGCGCGTTCTGGCCCTCGACGAAGCCGATCTCGGCGCCGCCATCGAGCATCACTTCCAAAACGTGTTGGGAGTTGCCCATCTCGAGCGATACGACGACCGATGGCTCCAGGGTCTGCATTCGACTAAGCCAACCGGGCACCAGGTATTCCGCAACCGTCATGCTCGCCACGACGCGAAGCTGGTTCTTGCCCTTGGTGCGCAGTGCCTGGGCACTGAGGTGCAAGAGCCGAGCGGACTCGAGGACACCGGCACCCCACTTGACGACCGCAACCCCTTCGGCCGAGAGCATCGCTCGACCGTGCGAACGATCGAGTAGTCGTAGACCCAACGCATCTTCCAGTCCGCGAAGACGCATGCTGGCGGCTGGCTGGCTCATCCGGTGGCGCTTCGCTGCTTGGGCGATCGAACCGCATTCGTCGACACTGTTGAGCAGGTCCAGCGAGCGAATGTCGATCACGGGCTCGAGTAGCGGCATAAGAAAAGGTTATAGCACCATCAACATATCGGGCCCACCGCAGCTGGCGTCACGCCTCGTTCGCCGCCACGATTGATTGGCAAGCTCAGTTGAACGAGGGACCAATGAACCGCACCAAGACCAATCCACGCCACTTCGGACCCAACTGGTACGCGGCGGTGATGGGCACTGGCATCGTCGCCAATGCCGGAGCGATTCTCCCCTTCGACATCACTGGGCTCAAGACTTTCAGTCTGGTGGTGTGGATCGGCGCTGCACTCCTGCTCGTTGGCCTCGTGATCGCCACCATCGCGCACTGGCTCTCTTCGCCACAGAGCGCGCACGCCTACGGACACGATCCTCAGATGGCCCACTTCTACGGCGCTCCGCCGATGGCCTTCTTGACGGTCGGTTCGGGCGCACTGCTGGCCGCCTCGAACATGCTCGGAATGCGCGTGGCCGTCGACCTCGACTGGGTGCTCTGGATGATTGGCACGCTGAGCGGGCTCGTCACCGTCACCGTGATCCCGTTTCGCCTCTTCACGCGGATCGAAGTCCGCCACGACGCAGCCTTCGGTGGTTGGTTGATGCCCATAGTGCCCCCGATGGTCTCGGCCGCGACCGGCGCACTGTTGATCCCCCACATCGCCTCCCAGTCCGGTCGAGCCACCCTGCTCTACGCCTGCTACGCGTTCTTCGGGATGAGCCTGATCGCGGCGCTCATCATCATCTCGATGATCTGGTCACGACTCGCCCACTTCGGTTCCTCAAACGGGGGCCGCGTACCGACCTTGTGGATAGTCCTTGGACCCCTGGGCCAGTCCATCACCGCCGCTGGACTACTCGGCGCACAGGCGCACCTCGCGGTTCCCCCGGTACTCGCTAGTGCGATGTCGGTCTTCGCGGTCCTCTACGGCGTGCCCGTCTGGGGGTTCGCCATGTTGTGGGCGGCCCTCGCGCTGGCCCTCACGATTCGAACCGCAAGGGACAAGTTGCCCTTCTCACTCACGTGGTGGAGCTTCACGTTCCCCATCGGGGTGACGGTCACGGGCACGATTCGCCTCGCGCTACAGACCGGCCTACCGGCTTTTCGCTGGGCCAGCGCCATCGGATACGCGTGCCTGCTCGCGGCCTGGATCCTGGTCGCGGTTCGCACCATCGGTGCCACGAAGCGAGGCTCCTTGCTGGCCGCACCCGTTGCGGGAGCCAGCACGCCGGTCGCCCAAAAACTGGCCCACTAAATCTCCTCGATGGACTTGGGCCGCCGATCGATCTCCATGAACCGGCTCGGATCGGCGAGGGGCGTGAATCCGACCTTCTCGTAGACACCATGGGCGTCCCTGGTCACGAGTAAGAATCTCGGGACGCCGGCCAGCGTCCAGAACTGCGTCAACTCGCCCACCATCCAGGTACCGATGCCCTGCCCACGATGATGCTCCTCGACGAACACGTCACTGACCCACGCGATCGTGGCTTGATCAGTGACGACCCTGGTGAAGGCGACCATCTCGCCACCCTCGTCGAGCACGCCGTAGACGAAGGAGTTCTCGATCGACGTCTCAATGGTCTCGCGACTTCTACCCAGCGACCAGTACGCCTCGGTGCTCAGCCATCCAACGAGCGTGTCCACGCAGATCAGTGACGCGTCGGCGGTGAGTCGCAGGTCTCCGCGGTAGCGGTCTACGAAATCTCTGAACATCGTCTTCGACCCTTCCTTCGAGTCGAAGCGTAGCGTTCGTTCGACGAGGACACCGGCGTGTTGGATCGCTCGATGGAGAATCGACTCGAGAGTTCGGAGCCGAGTCGAGAAACAGGTAGACGCCAACCATCACGACGCGCGCGTGACGCTCAACGAGACGTCTGCTACCGCATCCCCTCGACACTTCGCGCGCGTGGCGCGCTGGCGCGTCTAGAGTCGCTTCGTGGCACTGCCAGTCAACTGTGAGGTCTGCGGATTTCGTTGGGACGAGATCACTCCCGAGGAAATCGCCCCGCGTCTCGTAGACGTGGTCGACTCGTTGCGTTCAGTGATGTTCGACGCCGGCGAAGGAGGGCGGGTAAGACCCTCGCCACTGCGCTGGTCGATTCTCGAATACGCCGGTCACCTTCGAGATGTCTTCATCTCGATACGTGAACGAATGGTCATGGCCTGCGTCGTCGATGAACCTACCGGCACGGCGATGTTTCGCGAGGAGAGAGTCAACCTCGGTTTCTACACCCGAGACAGCGCGCCGGAACTCGGCGACGAGCTGAGCGCCACCTCGCAGATGTTGATCAAGGTCTTCGACGCCCTCACACCCGAGCAGCACGCCAGGAAGTTGGTCTTCAGCCCCGTGACCCCCGTAGCGGTGAGCATCCTCTGGGCCGCGGCACAAGCGGTCCACGAAGGCGAGCACCATCTCGCTGACGTGCGCGAGAACCTCACGCTGATCTAGCAGGTCACCGCGTCGACCTGCGGCGGTCTCAACAGGTCCCACCTGTTGCCCGCGACATCCAAGAAGACGGCGACCGCCGCGTAGGGCTCTCGACGTACCGGGGTCAGAAACGTCACGCCCGCCGAGCGCATCCGATCGAACGAGGCATGAAAGTCCTCGACGCGCAAGATGAAGCGGACGCGCCCACCCGCCTGGCGCCCGATGCGCCGAAGGGTGCTGGGCGCGGCGTCGCTCGTCAATCCCTTCGTCGGCCTCGTCAGCGACTTCGATGGTGACTTCAGAATTAGGATCGCCCGGTGAGACTGAGTACCGTCATCCTTCCCGTGAATCGATGGACCCAGGCGAGTGCCATGTGGCGACAGGCCGACGAATACGGACTACACGCCGCCTATACGTACGACCACCTGTCGTGGCGGAGTTTTCGCGAGCGTGACTGGTTCACCATGGTCCCCACCCTCGCCGCCGCCGCGACGCTGACCAATTCGATCCGACTTGGCCCCTTGGTGAGCACGCCAAATTTCCGACATCCGCTGCTGCTAGCCAAGGATCTCGCGGCACTCGACGACATCTCACAAGGACGCGTCCTGATCGGATTAGGTTCCGGTGGGACGGGCTACGACGCCACCGTCTTGGGCGAGGAACCTATGAGTCGCGCCGCGCGTCATCGGCGATTCGCCGAGTTCGCCCGTGCGCTCGATCATCTGTTGCGCGTGCCGGTGGGGAACCTCGATGGTCCCTGGTACCGCGTCGTCGACTCTCGTCAGATTCCCGGTACCGTGCAGCTGCCGCGCCCTCCCATCTACCTCAGCGCTCTAGGACCCCAGTCCTTGGCCCTCGCCGCCGAGATCGCCGATGGATGGGTGAGCATAGGCAGCGCCACGGGTGGCCGGTCGACGTACGAATCAGTGTCGGACCAGATCGTGCGCCTCGACGAACAACTCGCCACGCGCGGAAGAGCGCGCGAGTCGATCGATCGAATCCTCTTGAACTTCGAGGGCGATGAACGACCCCTCCAGTCGTTCGAGAGCTTCCTCGACTGGGCCGGCCGGTACCACGAGCTCGGGCTCGACGAGGTGGTGGTGCACTGGCCCATAGCGGATTCGTCATTCGATTCGGATCGCTCGCTGTTCGAAAGGGTCGCCACCGAAGGTCGAGAGATCCTCGCGACCTGGGGCCGCTAACTGACCGGTGCGTCACTATAGGGCTGCAGTGCGAGTAGTGGCGCGTCGAGCACGGACGATACGCTGAACCCGTGTCACCCCTCATCGTCGTACTCTGGATTGCCGGTGCGGCCTGCGTCTTCGCCTGGACCGCTTCACTGCTGAGTGGCGACACCTCGTGGGTTGACCGTCTCTGGTCAGTGCTACCCGAGACCTACGCATGGGTATTCGCAGGGTACGGCGGACTGTCCAACGTGCGACTCGACGTGATGGCGATCCTCGCGACCCTGTGGGGAGCGCGCCTCACCTTCAACTTCGCGCGTAAGGGCGGCTACCGGGGTGTCGAAGACTACCGTTGGGCGGTCCTGCGAGGCCGAATGAGTCCGTTGAAGTTCCAAATCTTCAACCTGTTCTTCGTCGTGCTCTACCAGAACGCCCTGTTGGTGCTCATCGCCCTGCCCGCACTCAGCGCCTTCCAACACCGAACGAACCCGGCTGGGCCCGCTGACGTCGTCGTCGCACTGGCCTTCCTGGCGTGTCTCGCCGGTGAGACCATCGCGGACCAGCAACAGTGGTCATTCCACGCCTGGAAGAGGGCCGAAAGCCAGGCGGGACGTCGAGCGAATCCGAGATTCCTCCAGACCGGTCTCTTCCGATATTCGCGCCACCCGAACTACTTCTTCGAGATCGCCCAGTGGTGGCTGTTCTTCGCCTTCGCGATCTGCGCATCACGTTCGCCCTTCCAGTTGAGCGCCGTCGGAGCGATCCTGCTGACGGTCCTGTTCATCGGATCGACCCGGTTCACCGAGGAGATCTCGCTCTCGAAGTACCCCGAATATTCCTCGTACCAAGCGACGACCTCGCCAATCGTTCCCTGGCGGGGATCGACGAAGGTAGTAAGAAACACCGACGAGCTGACATATGAAGGGTGAGAGGGCCCTTCAGCGTCACCGTTGAGTCCGGGCCACCTGGAAAGAAGGCGCAAGCGCATGTCAAATCCATCCACCAAGCCAATCACTACAACCTGGTCCGCGCGTGTTCGCCCGGTGGTGGTGTTGATGGCGCTCTTGATGTCAGTGACGACGTTCGCGGGCGTAGCCGCGCCCCTGGTCGCGGGAGCGGCCAAGGCCGGACCCACGATCTCACTCGATGAACACAACAATCACCACGTCATCAACGTCGCCGTGGGGACGCGCCTGCACGTGACGCTGCACAGCACCTACTGGTCGCTCGTCGCTACGAAGCTGACACCGGTACTGGTCCAGGTCGGCAGGACTCGCGTCGTAGGAGTCGCTCCCAACGGTGCTGGCCACTGCGTTCCCGGCCAGGGTTGTGGGACGTTGAGCGCCAACTTCGTTGCTGCCCACCCGGGGACGGTGCACCTGCGCGCCACACGGACCTCGTGCGGCGAAGCGCTCAGGTGTAGCGCCGCCCAAAGCGCCTGGACGATCAGTATCCACGTTCACTGACAGAATGTCGGCACCGCTCAAAAGGGGCCATCATGTCAAGTGAACCAGATCCCCTCGACGGCTTCGCG
>JABEUR010000113.1 GCA_013044405.1 Acidimicrobiaceae bacterium | reverse complement strand
CTCGATCCCGGCACCTTGAGAGTGTTTCCAGAACGTCCAGGGACGTCCATCAGCGTCCAGATTTGGTGGCCGGACGAAGTGCAATGTCCACCAACGTCCACTGAAGTCCACTCACGTTTGACCTCGTGGCTCGACGGTTGGCTAGACCTAGGCTCGTTTCAAGGTCAAGTCACTATTCAATTTCGAGGGGTGGAAGGTGAGGGGTTTGAGCTGCGGTTGGGTGACGAGTAGATAGCTTCCCAGACGATCTTGTGACCAACAGACACGTCGCGATTCAGTTAGGTTCTTGGTTCAAGTCCTGTACGGCCCACTCGTTGTTGTCAAAATCACAACGGCGTCCTTGATGAGATGAGAGGTCGCACTTCTGATCGCTCGAAATCGCAGTGAGCCTTGTTCGAACCTCCAATCCGAGAGCCTGCAGTGTCGGTGCATTTTGCTGATACGCGATGCGCGCCTTGTGTGTTAGGTGTGCTCACCCAAGAAGTGAGTTCCGTGAACGAGCGCGATGAGGTAATCGCTAACGAAGGTCCGGCCTCAAGCACATCGGATTGGATGCGCATTCGAGTCGTTATGTCATATTGGAATCGTCGCGAGTGAACTTGACAGGCATTCGCCTTACCTGTAATCTTGTCCTATGACAGTAGGTAAGGATGACAGTAGTTCCGAGAGCCCAGATTCTTCGCGCGGGCCTGTGTCTCCAATCGAGTTCCGCCTTGACTTAGCTTCTGGGATGCCGACCTACTTGCAACTCGTTCAGCAGGTGGAGCACGCGCTTCGTATTGGCTACCTCTCGGTAGGTGACCAGCTTCCGAAGGTCAGAGACGTGGTTGCCTCCTTAGCGGTGAACCCAAACACAGTTCTGAAGGCGTATCGCGAACTGGAGAACAAAGGCCTCACGGTTGGCCGACCCGGCCAAGGCACGTTTATCGAAGCGACTCTTAGTCAGGTTGCGCTCCCGGAGCTGACCAAGCTCCGTCGATCGCTTACCTCTTGGGTAGCTACGGCTGACGCGGCGGGACTGGATGATGACGGGATCGGAGCGCTTGTCGCCAGCGTGGTGCGGGATTATCGTGAGCGCCGCGACGGGTCGCGTACCCGCGACGGCGTTGCAGACGACGAATCAGAAGGCGTCGCATGAACGTCATTGAATCGAGCGGACTCGGTAAGTGCTACCACGGCACGTGGGCGCTGCGCGACTGCACGTTGGCGGTCCCCGAGGGTCATATGGTCGCGCTTGTCGGCCCGAATGGCGCTGGGAAGACCACACTGTTGAATTTGGTAGTTGGGCTAGCGGCTGCGAGCGCAGGAAAGGTCACTGTGCTCGGCGGCTTTGATACGGGGTCACTGGTCGCGCTCGACGGCATCGCTTTCGTCGCCCAGGACACGCCGCTATACAAGAATCTGTCCGTCGCCGACATGCTGCACGTGACCCGCAATCTGAACTCGCGTTTCGATCAGCGCTATGCCGAAGTCAGGCTGAACGAGCTGGGCGTTCCCTTGAATCGCCAAGTCGGCAATCTATCCGGCGGCCAACAAGCGCAACTGGCACTGACGCTTGCGCTCAGCAGACGGCCGCGGCTCCTTGTGATGGACGAACCCATGTCCTCGCTCGACCCGCTGGCGCGGCACGACTTCATGGCAACGGTCATGACCGCGATGGCTGACGACGGGGTGTCGGTCGTGCTTTCTTCACACGTCCTTGCCGAGCTCGAAAGAGTGGCCGACTTCTTGGTGCTGCTCTCGCTCGGTAGCGTGCAAGTCGCCGGCGAGGTCGAAGATCTGCTTGCTGGTCATCGAGTGCTCACTGGTCCAGCCACTGAAGCCGACACGTTCGCCAATCGGTTTGGCGTGGTGCACGCGACACGCGGAGACGCGCAGGCACATCTGCTTGTGCGGACGAACGGAAATACCGACCCAATACCGCCGGGCTTCGAGGCTCACCCAGTCAGCCTTGAAGAACTTACCCTGGCCTACTTGCGTGCGCCGGATGTCTCGTGGCTTCCCGGACCAGCGAACGCCAGACCCGCCGAGGCGACGGAGGTGGCAAAATGACCGCACTGATCACGCCCGCACAGGCGAGACGGGACGACGGCTTGCGACCAGTGCCGTGGCGGAGGATGGCCTGGGTCACCTGGCGACAGAACCGGCTGACTTTGGCCAGCGTTGTCGCGGCACTTGGCGCGGCGAGCGTGTACCTCTACTTCACGGGCGAGCAGCTACACCATCAGAGCTTCGTCTCGTACGGAGCAGGGCCAGGATTGTCGTTAACGTCGGTCTTGTTCCAGGTGATCGCACCACTAGTCGGAGCCTTCGTCGGCGCTCCGGTGTTGGCGAGAGAGTTCGAGAACGGCACCTTCCGGTACACCTGGACCCAGGGTTTCGGTCGGGCACGGTGGACCGCTGCCACACTTGCGCCGCTCGCGCTGTATCTCGCGGTTTTAGCCGGAGCGTTCGGTCTTCTCTTCTCATGGTGTTATGGGCCTCAGATCGACGGGCAGTACACTCTGAGCCCGCTCGCTGCCACCACGTTCGACCTGCGCGGGATCACGTTGGCAGCGTGGACGCTTGTCGCTTTCACGATTGGCGTCGTTGCCGGAATCCTCATCCGTCGGGTCGTGCCCGCCATGTTCGCCACCATCGTCACATGGAGCGGGCTCGCCGTTGTGACCGGGAAGTTCCTGCGCCCGCACTACGAGTCGCTGGTGGTGACCAGCAAGTTGAAGTTGCCTTCTGGTGCCTGGATAATGAGCCAGCAGTGGACCCGAGATGGCAAGTCCGTCAGCCTCGCGGCCGTCAATCAGGCTCTCCATAGGATCGGCGCGACGGTACTTGCTCCGGGCCATTTTGGTCAATTGCCCAACTCGACCGGGTCGGCCCCAAGTGGCGCAGGAAACGTGAGTCCTACGCAATATCTCCTCCACCACGGCTTTACGCAGTTAGCGACATACCAGCCGGCCAGCCGGTTCTGGCCCTTCCAATGGATCGAGGGCGGCTGGCTGCTCGCAGTCTCCTTACTCCTCATAGGAGCGGCCATCTGGCTGGTCCACCGCCGAGCGGCCTGATGGCTAGCGATCCGAATCAGATGTGCGGCTTTCAAGTCGAGGAAGATGATCGACCGTGACAACCGAATCACAAGCAACGTCCGCGAATGTCGAGGCAACCTCTGGGCGACGAAATCGGCGAGCGCTCGCGATCAAGATGGCCCTGGTCCTCGTGGTGGTCGCCTTGGTAGGACTTTTCGTGGCGCAGCACTTTTATCACCTCGGAGACCAATCCACCCCCTGCGCGCGTCACGAGACCGTTGGAGTCCCACTATGCAAGAAGTAACAACGGCATTGCTTGATGCCCACATGAACACCCTGCCAATCGGAAAGTTCCATCCTTCGCGGGCTCTTGTGTGGAACGGTCTGATGCCGCTACGGTTGACAGACCGATCCAAATGGGTTACAAAAACGTGGTTCCATCACTTCACTAGGGTCTGGTCGTTATTGTGATTGACACCTACGGGAACTATTTGGATTCAGTTTCAATTTGGGCGAACAGTTCAGAAAGGTTTAAGTAGTGTCCGCTAAGGTCCACGGATCGTTGTTAGAAATACAACGTCGTTTCCAGTCGATTCTTACTTCGTCAGTGTTAACACTTCGCTGCGACGACCATGTACTGAGTCACGCTGGGCAAGGTAGATCGCGGCGAAGATGAGGACAATTCCGGCAACTTGAATGACGGTGAAGTTTTCGCCTCCGAAGATCACGCCGAGAAGTACGCCGGTGACTGGATTGAGTAAGCCAATGAGTCCCACTGTCGCGATGCTGAGGTGAGCGAATCCGGTGAACCATACGACGTAGGCGAGTGCGGTAGCGACGACGATGACGTAACCGAATCCAATACCAGCGCCGACGTTTAATGTCGGCGGCGCGCCTTCGAAGATGGTCGCGGCGATCAGCATGACGCCGCCGCCCGCTAGGAGCTGCCACGACGTCGAGGCGAGGACCGCGTTGCTACCTCTCCAGCGCTTGGCGAGGACGAATCCGAGAGAAGACATGCTCATTGCCCCGGCCGCGCAAAGTATGCCCAGCGGATTCATCGTTTCGACCGGAGCAACGACAATTGCGATGACTCCGACGATCCCCGCGACACCAGCGATCAGCGACATACGACGCGGTTGTTCTCGTGCGAGGGCCCAGGCGAAGAGCATCATGACCAGTGGTGACAGGGCCATGACGGCCGCGGCAACGCCCGTTGGTAACAACTGTGCCGAAAGGTAGACCAGAGCAAAGAACGCACCGACGTTGAGTACGCCGAGGACCAGTGATTTCCACCACCACGAACCGTGAGGAAGTGTGCGCGAGACTCCTAGCAGCAGTAGCCCGGCGGGAATGGCACGGATCGCGGCGCCCCAGAGTGGTGAACCCGTCGGAAGCAACTGGTGGGTGACGAAGTAGTTGCCACCCCAGGCAATCGGAGCGATAGCGGTGACGAGGGCCCAGCGGTAAGTATCTTCCATGGAAGCAATAGTACCATCCTTGGAAGGTATTATGACAGTATGAGTGAAACTACAGATCATGTCGCTCGGATCCAAGAAGAGTGGCGTCGCGAGCGTCCGGATCTGGACGTCAGTCCTCAGGGCGTTATTGGTCGGTTGCACCGACTCGGCGCGCACCTAACGGAGGAACTTCTGGTGGTGTACCGACGTCACGGGTTGGGAGAAGGCGAATTCGACGTCCTGGCAGCGCTTCGTCGTGCCGGAAAACCATTTGAGCGCGCACCCGGCGAGCTTGCCCAGTTCACCATGGTCACTACCGGGGCGATGAGCAAACGAATTGACCGACTTGAGAAAGCTGGCCTCGTGCAACGTCGCCCCAGCACTGTTGATGGGCGGGGGCGGATTGTCGGGCTTACCACCGCGGGGATACGTCTGATCGACTCGGCATTCACCGACCACATGCGCAATGAACACCAGCTCATAGAGGGTCTGACCCCGGACCAAATTGTGGCGCTGGAGGACCTTCTACGGACCTGGCTCGCTCAGTTCGAGTCGTGAGGGGCTGCTGACGTTTCAGTCGACAATCTGGATTTAAGCGTCGTTGGATACGTCAACGTTCAGGTGAGTGAACGGATTCCGAGCGATCCGCAAATGATTCACTCGGTCGCTGCGAGTCGGACCTTGAATATTGCCTTCATAGTGTTCTTCGGCACGGTGTCGGTCTCGTCTCGTGGTGTTGCAGAATTATGAGGAATGAGGCCTCATACTTCTGTAATACTGCGAAACCCAAGCGGCAGTCGACAATGCCATCTTGGGAGTGCCTTGGCTTTCATCTTTCCTGGCACGGTTCAGGGCACCATTTCCTAAGCCACTTGATCTGGGCCGCGCGCGATTTCCGCGAGAGTGAGCGCTGGTAATGCCAGGGGAATCAATGTCAGCGATGCGAGGATCCACGTTGCACGTTGGGCTCGAGGATGATCACGGAGGATCCGCGCCCGTGCTGACGGACTGAAGGTCGCGCGAAGGCGCTGTTCGGGCTCGCCCGCGCGGAGGGCTAAGACTCCGACCGTAACGACTACAAGACAGTTAGCTCCGATACCAAAGAGTGCAATGGCCCATGCAATCTCACCCTCGTTCGTGAAATAGATGCCGACGCTGATAGCAATTACTGACGTCACGAGAAACTCAGCCACTGAAAATCGAAGCCCATTCAAAGCATTGTGCTCGCGAATCAGAGAGATCATTGGAGGACCCTCGCGGACACGCACCAGATAGCGAGCAAAAAATGACGGGCCAGGGAGTTGTTATCGTTGACAAAGTGATGAATGTTCAGAGTTCCTCACACAGT
>JABEUR010000112.1 GCA_013044405.1 Acidimicrobiaceae bacterium | reverse complement strand
GTTCCCTCAATGGCGTTCTCGAGAGGGGCGAGGGCCTGATCCACGTTGCAGTCCCTCACCGCATTGAGAAGATCGGCGATCGTCTCGAAGGGAATCGCCTCGATATCGCTCAGGGTCGAGACCGCCTCATGGGAGAAGGAACCCTCAGGTCCAAGAAAGCCAACGCGTCGCTGTGCCATCCCGGGATGTTACTTCCGTTGGTTGCACGGCCCCTCGAGCCCGTAGCGGGCACGTCGGGCGCGGTGCGTACGATGGACAAGGACCAAAATCGAAAGGCCGTGCAATGGGGCACAAAATGTTTACGTACGATGCGCAGTTATCGGATGTGGTGTTCGAATACTGCCGAGAGCGCCTCTCGATGGATCCGGTCCCCCTCGACTGGGGTAGCCTGCGCGCGATTCCCACCAACGCCCTCGACGGACTGATCAGGCCCGAGGGCTGTGACCCCGACCAGGTGCTCGAACTGTTCAAGGACGTACTCGCCCCCTCGGTGGTCTCGATCGACTCGCCGGGCTTCTTGGCCTTCATCCCCAACGCGCCGACCAAGAGCTCGCTGCTCTTTGACATGGTGGTCGCCTGCTCGGGCCTCAACGGCACGAGTTGGCTCGAAGCGAGCGGGGTCGTCGTCGCCGAGAACCAGGCTCTCGAGTACCTGGCCCGACGCGCTGGAATGCCCGAGGGTTCGGGTGGTGCCTTCGTCTCGGGTGGTTCGATGGGCAATCTGTCGAGCCTGACGGTGGGTCGCGACCTCGGGCGCGCCAAGCACCCCGAGCTCGCGGGCCACGAAGTGCGCTTCGCCATCTCGGCCGACTCGCACTCGAGCATCGGCACCGCACTGCACGTCCTGGGGATCCAGCCCCTGCTCGTCAGTACCGACGATCACCGATTCACCCGCGCCAGCCTCGAGGCGGCGCTCGCCAATGACGCGAACCCGTCGAGCGTCGTGGGCGTGGTCGCGACGGCCGGAACCACCAATGCGGGCATCATCGACGATCTCGAAGGGCTCGGGAGTTACGCGCGCGAGCACGACCTCTGGTTCCACGTCGACGGCGCCTACGGGGGCGCGGCGATCTTTTCCCAGAGCGAGGCCGGGAAGTTCTCGGGTCTGCGCCACGCCGACAGCTTCATCGTCGATCCGCACAAGTGGCTCTTCGCACCGCTCGATTCGTGTGCGCTGATCTACCGAAACCCCACCGCGGCGCGCAAGATCCTCGCCCAACAGGCGAGCTACCTGGACATCTTGCACTCCAACGACGATGCGCATTACGAATGGAATCCCTCGGATTTCGCCATCCACCTGTCGCGACGAGCGCGCGGACTGCCCTTCTGGTTCTCCCTGGTCACCTACGGCACCGAGGCCTACGAGAGCGCTGTGCAGGCCGCGGTCGACATCGCCAAGCGGGCAGAGGTCATCATCGCCGGGTTGGACCACGTGGAACTAGTTCGCCCGGCCAGCCTCTCGGTCGTGCTCTATCGGCGCATTGGCTGGAGCGACGCGCAGTACACCGAGTGGAGCCATCGGTTGCTGCGTGACCAGGTGGCCTTCGTCACCCCCACCAAGTGGGAGGGCGAGACCGTGGCGCGTCTGGCGTTCTTGCACCCCGACACCACCGATGATCTCGTTCGCGAGATCCTCGAATCGATGCGCGACTAGCGTCGACCGAGCAGCGGGTCGCTGGGATTGCGCGACGGTTCGCCGCGCTCAGACTTGCGTCGCCACGCGATACCGCCCAGGGCTTCGAGCACGATGCGGTTGCCCAGATAGGCAGTGATCTCGGCGTGGTCGTAAGGCGGCGAGACCTCCACGACGTCGAGTCCGCCGAGCGGCACCTCCATCGCGATACGTCGAACGGCATCGAGCAACTGTCGACTCGTGAGACCCCCGGGCTCGGGGGTTCCGGTGCCCGGAGCCGAACCCGGGTCCACCACGTCTACGTCGACCGAGAGGAACACCGCATCGCAATCGAGCATCGCGATCTCCATTACCTCGTCTAGCACGTCGTCGAGCCCGCGCAACACCACTTCGCCCATCTCGTACGATCGCATCCCCTGAGCCGCCATCCAGTCGAGGGTTTCGTCCTCGGGCCAGTAGCCGCGCAACCCGACTTGCAAGAACCGGTCGCCTCGACAGGCCCCCGACTCGATGAGCCGGCGCATCGGGGTGCCGTGGCCGTACAGGGAGCCCATCTGGGTGTCTCCGGTGTCGGCGTGCGCGTCGAAGTGGATCACCGATACGCGCCCCCAACCCACGTGACGCGCCAGCGCCGTGACGTCGGGCAGGGCGATCGTGTGATCGCCCCCGAGGATCACCGGAATCACCCCGGCTGAAGCGACCGAGAAGACCCGCTCTTCAAGACGCGACAGCGATTTCTCGGTCTCGCCCGAAGGCATCTCGACGTCGCCCAGGTCAACGACCCCGAGCTCGACGAGAGGATCGACTCCGAGCGCCAGGCTCGGACGCATTCCGTCGTGTGGAAGGTAGTCGGTCACGCGAATCGCCTGGGGACCGAATCGACAGCCCGATCGGTGTGACGTCCCGCCGTCGAACGGTGCACCGATGATGGCGGCCGCGGCGTGAGACCACTCGGGTGCCTCGTGGGGGTCAGCCGCCGGCACGCCCAGGAACGTGGCGTCGGGCCCGTAGAGATTTCCTATGCGCATGGTGCTCCTCAGTTCGCGGTGGATCCCCCATCACGCTACGACGAAATCAACACCGGGGCGACAGCGCGGGCCAGCCCTTCGAAGTTCGCTCACCAGCACCACGCGTAGCCTTCGAGTCCGCGTTGCGCGCCGGCGCCTTGAACGTAGCAGTCCCGTCAGACAACGTGGTGCGGGTCCAGGTGATCACCGAGGTGACGACTTCGATAGCGTCGTCTTTCGGATCTCGATCAACTTCAGCGGGGCCGTCCATGGCACTGCGATCGACTCGTGAACAAACGCCCTACGCTGAGCCTATGAACAGCGATCGCGTCGTCTCGGTCAATCGGGTGATCGCGGCGCCGGCGCACGCCATCTTCGAACTCCTGGCCGATCCGTCACAGCACCCGCGCATCGACGGCTCGGGCTCGGTGACGCATCTTCGAAAGGGGCCGCACCGGCTCTATCGTGGAGCGAAGTTCTCGATGGACATGAAGCTGGGAGTACGGTACTTCGTGTCGAACAAGGTCTCGGTCTTCGAGGAGGACCGCGCAATCGCCTGGTACCACCTGGGGCACTTCGTGTGGCGTTACGACCTCGAACCGGTCGATGGCGCGACCAAGGTCAGTGAGTCGTTCGACTACAACAGGCCCTGGGGAGGTCTCATCGAGAAGCGGGGCTTCCCCGAGCGCAATCGTCGAGCGATGGAAGCGACCCTCGAACGCATCGAGCGCATCGTCACTTCGTGACGCTCAGCAGGGCCCCGGTGTTGAGTAGCTCGACCCAGGTCTGACCAGGACTCAACGCGACGCGAGCGCCTGAAGCGGTGCGGTACTGCACGACGTCGCTCTTGAGCGGTCCACGCGACCACTGCGCGTGGACCTCGCGACCGTCGGTGAAGATCGCGGCCGGCCCTGAACCTTGGAGGTCGGCGTACGACGACATCGTGCCGATGCCGTTCACGTAGTTGACCCACATCACGATCACGTTCTTGGGAGACTCACGCACGTTGGTGCCCGTCACGTCGGGACTGGCGAAGAGCGTGCGATCCCACGACAGGGTCGTCGTGTCCCACGTCCAGGTCACCGGATAGATACTCGGGAAGGGGACGACGAAGCTCTTCACCACACTCGACGCCAACGTCAACGCGCCTTGGCGATAGGTGAAGAGCGGCGGCGGCGGTGTGGGCTTGGCGGGGAAGGCGAAGAGCGACGGAGCCACCGCGTAGAGGTTGTGCGGCGCGTAACGGGTCGGGTCTCGGAACATTGCTGCGCCCGCACTCGACTCGTCGATCAGCTTCAGACTGGGCACGGTCGAGATGCTGGCGATGGCGTACGCCGCGCCGCCGGAGTAGGCGAAGATGCCTCCGAGGGGCCAGAGGATCTGGGTGTCCGTCGGGCGCACCGATCGAACCGGCCCGACCTTGGACGGAGCGTGGGAGTTGAAGATGGCCAGCAGCCGGGTGATGCCGCCGTTGACGATCTCCTCGTACACGACGTCAGCCTGATCGACACCCCACTGAGGCAGTGCTTCGGGCGTGTTCTCGATCTTGATGCTCAACGCGGGACGAGTGAGCGAAACCCCCGACGGATCGGCGAGCCCGCTCAGCGGCGCGACGGGCGAGTGATGCACGGTCGTGCTGGTCGTCGTGACCGTTGGGCCCGATCCACCTCGGAGGTGGGGCCACGCCACGACCAGGGCGACTCCAATGACGAGCACCGCTACGACCAGGCTGAGGAGTTTGCGCACCCCCTTCAAACTAGCGAAGCCGCCAACGCTTTTGCGCTCCTAGTCGAGACGTTTGAATATGACGTGGTGGGCGAGGTTGGTCTCGGGGCTCATATGCGCCGACCCTTCGACGACCACCCATCCGCTGGCCCGGTAGAACCCGAGGGCGCTGTCGCGTGCGTTGGCCCAGAGCCGGACAGCACCTCGCGCTCCCAACTCAGACTCGCCATGTTCGAGGACCCTTGCACCGTATCCTCGGCCCTGTACGTCCAGATCCGTGGCCATGAACCGGAGTTGGTAGGAGACCTCGGACTCGTCCAACGCCTCGACGAAGGGGGCTGGCGAACGATAGAACGTCGCGCTGACCACGACCCGCTCTGCGAGCACGCCGGCGAGGTGCAACGTCGTGGCATCGTCGTCACGCGGGTCCTCGACGAGCGCCTCGAGGTCACCTCCGCGCAACACCCGGCGACGCAGGTCATGGAGCCGGCGAGGATCGGTGCGCTCGACTCGAAACTCTCGCTCAGCCAAGGTCTCGCACCATGGTGATGAGCGAGATCGACGGATCACGTTCCATGGTTATGGATTCGCCGGTCGAAACGAAGCCCGACTTCTCGTAGAACGCTCGTGCTCGACTCACGATCGTCGTCACCTGCAAGTGGAGCTGGCTCAGTCCCTGGGCCAGCGCCCATTCACAGGCGGCGTTCATCAGCTTCGTGGCCACGCCGGTCCCGCGAGCGTCGGGGGTTACGTACATCCCGTACATCCAGCCGGTGCCCGGATGCTGATCGTTAAAACCTGCCGTCACCATGCCGAGCGTGCGGCCTTCGAGCTCGGCGAGAAAGAAGTGCCAGTCCTGAGCGGCCTTTCGCCAACGCGCGTCGGACCACGAGCTCGACTCGCCGAACGTCGAGCCGAAGGCCTCAGGAGTATCGAAGAGGGCTTCGAGTCTGATCGACTTCAGCACCGACCAGTCTTCGGGCCCGCCTCGACGCACCGCCGTCTTGGCCTCATCCATCGCCCATCCGTCCGGCCACGTTACGCTCGGTCACGGTGCCTCGACCCAGGTTCTCGCGCACCGAATCGTGATCGATCTGTGGACGGTTCTGGGACAGTTTCGCCTTGCCCTCGATCGTCAACGCATCGACCGATATCCCCACGATGGCCTTGAGCTGGCGCGCCACAAAATCCTCGGGAGCGTCCTCCACCCGCCACTGGGGTGAACGCGATGCCTCGAAATTGCCGGTCTGACTTCTCACTTGACGAGCCAGCCACTCCTGGTCGTCGTGGATGTGCACACGCCCGCGAACTTCAGCCGCGACGTAGTTCCACGTCGGCACGACTCCGGGATCTTCGAAGCGGCTCGGATAGAACGAGGGCGACACGTAGGCGCTGGCGGCGACGAAGATGGCGATCACCTCGGCGCCCTCCTCAACGCAGCGCCACCACGGATTGGCGCGCGCCACGTGCGTGCTCAGGCTGCGTCGGTCGTCGCTGAGCACTACGGGAACAAAGACGCTGGCCAATCCCTCGCTGGTCTGAGCGACCAATGTGCCCGCTCCGGCGTTGAGCACGACGTCCCAGGCGGCTTGATCATCGAGAACGAACTTGGCGGGAACGTACATAGCCCCATCATCTCACGAACCCCGCCCAGCACCAAAAACCGTAGCGGCGCCGCTCAGCTCACCTGGGTCTCGGGTGACTCCGCGCTGCCGTCGTGACGGGGAAGTCGGGCTGAATAGATGGAGTACCCGTCCAGGTGACGCACGATCATCGTGGCGATCGCCGTGGCGGCCATCATGGGCACCATGATCGAGAAGCCGTTGTGGGTGAGCTCCATCACGAGCACGAGACCCGTCAGGGGCGCCTGCATCGACGACCCGATCATCGCGGCGGCACCGATGAGCGCGAAGGCGCCGATCGGCGTACCCGGCCAGAGGTGGACCCACGCCAAGCCGAGGAACCCGCCGAGCACGGCCCCGGTACTGAGTAAGGGGGTGAAGACCCCGCCCGAGGCCCCCGCACCAATCGTCAAGGCGGTCGCGAACGGTTTGAGGATGAAGAGCGCCAAGAGCAGTCCGATACCACCGACCCCGAGGAAGGCCTCGTGGGCCATGTCCTTGCCGTTGCCGAAGAGCTGGGGATACCAGATCCCCGCGACACCCACAATGAGAAAGGCGAGCGGCATCGTCCAAAAGATCTGTGCGCCGCGAGCGCGGTGGTGCGACACCCAGCCGATCAGGCGCACGTAGAACACGGCGAGCAGTCCGATGAGCGAGCCGGCCACCAGGGACCACACCATCAGCGAAAAGCTGAAGCGGTAATCGGGGATGTCGGTGTAGGTCGCCCCACTGGGCAGATATATCCAAGCGACCGACGTCGCGATCAACGAAGTGGCGAGCGCGGGCAGCGCAACGGGCAGGGCGAAGCTGCCGTAGAGGACCTCGGCGGTGAAGATCGCGCCACCGAGGGGAACGTTATAGACGGCCGCCAGACCGGCACCGCCTCCACAGGCGACGAGCAGGCGCTTCTGTTGGGGCGACAGGTGAAACCAGTGCGAGATCACGCTGCCCGACGCCCCGCCCATCAGCTTGGGTGCCGCCTCTCGACCCAGCGATGCGCCCAAACCGATCACGACTTCGGAGATGAGCGACGTCGCCAGACTGCGACGCGGGGCCAGTTCACCATCGCCGTTCCAAATCGCGTCGTCGATCTCGGACTTCTCATGCTTGAGGTAGCGGCGAATCAGGTACCACACCAGCGCCCCGATGACACCGGCGCTCACCAACGAGACCACGCGACGCACTTTCGACACCGCTGCGACGGCATTTTGGTAGCTGCCCGAGTTGTAGCGAAAACCGAGGTGCTCGAACTGTTGAAGCACCCACATGAGCAAGTCTCCGAAGAGACCCGTGGCCACGCCCGTCAGCGCGACCGCCACCCAGAATTGAGGGGTCAGGCGGGCCTCGCCGTCGTGGGTGACGTTCGGCTGCTCCATCGCTCCGCGTCCGGAGGCGATCCGCCTCTTGATCACTGGCTGTGGAACGCGCTCTCGTTGACTCTCTGCGTTGCGCTTGCGCAAACGAACCCCTCATCGCCCGGACAACACCATGGTAGTCCTGGACCAAAGTCAGTCCCACCCGACCACCTCACTGGAATTCCCGTCGAGACCGCCCGATGCTGCCGCACTAGAGCGACGGGTTCATCCAACTCGGTGCGGCGACTTCGATACGGGCGAAGGGTGAAGCCACCGCGGCGAATCGCTCATCACCAGTCGCCCAAGCGCGCCACGCCGCGACAACCTCGTCCTTGGAACGCGCCACGAAGTTCCACCACATGAAGACCGGCTCGTCCAACGGGACCCCACCAATGAGCAACGCGACTGCTCCGCCCTCGGTGGTCAACTCGATCTCGTCACGCCCTTGGCCCAAGTAGGCGAGCTGTCCGGGTCTCATGATCGTCTCAGCGCAGCGCACCCGCCCGTGTGCGACCACCAACGCGTACTCGTAGTCCTTGCGTAGTGGCAGCACCGAGTCCCCGTTGTAGAGTCGCAACTCGGCGCCCATCAGGTCACTGTCGGTGCGCGCGCTCGAGCTCGCTGTCTCGAGCGCTCCCACCAACACCGTCGCCTCGAGGTTGGCGAGTTCGAGCTTGGGAAGCTCTCGGTGGTGCTCGAAGGCTGCTGCGCCCTCGCGCGTCGAGGACGGCTGGGCCACCCAGAGCTGCATGCCGTGCAGTTCTCGTGAGCCCGTTCGCACACTCTCCTCGGAGTGTGCCACACCCCAGCCGGCGCTCATCAGGTTCAACTCACCGGGCTCAATGAGTTGCTCGGAGCCGAGCGAGTCGCGATGCAAGAATCCACCGCTGAACAGCCACGTGACGGTCTGCAGGCCGATGTGTGGATGCGGGGCGATATCGACGCTGGAGTCCGGGCGCAGCGACTGGGGACCCATGTGGTCGACGAAGCACCAAGCCCCGACGCTGCGACGTCCTCTCGTTGGCAGGGCCCGTCGAATGCTCAATTCGCCGATCTGGGTACTTCGGCTCTCTAGGAGTTCGATGGCACCATTCATCTCGAAGCGACCCCCCCGATTCTCGTGAGCTAGACCTGAAAGTTCGTGAACTGCCAGACGTCCTCAACGTCCATGGTGCGTCCCGACCATTGGTCGAACCAGTCCGCCCTGGTTGAAACGGGGTCCCAGTCGAGCGGACCCGACCACGTCGTGCCAATGTAGGGAGTCGCTACCTCGAGCACGTCGCGCCACGGTAGTTCGTCGGGGACACGCACGCCTTCGTGGGGGTGACGAATCAACCAGTCGACGGCGCCGAGTATGGACGCCGCGACCTGGACCGTCGTCGCACTCTGGTGCGGTGCCACCCGTCGAGCCTCTTCAATCGAGGTCAACATCCCCGTCCACCAGGACCGATACGGATGTCCCATGAGTAGCACCCCAAGATCGTCGCGACCAGAGACGATCTCGTCGTTCATGATTCGCTGCTCCTTCGGGTACTGATACTGCGCCCCTTCAAGTTCGACGAAGCTCGCCCATGCGACATCACTCGGGCAGTAGGCGTAGTGCACGGTCGGTCGATAGAGCGCCCGCTCGCCATCCCAGACAGTCAAGTGGTCGCAGATCGTGAACGACTCGCCGTGACGGATGACCATGCCAATGATGGGACCCGATGGCACGCTCGATCGCACCAGGGTCTTGTGGGCCATTTGGGCCAGGCAGATCTGATTGCGCGGCCCATCTCCCTCGTGGGTGAAGGCGAGCGCGGGCAGGGACTTCTCGTGGGTTCCCCAACCCATCTCGGCAGGGGCTACACCCTCTTCGTAGAAGCCGTCGACACTCCAGGTGTTGACGAACTCACCGACCTGCTTGGGCCGGTTGGCAATCTGGGTATCGCGCTCGGCGACGTGGATCACCTTGACGTCGAGCAGCTGGGCCAGGACGTTGTAGCGCTCGTTCGCCAACGATTCGCGAATGCTGTCGTGACGTTGGGCCAGATGCCCGTCGTGCAGGACTGCCTCAGCGATCTCGACGAGCGCCTTCTTCGTGTAGTGGCTGACGAGGCCAGGATTTGCTCCGTGCTCGACCACCGCTGAAGGACCGTCATTGCGGCCCCACTCTCGCAGTTGGCGTCGAAGGGCCATGTGGCGCCAGTACAGCGTGCGCTGTGGCGGGGGCGTCGATGCGGGGTCGTCGTAGGGATCCCAGACTTCGATCGACGTATTCAGATAGCGCACGTCGTGGCCTCGACACCATTCGAGTAGTTCACTCAAGTCGATGTTCCAAGCCAGGTCGATGAGCAGGTCGCCGGCGCCCAGACTGGACTCGAGCGTCGCCACCAGGTTCGAAGGAGTGATCTCGAGCTGACGGTAGTTGACTCCCCGAGCGAGCGACTCCGCGATGCGCTCTCGATTCTGACGACTCTCGATCACCGTGACGGACTTGGGGTCAAATTCAAAGTGATCCAGCAGCATGGGCAAGAGACACTGCGCCACGGAACCACAGCCAAGGATGACAACACGACCTGGTGTTCGAAGTTCAGTCAATTAGGACCCACTTTGTTGAAGGAAGACGTACGAAAGTGCCAGAGGCCATCCTACTTGCGATATCACGTCGCAGTCCTGGGCCGGTGCGCAACGCTACAGCGAGGTCTCGGGCATGCGCGTACACCGAACTGGCCCGCGAGAGAGTACGTAGCGATATCGAACCACCACTGGATACACGGCCGCCGCGAGCCAGCGCAGGGGGCGACGTCCCACAAGCTCGCCCGCGACCCTCCAGGGACCTTCACAGCTCGTCAGCGCCTTGGCGAGCGCACGGTGGCCATCGTAGGCGTACCCGCCCTCTATCCACCACGCCGCGCGTTCGACGTCGCTACGCGACAGTGACAGTGCCGCGAGTTGTTGAGCGTCCAACGACTGACTGGCCACGAGTACCGGAGCGAGTGACGGCACCGACTTCGTGCAGACCCAGTGGGCGGCGCTCGTGCACAGTCCGCAATCACCATCAAAGATCAGGACCGGTCTATCGATTGCGTTCACCTTCCCACGTTATTGGTGGTGGCGCGCGGTAGATGCGCGAGGACGGTGACGGGGCTATTACTAACCTGAAGGCGATGGAATCGATTGGTGAGCGTTGACGGCATCGTTCGACGTCGTGATTGTGGGCGCTGGGCTGGCTGGTCTTCGCGCGGCCCAGGTCCTCGATCAACACGACCTGTCAGTGCTGCTCGTGGAGCAAAGCGAGGTCGTGGGTGGGCGCCTTCGTTCGCACGACATCGAAGGCTTCGTCGTCGACGAGGGATTCCAGCTCATCAACCCGGCCTATCCGGAACTGCGAGCGACCGGAGTGCTCGACGACTTCGACTTGCGCCAGTTCGATCCAGCGCTGACCTACATCACTTCCGAGCGTCGATTCGACCTGGTGGACCCTCGATTCGCACCTCGTCAATTCCTCGCGATGTTGTCACGCGCTCGCGTACCCTATCGTGACCTCGTGCGGCTCGCCCGCGTGTTCGCCACGGCCAACCTTCGATCGATTCCCTCGATGACGAGGACACGCGACTGTTCCGCCCGAGAGGGGTTCGAACGTGCCGGGCTCACGCGCGCCACCATCGAGAACGTGCTCCAACCCTTCCTGCGCGGCACGCTGCTCGACGACGAATTGGAGTCTTCGTGGCACTACACCCAACTGCTGTTACGCAGCTTCACGCATGGACGTCCTGGGACGCATCCCCGGGGAATCGCGGCCCTGCCCCTCGCCATGCT
>JABEUR010000111.1 GCA_013044405.1 Acidimicrobiaceae bacterium | reverse complement strand
CCGATGGCCGCGGCCATCGGTTCTTCGATTATGTACGCTTTGCGCGCGCCGGCGAACTCGGCCGCCTCCATCACGGCGCGCTGTTCAACTCCGGTGATTCCCGAAGGAACGCAGATGACCATGCGCGGCTTAGCGAATCGACGCTGGTGTACTCGATGGATGAAGTACCGCAGCATCTTCTCGCAGATCTCGAAGTCCGCAATCACGCCGTCCTTCAAAGGACGTATCGCTTGAATGTTGCTTGGCGTGCGTCCGATCATGCGCTTGGCCTCGGCGCCGACCGCGAGTGGCTTACCGTCCTTGACGTCTACAGCGACCACCGA
Source organism: Acidimicrobiaceae bacterium (assembly GCA_013044405.1). GTDB lineage: Bacteria > Actinomycetota > Acidimicrobiia > Acidimicrobiales > RAAP-2 > RAAP-2. The sequence goes on along the minus strand of JABEUR010000111.1, from coordinate 8,096 downwards.
AGGCTCGTTGAGGATGATGCCTCGACCGCGCACGTACACCAGCGTGTTTGCAGTACCAAGGTCCACCGCCATATCGCGGCCCAGCAGTGAGAAACGACCATCAACCATGAGAACCCTTTAGTGAGGGCATCCCGGTAGGCCCTCATACTGGTACAAGGCTAGGGCAAGTTGCCCACGTCAAACCACCCCGGCCCGTCAGGCCAGATGGGGAAAGAAGATTCCTATCTCGCGAAGCGCCGATTCGGCCGAGTCTGAGGCGTGCACCAGGTTGCGACTCGTCACGATCCCGAAGTCTCCTCGGATGGTCCCGGCCGCCGCGTCGGCCGCATTGGTCACCCCGACGAGGCTACGGACGATCTTCCAGGTGTCGAGTGGCCCCTTGAGTACCACCACCATTACCGGGCCACTGGTCATGAACTCAACCGTGGGCTCGTAGAAGGGCTTGCCCACGTGCTCGCTGTAGTGTCGCTCAACCACCGCCCGCTCCAGGTGGCGCATCTCTGCCAACTCGATGGTGAGGAGCTTGCGTTCAAAGCGCGCCAAGATCTCACCGACCAGTCCGCGCTCAACGCCGTCAGGCTTGATGATGACCAGAGTTCTATCCACGACGATGCAATCTAACAGTCCGCGAGCGGCCCTAGTCCAAATGGCGCGAAGTGAGGTGCAAGACCTCCTCACGGACCTGGGCCACCAAGTACAAGCTACCCGCCGCAACGATTAGGTCTTCGTCGGTCGAACGTTCGCGTGCATGGGCCAGTGCGGCCACCGCGCTCGGATGTTCGTAGGCATTCCCGCCGATACTTCGAACCGCAGCCGCTACGACCGACGCCGGAACCGCCCGTGGGGAATGCGGGGCACAGCAATGGAACTCGGTGAAGCCCAGTGCGACCAGAGGAGCGACCATGTCGTTGACGTCTCGCCCACTCAACATTCCGATCACGCAGCGCCGCTCACCCACCACGTGGAATGCCCCGTCGAGTGTGGCACTCAGGGCACGCATACCCGCTGGATTGTGAGCTCCGTCTACGACGATCATCGGACGACGTGCAATCAGTTCCATTCTCCCGGGCATCTTGGCTTTGGACAAGGTGCTTACCACGACCTCTTCGCCCAGCGCGCGACCCAAGAACGCTTCAGCACAGGTGATCGCCGTGGCACCATTGAATCCTTGGTGGATTCCGTGAAGACTCAACAGCACGTCCTCGTAGCGTTCGTAGGGAGTGCGAACGGTGATCGATCTGCCTCCGAGCGCCAAATCGTTGCGTTCGAGATCGAAGTTCTCCCCGATCAACCACAGTTCGGTCCCAATGGCCGCAGCCCGTTCTCGAGCGATCTCGACCACGACTGCATTGGTCGTGGACACCACGGCAATTGCGTCGGAGCGGAAGATTCCCACCTTGTCGGTAGCGATCTCTTCGATCGTCGAACCGAGAACGGCCGTGTGGTCAAGGTCGACGTTGGTCAGCACCGCCACATCACTGGCGATGACATTGGTCGAATCCCAGGTCCCGCCCATTCCGACTTCGATCACCGCAACGTCGACTCCCTCGTCAGAAAAGTGCAGCAGGGCCGCCGCGGTGAGCAGTTCGAAGCGTGTTAAGGCAATTGCGCTCACGGACTCGACGTCGGCGAGGCGCTCGAGGAGGCGAACGAACTCCACGTCATCGATCGGCTCGCCATTCACCGCGATTCGTTCGTTGACCGCGTGGAGATCGGGACTCGTGAAGGTACCGACGCGAAGTCCCGTACTACACAAAAGTGCTGCGGTCAGCGTCGAGGTCGTTCCCTTCCCGTTGGTACCCGTGATATGGATCGAGGGGTAGTCCGATTGAGGCTCGGCCAGTTGCGCCAACGTGGTGATGATCGGTTCGAGCGTGGGCACAGCTTGCCGATTAGGAGCTATACGCTCGAAGTCGACGTGTGACTCAAGCCACGACAACGCCGCAACGTACGAAGGGAATCGCACCGATTAGCTCGCGCGACGGGTTCTCGTCGCCTTTCGCAATTCGTATGCAGGCTCTTCGACGCCACGTACCGCTGCAGCGCTGATGATGCACCTGGTGACATCGGTTCGTCCGGGAACATCGAACATCGGTTCCAAAAGGACGCCTTCGAGAATCGAGCGCAGACCACGTGCACCGGTGCCCTGGTCCAGTGCGCGGTCCGCGATTGCCTCAAGCGCGTCTTCGTCAAATACCAGTTCGACCCCGTCCATCATCAGCACTTGCTGGAACTGTTTGACGAGTGAGTTCTTCGGCTCCGTGAGGACCCTGATGAGCATCGAACGATCAAGTTGTTGAACGGCGCTGACGATTGGCAGACGTCCGATGAATTCGGGAATGAGGCCAAACTTCACGAGGTCTTCTGGCAAAGCGTGACGGAACAACTCGATATCGCCACGACGCTTTGACTCCACGGGCTGGTTGAAGCCCATGGACTTCTTGCCGAGTCGGCGTTCGATGATATCTTCGAGCCCAGCGAAAGCACCTCCGCAAATGAACAAGATGTTCGAGGTGTCAATCGTGATGAATTCCTGGTGCGGGTGCTTTCGCCCACCTTGGGGCGGCACACTCGCGACCGTTCCCTCGAGAATTTTGAGCAGCGCCTGTTGGACACCTTCGCCAGATACATCGCGAGTAATCGACGGATTCTCCGCCTTGCGGGCAATCTTGTCAATCTCGTCGATGTAGATGATCCCGCGCTCAGCGCGCTTGACGTCGAAATCCGCCGCCGACAGCAACTTCAATAGGATGTTCTCCACGTCTTCACCGACGTATCCGGCCTCCGTCAGTGCGGTGGCGTCAGCAATGGCGAAGGGGACGTTGAGCATGCGTGCGAGTGTTTGGGCGAGGAATGTCTTGCCGCAGCCTGTTGGCCCCAACAACAGAACGTTGGACTTCGCCACCTCGACGTCATCCTCGTGCAGCGGGCCAGTCTGAATGCGCTTGTAGTGGTTGTAGACAGCCACGGCCAGAGTCTTCTTCGCCTCTACTTGCCCTATCACGAACTCGTCGAGGAATGATGAGACCTCTCGAGGAGTCGGTAGGTCGTCCATGACAAACTCCGGGCGATCCCCGAACTCATCGGCGATGATGTCGTTACAGAGGTCGATACATTCGTCGCAGATGTACACGCTGGGCCCCGCGATGAGCTTCTTGACCTGTTTTTGACCCTTAGCGCAGAAGCTGCACTTGATCAAGTCGCTTCCTTCACCAAACTTTGCCACGGTTTCCCTCCGACACGTCCTCCACCGCGACCATCCTAGGAGTCAGCGCCCCCACGATGAGGTACCTACGGCCTCGAGGAGATCACTTCGTCAATTAGCCCGTATTCCACGGCTTCTTGAGCGCCAATGATGTAGTCACGATCGGTGTCTTTGGTGATGCGTTCCACCGATTGACCCGTGTCGTTGGCCAGCATCTCGTTCAACATATCCTTCATCCGCAAGATCTCACGGGCCTGAATCTCGATGTCGGAAGCCTGTCCGCCGACCCCACCCCACGGTTGGTGGAGCAAAACACGGGCGTGGGGCAGAGCGAATCGCTTTCCTTTGGCTCCCGCACCGAGCAGGACCGCCGCCGCCGATGCAGCCTGACCGAAGCAGAAGGTCGACACTGCGGGCTTGATGTACTTCATCGTGTCGTAAATCGCCAGCAGACCGGTGATGTCTCCGCCCGGTGAGTTGATGTAGAGGTTGATGTCTTTATCGGGATCCTCCGACTCAAGAAAGAGCATCTGTGCACAAATCAGGTTCGCGATGGTGTCGTCAATCGGGGTCCCGAGGAAGATGATCCTTTCGCGAAGCAAGCGACTGTACAAGTCGTACGCGCGCTCACCACGATTAGAGGATTCCACCACCGTCGGGACGAGGTAGTTCTGTATTCGATAGTTCTCGTTCACGTTCCTACCTTACGCGTCGAGTCCGTCAGACTGGTCACTGCGCAAGAGCTCCACGTCAATGGTCACCCCTTCGGGGTCGACGAACGTGACATTCTCAGTGAGCCAGCGCGAACCCTTCATCTTGGCCACTTCGGCATTGAACGTCACGACGCGACCGGTGTCTCGCAGGTTTGTTCGCAAGAGTTCTGGCGTGACCCCCATCGACTCAGCGGTCTGTTCCAACTCCTGGTCAATCTCCTCGGATGTCGGTTCAAGGTTCTCCGCCTTGACGAGGGCCCGCATCGCGAGGTCGATTCGAACTGCACGACGTGCGTCTTGACGAAGGGTCTCGAGCAGGTTCTCAGGCGTCTGATTGGTCACTTGGAGGAAAGTCTCGAGATTCAGTTGTTGTTCTGAGAGACGGTGACCGAGGTCGTGAAGTCTCTCGCTCGTCTCAGACTCCACCAGAACTTCGGGAACCACGTCCTCACTGACCAGTTCTCCTAACGCGACCAGCATCGCGTCGCGCTGGGACATCTGGGCTTCGACGATCTTCATCCGTCGCATCTGTGCGACGATCGCGTCTCGCATCTCCTCAACGGTGGCCCACTCTGTGTTCTCCTCGACCCACTCATCACTCAGTTCTGGCAGGACGCGTTCTTGCACCTGCTTCAACTTCAATTCGTACGTGGCGACTACACCATTTCCGACGTTTCCATTGAGCTTCAGTTCTTCGCCGGCCTTGAGACCCATGATGAGCTCATCAACACCTTCAGTGATCGTTCCCGACCCGACGGTGTACATGAAGTCGGACATGTCGAGCGGTTCGACGTCGGTCGCGATCTGTTGGACATGAACATCCATCGTCACCAAGTCCCCCGTGACGATTGGCCGGTCCACGTCTTTGAGAATGGCGTCAGTCTCTCGAAATCGATCGATCTGGCTCTCGACGTCGGTGTCACTGACGAATGGCGACGGGATGGTCACCCTCAGGTCGCGGTGACCCGTGATCTCGACTTGCGGGCGTACTTCAACCTCTGCTTCGAAGGAGAGCATCCCCTCCTCTTCGCCAGCGATGATGTTGATGTCGGGTTGGCCAATCGGGTCGATAAGGCTTTCGGCCACCGCATGGGCATAGAAATCGGGCATCGACTCGCGAATCGCCTCGGAACGCAGGACCGCGGGACCTCCAATATTTGCGATCAGGACGTTCTTGGGTACTTTGCCCTTTCGAAAGCCCTTGACGCTGACCTGCTTGGCCAACGTCACCGCAGCGGCATCGATAGCTTGGTTCATCTCCTCATCGTCGATTTCGACGAGGAGTTTGATTCGGTGGTTCTCGAGGTTGGTGGTGGTAGCACGCATAGGAGATGCCAGCCTACCGGTTCGCCCCAGAATCTCTAAATCATGGTGGCCAACGCCTGTGCGAAGGAACTGGCCAACGCCTGATTCCCGTACACCACCGTCGCCGAGGCGTTCAAGAATGCTCCGGCACTGATCCTTCCCGCCGCACGGCGCCAAAACAACGCTACCGGGGTCGTGATCTCGAGGTCGGCGGGCCCCGAGACATTGCTCGAAGCTACGGCCCTGCCTCCTTGGACCTCGATCACGATCACCCGCGCGAGGTGACCGCTGAGGTTGATCTGGACAACGGTGCCCTCGGGAGCCTTCATGCGCTTGCCGATGACGTAGGGAAGCGTGGCTTCGAATCTATTGACCACGATTTCCTCACCCGGCCCGTGGTCATCTTCGGGTCGGAGAAGCGCGTCACGGATGTCTTGAAGATGTATCCAACTATCGAGTACTCGAGTCTCTTGGAAACGGTGATAGGGCCGATCTCCTTCGGGACTCCAGCCCACCTTGTCCCACTGCTCGACGCTGAGAGCTCGCAGTGCATCGAGGGACTGGCGAGCCACCTCGCGAAACTGATTGAGTACCTCGATTCCTGATTGATCACGATGCGATTGTACGAAGGCCTCGTTGAGCTCACCAATCGGATTTTTGACATAACCGGGCCACTCACCTTCAAACGAGGGGACCGGACCTCCGCGAAGCATGCTCTCGAATCCGAGCAGGTGACTGACCACGTCTCGAACGCTCCATCCTTCGCAAGGTGTCGGCGCGTCAAAGGACTGCTCTGGTTGATCGCGTAGCAGACGATCGATGGAGGTCCACGTCTCGTCCAAGGCATCGATGATCCACTCGTACGCCACGTCCTCACCTCCATCATCGTCCAACCGCAGCCTACGAACATTGTGCCCTGAAGTCGCTGACGACTCGACTGTGTAACGTTAAGGGTCTCGGGAAGTAGCGCAGCTTGGTTAGCGCGCCTGGTTTGGGACCAGGAGGCCGCGGGTTCGAATCCCGCCTTCCCGACCACGGGGACTTAGTAGAATTGGGCAATACCACTTAGTGGAATTGGGCTAGTTGCGGCGCCGGGTAGTCGACGGCCGGACCTGCACTCTGGCTTCGGTCACGGCGCAGTCCCCGTAGTTGGCTCTCGTAGGCGACGGTAAGGCCGCTCGGCATAGAGGTCCATGAGAGCAGTTCGGAAGTCTATGTCGCCGAGGATCCGCTTGGAGATCTCTTCATTGCCATCCATTCGGCCCACGACGGTCTCAAGGAACCGCCGATCAACAATAAGCCGGAAATTGTCGAAGCCATCGTTGCGGGCCTGGTCGGCCAGACCGTCATCCACCACGCACGTCTCTTCAAACTGATCGAAGAGAAGCTGGTCACGTTCAGTGGGGTTCATGCCGAAGCGCTCACTGAGCGCATCGGCGATGATCGAGGGATTCTCCTTGTCGGTGTGTTGAAGGTGGTGAGAGTTGGCGGGCTCCCCCTGGACTAATGCGGCAGTGGCACGCTATTCGCCTTGAAGTAGGCCATGATAAGAGCACCATCGCCAATCTTGTTAGCTTTCGACCACGCGAAGCCTGAACCTCTGTAAGGGCACTGTGGTGACCCGACATTCGTTGCCCCAGGTGGATATGAGGTCGGTTCATTAAGGTTGGTCCCGACAATTCCAATTCCCGGAGCGGGGGTCCAAAAGATGAGGCCCATATTGATGCTCTTGAGGTACTTGAACAGCGGGGGTAGATCGACCGGAGAATGAGGGTCGCACGTGCCAGCACCGTAGGTGTCGAGGAACGCTTCGGGCATTATCGGCCAGGTCTTCGCGTACTGCCCGAAATTGGTGTACTGCTCGGACGAGGTCCGGTTCGGGATTGGATTGGGCTCGATCCCGTACGCGATATTCCCGCCAGTGAGGGTGTGCGCGGGAAGCCCTGAGAGACTCTCGTCGGAGTGCACCCCTTCCGCCACGATGATATTTTTCGCACCTTGGGCCCTTACGGTATTCACGAGGCTCTGCATCCCGACGTAGGTCACGCGTGTAGTGCCTACTTCACTTGGCCCCTGTGGCAAGAGTGCCGATCCCCCCTTTTGCCACGTGTTCCATACGTCGTTCACGGTGCCACTACTCCCAAAGGCTTCGACTGGTAGACGCGGCTCGTTATAGAGATCAAAGAAGACATCGGGGTTGTTCTTGTAATGCGCGGCCATGAACTTCCAGAACTTGGTGCTACTGGCCGTCGGAAATGCCGGGCCCTTTTGTTCTTCTTCTTGCAAGGTAATGGTGGCAACCATTCCTAAGTGATTGGCCTGGTTGACGTGGCTATCTATGAGACTGAGGTAGGCAGCGTTGACACTTCCTCGCGGTCCACTGAAGAGGTACTCCTGTGCGACCTGAAACCGTACGATGTTGGCGTGCCAGTCTTTTGCCGCGGCCGCGACCACTGCGGTAGCGGTGTTGCCGGTTTGGTCTTTTCCGTCACATTTGTTGTTGATGCTGTTCACGCTCGCGGCGGCGCACTCAAGAACAATGCCGTAGGGGACGAACTGCTTACCGTTCGGATCGAGAATCTTATTTCCTACCACCCTGAAACCGGCGACAACCGGGTGTAGCACTTTTGCAGTGCTACCAATGAGCGTGCCGACCGACAAGGGCGGGACGATAAGGGCAACTGCCAGAACCTTTTTTATGAAGGCGGAGCCTCCACTTCGATTAGTACTCATGGGTGTCTCCGGGGACCGGTGTCGATTCGTCGAACCTGATTGGTGCTCTGCGTATATATTCCTGTGCCCTACGGTGCCATGCTAGGTACACGCTGCGCGAAGCATGGTGTAGGGACGGTGAGAAATTACGCAGATTTTTT
>JABEUR010000110.1 GCA_013044405.1 Acidimicrobiaceae bacterium | reverse complement strand
TCTAAAGATTTGATTAAAATAGGGTTGACGCCGTGTAATTACAGTGCTGTAATAACACAGCATCTTGCGTCGTGTGGTGTCGATGACACTACATGTTGTGGTTTCGGGGAAGCGGAGCGGGTAAGGTCGACTCCCCGGCACAATGGCGTTGGAGCGTGATTTGAGTGTCGGAATCGGACAGAAGAGAGAAAAGAAAATGGCTATCGCACCGCAGCGACTCGGAATTGGACTCCGTCGGTTTTTCACCACCGAGGACCGTCATCCCTACGACGAAGTGCTTTGGGACCGCCGTGATGCGCGGATCTCGAACTTTCGAGATGGTTCGGTGGCCTTTGAACAGCTGAATGTCGAAGTTCCAGCCAGTTGGTCCTTTAACGCCACCAACATCCTCGCCCAGAAGTATTTCCGAGGCACCTTGGGAACTCCCGAGCGCGAAACGAGTCTGAAGCAAGTCGTTGACCGGATCGTGGACACCGTGACAACGTGGGGGATCGAGCGTGACTACTTCGTGGACGAGGAGGAGGCGGAGACGTTCCGCGCCGAGCTCAAGCACCTGCTGGTCACCCAGAAGGCGGCGTTCAACTCACCGGTCTGGTTCAACATCGGGGTCAAGGGCGTGCCCCAACAGGGCAGCGCCTGCTTCATCCTCGCGGTGGAGGACTCCATGCGTTCGATCCTCAACTGGTACACCGAGGAAGGGATCATCTTCAAGGGTGGCTCCGGCGCGGGTGTGAATCTGTCCAAGATCCGCTCGAGTGCCGAGATGCTCGAAGGCGGCGGGACGGCGAGCGGTCCCGTGTCGTTCATGCGTGGCGCCGACGCCTCGGCGGGGACGATCAAGTCTGGCGGCAAGACTCGTCGGGCCGCCAAGATGGTCATCCTCGACGTGGACCACCCCGATGTTGAGGAGTTCATCTGGTGCAAGGCCAACGAGGAGAAGAAAGCGCGCGTTTTGCGCGACGCCGGATTCGACATGGACCTCGACGGCAAGGACATCCACTCGATCCAGTACCAGAACGCCAACAACTCGGTGCGGGTCTCAGATGACTTCATGGAGGCCGTGATCGCCGATGGTGACTGGAACCTCGTCGCACGTCACGGTGGTCGCACCGTTGAGACAGTCAAGGCACGCGAGATCTGGCGTCAGATCGCTCGCGCGGCGTGGGAGTGCGCCGATCCGGGACTGCAGTTCGATACGACGATCAACCGGTGGCACACCTCGTCGAACACCGATCGCATCAATGGATCCAATCCTTGCTCTGAGTACATGCACATCGACAACTCCGCGTGCAACCTCGCCAGTATCAACTTGATGAAGTATCTCCAGAGTGACGGACACTTCGACGTGGACGCCTTCAAGGCCACGATCGAGGTGCTGTTCACCGCCCAGGAGATCATCGTCGGTGCGGCGGACTACCCGACCGAGAAGATCGGCGAGAACTCGCGAAAGTTTCGCCAACTGGGCCTGGGTTACGCAAACTTGGGGGCCTTGCTGATGGCCTCGGGTCTCGCGTACGATTCGGACGAGGGCCGGGCCTGGGCCGCAGCCATCACTGCTCTGATGACGGGGCACGCCTACGCGACGAGTGCGCGAACCGCAGGTCGTATGGGACCCCATGAGGGATACGCCGAGAACACCGAACCGATGCTGAATGTCCTGAGGATGCATCGAGACGCCGCCTACCAGATCGACGCCACTCGCGCACCCGAGGACATCCTCGAAGCCGCCCAGCAGGTCTGGGAGGAGGCCGTTGATCTCGGTTCGCGCCACGGTGTGCGCAACGCCCAGGCTTCGGTACTCGCTCCCACGGGCACCATCGGGTTGCTAATGGACTGTGACACGACCGGAATTGAACCCGACCTTGGACTGGTCAAGTTCAAGAAGTTGGTCGGTGGAGGCAATATGTCCATCGTCAACCAGACGGTGCCGCGTGCCTTGCAGGTCCTTGGATACTCCGAATCTCAGATCGTGCTCATCGAGGCGTACATCGATGACAACAAGTCGATCGTCGGCGCTCCGGGGCTCAAGTCCGAGCACCTTCCCGTCTTCGCATGTTCGATGGGTGACAACACCATTCACTACCTCGGCCACGTGAAGATGATGGGTGCTGTTCAGCCGTTCATCTCTGGTGCGATCTCTAAGACCGTGAACATGCCAGAGGATGCCTCGATCGAAGATGTGGCGAACCTGCACATGGACGCGTGGAAGTTGGGCGTGAAGGCGGTAGCCATCTATCGAGACAACTGCAAGGTCGGTCAGCCGCTCTCCACCGCGAAGAAGGATGGCCAGGAGTCTTCGTCGTCGGTCACCGCCACCGACTCGGTAGCGGCTGAGCTCTACACCAAGATTCACCGTCTCGAGACGGCTCTGGAACTGGCCAAGAGCGAAGGCTCGCATGTCGTGGTCGGAGCGGTGCGCGAGCGTCTGCCGCGCCGGCGAGTCTCGTCGACGTTCGCCTTCCGGGTGGCGGACTGCGAGGGATACGTGACGGTCGGTGAGTACGAAGATGGCCGCCCCGGTGAGGCGTTCATCAAGGTCTCCAAGCAAGGTTCGACGCTGGCTGGCATCATGGATGCCTTCTCCATTTCGATCAGCCTGGGCCTTCAGCACGGTGTACCACTGGCGACGTACGTTCGAAAGTACGTGAACATGAAGTTCGAACCGTCAGGCATGACCGACGACGCCGACCTTCGAATCGCCACGTCGCTGGTGGACTACATATTCCGCCGTTTGGCGCTCGACTACTTGAGTGCGAGTGAGCGTGAGGAGCTTGGTGTCCTCTCTACGAACGAGCGAATCCAGCCGACGTTACCCGAAGTGGTCGAGCAGGCGACGCCGACGGTCAACGTGAGCGTTCAGCCGACCCTCATCGACATTGAGCAGAAGGCTCCTGATGGACCCGGTCCGCTGAATCGAAACGAACAGCGTGACGCTCCGATGTGCTACCAGTGTGGCAACTCGATGCAGCGTGCCGGATCGTGCTATGTCTGTGCGAGTTGTGGCGCTACGAGCGGATGCTCATAGAACCCTCAATTATTGCACCAGATGCAACATAAGCCATTCTCCACATAGGCTTGTGATCAGGGAAGTTGATCAGGGTGGATGTCACAGCGAGAGTTGTGACATCCACCCTTTATCGTTGCGCCCATTGGGAAGTGCTTGACACGGGCCAGATTCAATGCAACAATGATGCATCTATCACAACACAACAGGAAGGTCGAAGTTGCCGCGAGTCGACTTGCCAGGAGCAGCCCATCTGGTTCTTGACGCCAAGGTTGTGCACCTCGATGAGGCGCCGGCAATCTTCGAGAAGATGATTGAAGGCTGGGGCCGTCAGCAGCTGAGTCGGATGCTGTCTGCAGGCACAATCGAAGGTCGGTTGCTCCTCATCAAACGCTTTATGGAGTTCGTGGGGCAGTATCCGTGGCGGTGGGCTCCCGCCGACGTCGAGGATTGGACGTCATCTCTCTTGAGTCGCGACGAGCCTTGTGCACACTCGACGATTCGTGGCTACCAGAACTCCCTGCGACTCTTCATGGAGTACGTGACGGATCCCCGCTACGCGTGGGTTGAGCAATGCGAGAAACGCTTCGGCGAGTATCCGGTGCAGATCTGTCATGAGTGGAACACGGTGGAACACCTCTCGGAGTTCGAGGCACGCCCGGGTGTGCGACCCCTGACCTATGAGGAACTTCAACGATTCTTCGACCGATGCGATCAACGGGTGACCGAGATTAGAGCTCGCAAGCGCAAGGGGGCGACCGCCGCACTCCGAGACGCCCAGCTCTACAAGACCATCTACGCATGGGGGCTCCGGCGAAGGGAAGCTGTTCGACTCGACCTTGTTGATCTTCGAGCGAATCCCTACAAGAAGGACTGGGGGCGATTCGGGTCGCTCCACGTTCGCTACGGCAAAGCCGTCAAGGGAAGCGCACCACGGAGACGTTCGGTCCTATCTCTTCCCGAATTCGACTGGGCAATTGACGGACTGCGTCACTACGTTTCCGAGGTGAGGCCGGCATTTGAGCCAGACAAGCATCCGGCGCTATGGGTGACCGAGAGGCGATCGCGGGTAGCCGAGACCTATCTCGATGATCGCTTCACGGAGATTCGCGAGGAAGCTGGCCTGCCTCGGGAGCTGCACCTTCACTGTCTCCGGCATTCTTATGTGACTCACCTAATCGAGTTCGGCTACGACGAACGTTTCGTCCAGGAACAGGTGGGTCACTCGTACGCCTCCACCACGGCTATCTACGCCGGCATCAGCGGTGACTACAAGAACGGGGTTCTCGCGAAGGCACTGGATCGCGTCTACAAGAAGGAGGATCAGCCATGACCCGGAAGATGGGAATCAAGTGGCATCTGCGCGAGGTGATGGCCACGCGCGGCATGTTCAACACGTCTGACCTCATTGGTCCGCTTGCGGAACGTGGTGTCCGGCTTTCGCGGGAGCAGATCTACAGGCTCGTCACGCAGGAGCCCCAGAGGCTCAACATCGATGTCTTCGCCGCGCTCTGTGACATCCTCCAGTGCGGTCCGCAGGAGCTCATGGAAGTGGTCGCGGTGCAGGCTCAGGTGCGTAAGGCCGTCGCGGGTGGGTCTGGCGAATCTCCGAGCGAGCAGATCAAGAGCGTTGCTCCCGTGAGGGCGAGAATTCGTAAGCCTGATGGTTCATGAGCACCAGGTCTAAGAATGCCGAGTTGTTGGTTGCTCAATCGGCGGTGAGGTGCCTGCACGGAAAGGTTGATGAGGCCGCAATCCTCGAGATCGTGCAGTCCGTACTCAGGCCCGGCAAGCAACTCAACCTGGTTACGTCGTACTTGGAGGAGCATCCCGATGGTCTGGTCTCTGGGAGCTCACTCGCACCTCCTGGTCTAAGACCGTTAGCGGAGGCCCTGCGGTTGGTTGGGTTCGTCGAGTGTCAGGTTCCCCGATGTGCTCGATGCGCGAAGGAGCGCGATCTCCGCTACCACGTGAAGGAGGGGCGAATCTGCACGCCCTGCTTCAATCGGTCCAACGCTCGTGCCTGTTCCCGGTGCAAGAAGGTTGCGCCCGTCTCAACGAATGATAAGAACGGCCCCGTATGTTACGCATGTCGTCGGAAGGACCCTGCAGCGCAGTCACGGTGCATCGAGTGCGGCAACCCTGGCATTGTTGCTCGTCGTACTGATGCGGGCGCAATCTGCATGCGTTGCTACCAACGTCCGAAGGTGAAGTGCGACGTATGTGGGGAATTCGCTCAAATCCACTCACGCCGCTCTGGCCGGGCGGTCTGCGATTCCTGCTACTCACAGCCACTCAAGTTGTGCTCGGTCTGCGGGGAGCTCGGCAAGATCAGCAAGCGTGGCCGACAACCGGACGAGGGCGACGTCTGTGAAGGGTGCTACGAATACCCGGTCGCCGAGTGCGCAGGCTGCGGGCTCTCCAGAAGGGTGGCGCAGCGCACCGCGATCGGACCCCTATGTCAGGCGTGTGCGGTTCGACCCACGAGGAGGTGTGTCGACTGCGACCGCGACTTGCCGGCCCATCAGATCACTGAGCGCGGGCCAATCTGCTCAACCTGCTACAAGAGCAGCCACCAGATTGAGTGCAGAGGATGCGGAGCCATCGCCTACCCCTACGAAAAGGGCCTGTGCGCGCGTTGCGTCCTCGAGAGGCGCTTGCAGGAAGTGTTGGGTGGGGAGGAGTCGGATATCCGGCTCGAGCCCGTGAGGTTGGCGTTACTGGACGTGGCAAATCCTGAGGCGAGTATCGGCTGGCTTCGCAAAAGTTCGGCGGCCACGACACTTGGGCAAATTGCGCGAAGAGAAGTGGAGCTTTCGCACCAGGGGTTAGACGGCCTGGAACAGACGAAGCCTCTGAACCATCTCCGAGGTCTGCTTGTCGCGGCCGGAGCACTGCCTGAGTATCAACCAGGTTTCGATCGGTTGGAGGCATGGCTCGAGGATCTACTGGCTGACGTACCATCGGACAGGGCGAACCTGGTTCGTCCTTTTGCCGTGTGGCATGTTCTTAGGCGTGCGCGCAGGAGGGTTCAGCGAGGTCAATTCACGGAAAATGGAGCGAAGTGGGCCCGATTGAGGATCAGCCAGAGTCTTGCCTTTCTCAGTTGGCTGGACGAATCGGGCAGACACCTTGAAGGGCTTCGACAGGCCGACGTCGATTTGTGGTTGTCCTCCGGGCCAACGACGCGCTACGCGGTTCGTGACTTTCTTGCTTGGGCTCGATCGCGAAAGCTCATTTCCGGAGTTCGAGTTCCACTTCGCCAGTCGATAACTGCAACTTCCAGTGTCGAAGAAGACGAACGCTGGGAACAGGTCGAGAGGCTGCTCGCCCAAAGCGAAATCGATCTGGCTCTAAGGGTTGCGGGGCTGTTTGTCCTTCTCTTCGGGCAACACCTCAGTCGGGTTGTGGGCCTTCGCAGTCGAGACGTGCGAGAAGCGCCGGGATCGGTCTTCGTGAACTTTGGTGTCGAGCCGCTCCAGCTACCACCTGTTCTTGACGACCTCGTACTTCAACTTCGGGGTCGCCGGGGCCACTCGACGGTCCATCGAGGTGACTGGCTTTTCCCCGGTGGAGTGCCTGGTCGCCCAATCACCACTGAGCAACTGCGTAACCGACTCGCCACGCTTGGTATCGTCCTTCGCCCAACACGGAACTCGGCTCTGATGCAGCTCGCTTCGGAGCTTCAGGCACCCGTTCTCGCTGACCTTCTGGGTTTGCACGTCAACACCGCAGTCGAGTGGGTTCGAAACAGTCGGGGAGATTGGGCTCGTTATGCTGCCTCTGGCGCCGAGAAGGCGCGAAGAGATGCTCGATCTCTCAGTGGCGAGAGACTTGAATCGGGCTACGTTCATGTCGGTGAGACGGATGCCACTGCCAAGTGATGAGGAGGGGCCCGACAGGGTCTCACCGGCGGATTGGCTGATCGAGCGCATGAGTCCGCCATCGGCAAACGTGGTCACCTCGTGGGTGCCGGGAGGATTCGAAACCTACGCGAAGATCCTCCACCCAGTTCCGGTCGGAAGAGGCGGATCCGAAACTCTTCGATGGGCCGAAGTGTCTCGCTGGAGCCAGGTACCGCTACACCCGGCAATTCAGTGGCATGAAGTCGCTCTGCCCGAGATTGTCCCGTCGCTTCCACCACCCTGGGATAGCCAAGGGCCTCGCGAGGGATCGCTCTCGCAGGACTACACCGAGGCATTGATCGATGACCTGACTATGTTCACCACGGGGCCATGCTTCTTCGCCGTCTGGGCGGGCTACGGTCCAATTGACGTACGACCTCAGTCGGAACCAAAAGAAGCCGCGCGCGTCGAGCGCTCGACACAGCGCCCAACAATTCAGTTGCCTTGGCGCGACTACGAAGTCTTCGAAGGATCTCTACCAGGAGCCATGGCGTTTGATGCTTCCGGAAGAGATTTCCAGTCTCCTAACTTGTGGTGGACCGAGGACCACTCATGGTGTGTGGCAAGCGAGATCGATCTGCCGTGGACTTGCGTCGGAGGGTCAAGAGATCTGATCCTCAGCCTGCTTCAAGACGATCGACTGGAAGCCGTGGAGGTTCTCCCCGGTGATCCAGTTTCAGTGGACTTCGTCGAGTGGTTGAGGCGACGAATCGATATTGTTGCCGAGCAGGTGGTGCGCACCGGGTCGGCCAAGATGGACTTTGCCCTCGGTGATGTTGAATTGAGGCTGGAGTTGCTCGGCAGGCGCAAGGCGATCCTCATCTCGAAGTCGGTTAGGGGGAACGGCTGGGCGGGAGGGAATCTGCCGATTCGTACCCAGCAGCCCGCCGAACTCCTCGAACAGGTGCGCCTTGGAATACGCAGTGCGGTGTTGGCGCTCGTGCACGCTTGACCTTTGATGAGCGGAGGGGGCCCGAATAGCGGTCTGAAGTTGGAGAGAACTTCCCCTTCGACAAACTCGGTGGGTGATGGTGTATGGCAAATGGACCACTCAACTGATGGACAAGCGGTAACAGTTTTCGAGGTCGTGAACGGTAAAGCCAGCTTTCATCAAGATGCGACCGGACGTAAGGGGACGCCCTCGAGTCACCGCGATTGTCGCACCAAAGTCACGGGCCTGACGTAAGCGGGAGGAGAGCACCGCTCGATAGCAGCCACGTGAACGAAATCCTGGCAATGTGACCGCACCGTATAGCCTTCCAATTTCGCCGCCGACTGTGCAGCAACCAGTCGAAGCCGGCTGCCCTCCTACATATGCCACAAACTGAAACTCGGTGGACGTTTCGAGATTGCGGAGAACCTTACTGAGTCGAACACCTATTGCCTGCTCGTCTGGCAACGATCTACCCCAACCCTCAGTTTCGACGGCAATGGCATCTCGAAGGAAGCGCTCATCCCGGACCAGTTCGATGCTCATGTCCGTTGAGGAAGAACCCTCTACTGCGTCGTTCCCAAGTTCACGAGCCAAAATCTGGTACGAGTCGCTCAGGACTCCGCCACGAGCTCGCAAATTCGCTTCAGTATCGAGGGGGCGCGTTGCGCTTGAAACCCACCAATGGATTGTGTCGAGACCCCAGTTCTCAACCTCGGTCGCAACCTCGCTAAATACGGTGTCGAGTGATCTCAACGTATTTGACCACACAACCTGAGCGGCAGGCAGGGTCGGCGAAAGATAACGCTCTGGATATCTCAGAAGCCTGTAGTCCTCTCTCCGAACGTCAATGAAGTCATTCGGGAGAGCGGCCTCGTCAAGAGATGCGAGGGCTCCCAAAATCTCTTGAGTACTCCATTCGCTATGCACCATCACCCACCGAGATTACCGAAGGAGGAAAACGATATTGCCGCTCGGATGGCCAGAATGAGGTTCGGTGAGTAAGTTCGGGTCAATAGGTCGATCACCAAGGACGGTTGGATGAACCGTGGAACAGCGTCGTACGGTCCTGTCTCCAAGCGAGAGCAGCGGAGGGCGAGATTGCGCTACAGATTCCGTCCACCTCAGAGACCCAACCTCAATCGGTTCCAGAGACTCATCTGGCACTTGCAGCGACTGGTTCTGGGAGACAACAACCTTCGAAAGGCAAAGAAGCATCCAGACTGGTAGGACTTGACAACACGAAGATTGCCTCGCGTCAGGTCAGATCGGGGGCCTCGGGGGTGGATCAGAAGGGAATACTCCCAGGATGGAATATCTACACTCCGCCAGTATGTCAAGTTGCACTCGAATTTCAATGAAGATTGCACGCATCGTTCAATAGGTTCGCATCGCTCGTGCAGTGAAATTGCATTCGAACTTCAGCACGGTTGCATCCGAACTTCAGTTGATTTTCATCGAACTTCAGTGCGCAGGCATGCAAAGAATTGGGACATACGGCGCTGACTTTCCAGAATTGCCGCCCGAGGCGATCTTCCTGATCACCTGTTCGGGGGTGTGACGCCGTTGTTTCATTGCTGTCCTCCTCGCTCCATTTTGGAGCATCAGGACTCGCATTACTAGTGGATCAGTTCACGGGGATCAGACCAACTTCACCGTCGCAATCTTGAGGACCCCGTGAGGAGCGATCGAGAACTTGTAATAGGCAGGGTTGTTTGGTGGGCTCTGGAGGTATGGCCCACCGTGCCCACTTGATATCAAATAAGCCATAGTGGGAAGTTTCCCTGGATTCTCGACTTCGTGGGCCGCCATCGCTGTCGCCACTATTGCGCCGTCAGCTTGACAGGCAGCCCGCGCTTGCGACGTCTGCGACGCGTTGGACACTCAGGTGACGTTGATTGGATGGGCAATCCCAGTAGCGCCAG
>JABEUR010000017.1 GCA_013044405.1 Acidimicrobiaceae bacterium | reverse complement strand
GAGTCGCGGACTCTGCGACGATGAGTGTCACCACTGCTCTGAGAGACCTTCTAACCACGTGTTCAAATCCTCATGGCGAATTCTGAGCTGACCATTGGGAAGCTTTGCAAACACCAAGAGGCCAGACTTACGCCAACCGTCAAGGGTAGAGCGGCTGACTCCAAGTATCTCCATTGCCTGGAAATAGTTGAGCCACCCGTGTCCAAATATCGTCGCCGCTGAGCGTTGTCCAATAGCCATGCGGTCATCCCCTCTCAATTTCGGATTGATTGCCCACCTCCTCGTGAAAGGTAAGTACCTCAAGTTCCGCGCTGGTCAGCGGGCGATAACTACTCACACCAGCATCACGCGCAATGGGTTCCGCAGTGGTCGTCACTTTTGGTCCTTCGGCACCATCAACGTCCACACGAAGACTAAGCCCCTCAATTTCTCTTGTCGATAATCCGTCACCTTCGAGTGCAGGCGCTTCCAAGCCGCGCCGGATTTCGCGATATCTAATAGGGATAGTGTCCACGGCCAAGTCGCGTGGATCAATCGACAGCTTTTGATCACTCGCGACCTCAGCCGGGGAGTCCCCGACCTCGAACGTCTTGAGTACGGCGGTGGCGGCTTTCTGGATGCGACCCGTCGATGCCCTGATGCCCTCGATCGCGTCCGGTGCCCCACCGGTCCACCCGAGCACGTAACCGAAGGAGTAGTCACTGGTGTCCATACCCAGTGCCGTGCAGATGACGTAAGCCGCGGACTCGGCCTCGAGTTCTTTCAGCCCGCGCGATAGGTCCTTGGTCGTCACCGATTCGGGATCGTGCAGAAGAGCGTGAGCGATCTCGTGAGCCAAGGTCTTGGCCTGTTGCGCCTCGGAGTTGGCGCTGACCACGCGGATGACACCCGACGCGTGCGTCGTGTCACCATTGGCCCCACTCGCCAGTGACTCGGGTCGCTCCACGCGAAAGCCAATACTGTGGACGAACTCGGTGAGCCGGTCGAACACACCTTCGGGCGCGAGTCCCTCCAGTCTGCTCACCGCTTCTGGTAGGTCGGGGCCATCGGTCTGGCTGACGTCAAAGACCGGGACCAACTTGAAGCCGTGAACCTCGCGCACGTTCTCGCCCTCGGGCCCGTCATCCTTTTGATAGCGCATCGGCGCCAGGATCCGCATTGCCAACTCCTTGGCCCTCACCTGGTGATCCAACGACTGCCACGTCTTATAGCCCGCGACTCTGGTGGCGTTGGGCTTCTGCAACGCGATCAACATGACGTTGTTGGGGCTATAGGAGTAGAAACGGCTCTGCACGTCGAGGTAGCGCTGCCACCTCTCAGAGGTCGTGAGCTCAGAAATACCCGCCTGGAGCTCGTCGAGCAGTCCCTTGGGGTCACGCATCTTGGTGCTCCTCACAGGTAATAGGTGTCGTCCTCATTGCCGAGGCCTAACGCAACGGTCGCGGCGCGGCGCCGTCGCCGCGCAATATCTGTCGCGACGAACATGCCAAAGAGCTCGACGTCGCCGTACTCGGTGCCATGTCCACAGCGCAGGTCGGCGGTGTACTGACGTAGCAGTAGCGAGATGTCACGAAAGGCCCGGTGCCAGTCAGTGGCCGAGGACGCCGGCGAGCTCGCGTCATAAGCCACGCGCTCGTGGTCCTTCAAGGCTTGCAACGCTACGACGAGGGCCTCGTGCTCGTACCAGCACGCTGGCACCACGTAACTGTCCAGCCCGCGGTAGCGCTGACGCAACGCGGCGACCCACTCCGCCAGTTCGGGCCACATCCTCTCGGCCACGAAGGGAGCGAGACTCGGCCAGTGCAGAGGACCATTCGCCTCGCCGCTCGACTCACTTGTCGAATCGCGAACTGGTCGCAGGCGTGCGGCGTCGCGCTTGCCAGCGGGCACGTCGACACGTTGCTCGCTCACGGGTGTTCACCCGACGAAGTCGTCCGAGACGATCGAGATAGTTCGCTGAACCCACACGCATCCTGTCGTTGCGAACGGTGCTGCTTCGCGCCATTGCGCAGCATCTCTTCGACCTCGCGGCGATGGACCTTGAGAGTCGGCGCGTCGCGGCGCTGCGTCCAGGAACGCAGGGTGAGCATGATGGGCTTGGCCGCGCGCAGCATCAACAGGGCGTGGCCGACGCGAATGAGCCGGATGGTGCTCGGACCCAGAATGGCGCGTTGGCGAGTGGTCTCTGAGACGGTGCGTTCACCACCCCCTAAGCCCCTTGACTGGCGCGTCGTCGTGGTCTCGGGCCAGTCCCGTTCCCCGATCAACTTCGTGAGGTCGCCTAAGTCACTCGCGTTGCTCGATCCACCCAGGATGATTTTCGTGGTCGCCGAGTCCCAGATGGCCTGCGCCTGGTCGTTGCCCCAGCGGTCTCGCGCTTGGGCGAGGGACTGCAACACCGCCACTGTCGTGATGCCCGATCCCCCTCCCTCGCTCATCAGAGAACTCAGAGAAGGAAGTGGGTAATTCGCCGCCTCGTCCAGGATCAGCGCTAGGGGCGGATCGAGGCGCGCACCCAGTGACGCACTCGCCAGGTGACGCGCGGTCTCGACCACGTCCTCGATCAATGCCGAGACGAAGTTCGCGGTGGCGAAGGCCCCCGAACTGGTGCCGAGTAGATACAGCGTCCCGCACCTTTCCAAGAACGACGCTGGATCGAACTCGTCGGCTGAGCCGGGGCTCAACTGCTCGATCACGCGCGGACTGGCCAGTGGCGCGAAGACCCCACTCACGACCGACCAGATGTTGGACCTCGGCCGTGACTCGAGTCCCACCACGGTGCCGAGCGCACTGCCCCACTGGGGCGTGGCGTGGCGAGAGGTCTTTAGGATCTCGACGGCTTCCTTGGCCTCATCGGGCGAGAGGCTCCAGCGATAGACGTCGGCGACATTGCGCTCGTCGATGGCGGCCGCCTGCAAGAGACAGCGCACGACCACCTCGGTCTGTTGTTGCCAGAAGTTGGCGTCCTTGACTCCGCCGGCCGCGCCGGCGCACAGCGCGCCGGCGCGCATCATCGCGACCTGGGGATCCTCACATCCCCTGATCGGTGACCAACGCAGTGTTCCAGAGACTCCGAGGGCGAGACCTTGGGGATCGAAGACCCCGACGGGGCCCTTGGCTACTCGCGACGTTATGGTGGCGGCCAGATTGTCCGGGCGGGTGCTGGTCGTCACGACCGCGCCGGGGGCGTCGAGGATGAAGGGGATAATGAGGTTGTAGCCCTTTCCCGAGCGCGGCGGCCCGAGGATCACCATCGAATCCTCGACGCTGGCGAAGCACTCCACCCGACGACTCATCCCTAAGAAGAAGCCGAGGTCACGAGCAGCGGCTCTCGTCAGCTGGGGTCGCAAGATGGTGGCCTTGGCGAGGAGGTTCCTCTCCCCGGCGGCAAGTCTCACCTCGTGACGTTCGGCGAGACCCGCCACACGGGTGGGGTCGTCGTCGCGGCCTCGCTGTTCGATCCGCAAGTGCTTGGCCACGACGACGCTGAGCGCCGTCCCGCCAACCACCACGACCACCGTCGTGCTCCAGTAGAGCCACGGGGAACCCACCGGCACCCGCCACGCGAGGGAGGGATCCGCGAAGTACCTGAAAGCCGTCACCGCACCCACGACGTGGTGCGTGGGTAGTCCGTGCCCCGAGATCAACGCGCTGAGGAGTCCTGCACCCGCGAGGAGCGCCACGACGATCAGCGTGGCGCTCACCAGAAGGAGGAAGAGATCGTCGATGCCGCGGCGCGCGATCACTTCGAATTCCTGAACT
>JABEUR010000109.1 GCA_013044405.1 Acidimicrobiaceae bacterium | reverse complement strand
TTAGTTGAGGTGATCACGCTGGGCATTCGTGTGATGAGCAAGTTGGGAATGATCAGTGATGAAGTCTTTCCACTGCGACTCGGACCCAATACCAATGTCGATCGCTCCGCTCCGCTCGTCGCATCGCCGGATGAACATCGCCCAAGATAGATTCCGTCACTCGTGCTCATCAAAAACATCTGTCGCAAAAAACTTCGAAATGCTTGACATTGATCTCGAAAGCGAGTGAACTTTTAGATGTCCTTCTGCGGAGGAGGCAAACGTTGTTCGAAATGTTGCTCGCAACGCTTTCGTGTGATGCTTCTTCGCCCAGGGCCGTGCACTGCGATCAGTCGCCACACAGCTGTGAAGCTGGGTGGTACATGAGCGAGTACACGTATGTCAAAGCGGGTCCGAATTCGAAGGAGCCATGTTGGTTCGTCCGAGGTCCCAAATTGATTCAACGTTGAGTCCCAAGGAGGGAAAGTGGCACCAGCCGCGAAGAAGAAGGCTGTAGCCAAGAAGGCTCCAGCTAAGAAGGCCCCAGCCAAGAAGGCCCCAGCCAAGAAGGCCGCCAAGAAGGCTCCGGCCAAGAAGGCTGCCGCCAAGAAGGTAGCCAAGAAGGCTCCGGCCAAGAAGGCTCCGGCGCGCAAGGCCCCAGCTAAGAAGGCCGCTGCCAAGAAGGTAGCCAAGAAGGCTCCGGCCAAGAAGGCCGCCAAGAAGGCTCCAGCGCGTAAGGCTCCGGCCAAGAAGGCTGCCGCCAAGAAGTAACCAGTTCCTTCAAGGATTGGTGGTATGGGGGGGCCATTCGGCCCCCCCATACGCATGTGTGATGGGACCCAGGTCATCTGATTCGTCGATGTCGAAACGCCAAGGGCTATCCGTGACCAGCGTTGTCGTGAGATGGAGACGGTGCGCTTCGCGCAAGTGGTGTCGTGCTGATTGGACACCGTAAGCGAAATGAAAATCCAGCTCAGTGGGCAGGATCAGTACATTCGTTCCCGTACCGTGATGATCGCTGAAGATGGTCACGCCTTCACTTGGGGCAAAGGTTCCGAGACCGGTCGGTTCGCGCAGATCTCCGTGAGCGATGATGACGTACTCGAATCTTTCTCCAGCGAACCGATAGGCGCGGGTGACGGCGTCATTGAGGTCGGTGGCGCGAGACTCGAATGACTCGGCGCCGTGATCATGGGCAAAGGCGGCGATCTCCTCACTCTCTCCGATGACGATCACGTGCCTGGGGTGGCTCGCCTCGAGGACCTGTGCCGCGAGGGCACGGGCGATTTCAGTTGCTGCGGCGACTCCCGACTCGCGTAGGCGGAGTTTGGCGATGTCAAAGCGCTTGAGCGGTACCAAGATGACGACGTCGTCCATAGTTGCAAATGTTAGGTGCCAGTTGAGTGGAGATTCGATGGATACTCTGTTCTCGTGCGTGCCGACGACCCAGAACTGATGGTCTATGAGACTGCGTTGTTGGCGAATGGTGAGGTCGTCGTGGGAATCGATGAGGTTGGTCGAGGTGCGCTGGCGGGACCGTTGGTCGTTGGGGCCGTGGCGCTCAGTGAGTTGCGAGTGCCGCCTGGGGGACTGAATGATTCGAAGCTCTTGACGTCCAAGCAACGCGACGCGTTGGTCGGACCTCTCGAGGATTGGGCTACTGAGTTTGCACTTGGTTGGGCCAGCGCCGAGGAGATCGACTCTTGGGGCATCAGGGTCTCGCTCGCGGTCGCCGCTACGCGGGCCATTGACCAGATGGCGGTGCGACCGACGCACGCATTGATCGATGGTTCATTCAACCTCTTGCGGGCGCCCCTGGACGTACCCATGGGGTCGGCGTCGCCACCTCCATTCACCTATGCGGAGCTTCGTTCGACCATCATCGTCAAGGGCGATCAGCGAAGTGCGACCATTGCGGCGGCGTCGGTGCTGGCCAAGGTGCAGCGCGATCGCTACATGCGCGAGATCGCGATCGGATACGAGGACTTTGGTTGGGCCCAGAACAAGGGCTACGGCGCCGCCGGCCACATGGAGGCCATCCGCCGACTGGGACCGTGCTTGCATCATCGTAGGAGTTGGAAATTGCCGGTCAGCAGCGATATTTGAAGAGGTTGAGCAACACGGGCCCTAGTGAGCCCAGGTACGTGGTTTAGCCCAGTGAGGGCTAGCATTGTTGGATTATGTCATCGCTGCTCGCCGTGAACAATCTGAAGGTCCAATTCGCTTCTCGAAAGGCATTTGCCACCGCCGTCGATGATTTCTCGATCACGATTGACCCCGGGGAATGCGTGGGACTGGTGGGTGAGTCTGGCTGTGGCAAGACCACGACCGGGCTTGCGGTGATGAGGTTGTTGCCGAACAATGGCAAGATCGCCAGCGGCAACATCCTCTTGGACGGTGTCGACTTGGCGACCCTCACCGAGGCAGAGATGCAGGGGCAACGGGGTCGCACGGTTGCACTGATTCCACAAGATCCGATGAGTTCCTTGAATCCGACGATGAAGATTGGTCGCCAGATCGGAGAGGGCCTACGAATTCATGAAGGAGCGAGCGACGCCGACGCGCGCAAGCGTTCACTCGAAGTGCTGGAGATGGTCGAGATGCCTCGGCCCAAGGAGCGTCTGGAGCAGTATCCCTTCGAGATGTCCGGCGGCCTTCGTCAACGGGTCATCATCGCCATGGGTCTGGTCTGTCGACCAAAGCTGCTGATTGCCGATGAACCGACCACTGCTCTGGACGTCACCATTCAGGCGCAAATCCTCGACATCATCGATAGTCTTCGTCGAGAGCTCAATATGGGGGTGCTCCTGATCACCCACGACATGGGCGTCATCGCTGGTCGAACCGACCGAGTAGTGGTGATGTACGGTGGGAAGAAGGCTGAAGAGGCGACGACGACGGAACTCTTCACTGCAATGCGCCATCCCTATTCAGAGGCGCTCCTCGCCTCGATGCCGAATCTCGAGAACACGACCAAGCACGAACTCGCGTCGATTGCGGGGCTGCCGCCGGACTTGACCAAGGAGATCATCGGATGCCGATTCGCTCCGCGATGTGCCTTCGCTCAAGATGACTGTCGGAAGATCGACCCACCATTGAGCATCGAAGGCGATCATTCGTTCGCCTGTTTCCACCCGGTAAGCGGACCGCAACCCGTGACTATCCACGCCCAAGAGGTCGTCGTCACCGAACGATCCTCCAAGGAGCTGTTACGCGCTGAAGGAATCATCAAGGAGTTCTCCATCAAGGCTGGTCTGGTGCGTCACAAGGTGGGTTCGATCAAGGCCGTCTCTAACGTCAGTTTCACCATTAATGAGGGGGAGACCTTTGGGTTGGTCGGTGAATCGGGCTGCGGCAAGACGACGATCGGGCGGATGTTGGTCGGACTGGAGCCATTGACTGCCGGACAGGTCCACTTCGACGGCAAGCTGGTGACGGCGGCCAACTACAAGGCGTCGCGCGAAGACCAGCGTCAGCGACAGATGATGTTCCAGGACCCCTATTCTTCGCTGAATCCTCGGATGAAGGTGAACGACATCCTCGCTGAGCCGCTGGTCGTTCAACATGAGGGCACTCGAGCGGAACGACAAAAGCGGGTCTACGAGCTTCTCGACGTGGTCGGTCTCGAGGAACGCTCCGCCGACCGTTACCCGCACGAATTCTCCGGCGGTCAACGCCAACGAATCGGACTCGCGCGCGCCCTGGCCCTCAATCCCAAGTTGATCGTTGCTGACGAGCCGGTCTCTGCTCTGGATGTCTCGATTCAGGCTCAGATCTTGAACCTGATGAAGGGGTTGCAACGAGAGCGTCAGTTGACCTACGTCTTCGTGAGTCACGACCTGGCAGTGGTCTACTACATGGCCGACACGATCGCCGTTATGTATCTCGGCAAAATCGTGGAGATGGGAGACGCCGAGTCGGTGTTTCGAACGCCAGCTCACCCGTACACCCAAGGACTGCTTGACGCGGTGCCCCGACCCAATCCCAGTGAGGCCGGGGTCAGACGGGGCAGTCGAGTCACGGGTGAATTACCGTCGCCGATCAATCCCCCGTCGGGTTGTCGCTTCCGGACCCGGTGTCCTCGAGCCGAGGACCTGTGCGCCAATGTGGAACCTGAAATGTCGACGTTTGGCCCGCGTCACGAAGCGGCATGTCACTTCCCATTGCGCTCGGTGGTGACGATCACTGGCGGGGCAGGCAAGGGAGCTTCCTCGGGGCAGTGAACGAGAGGGGGCTCGACCGCAGAAACCTGCCTTCGACGGTCGTGTCCGTTCCGATGCACCCCCTAGTCTCGTTGGGAGGTGACACGGGTGCCATCGCACCAAGTCGAACTATTGGGCGCTGGGGCGGATGTGTCGCACATCCCACGAGGGTTCTCGCCCATTGCAGACGCCCAGCGCTCTCGTTGAAGGTCGATCTCGATAGGAGCGCACTTTCCTTCACGAGCCCGGCTGTACGGAGCCAGTGACGGCGCCCTAACGCTCGAGGAGGCGTACCTCGAAGGCATCTCGTAACGCGTCGCCGATGTAGTTGATGGCGACCACGATGAGAATGAAGACAACAGCGACCGGGAAGACCTCCCACCAATAGCCGTTCTGGATCTGGCTCGTTCCGGCTTGGAGCATGGTGCCCCAGTCTGTTTGAGGGGTCTGGATCCCCAATCCGAGGAATCCGAGTGCCGACAGGAAGAGGATCGCGTCAGCGACCGAGAAGGTCGCCACGGTGACGATGTTGCTGATCGAGTTGGGAAAGACGTGTCGACGAATGACGTGCCACTTGTTCGCTCCCATGGAGGTCGATGCCTTGGCGTAATCGAGATTCCTGATGAGCAGTGCATCGCTGCGGATGATGCGGGCGTTACCCCACCAGCCGGTGAATCCGATGATGGCGATGAGGAACGTCGTGGACCGCCCGAAGATCGTAATCAGGGTGATGAGCAAGAAGAGGTAGGGAATGGACAAGAAGGCGTCGATGAGGCGCATCATTGCGGTGTCCACGATGCCCCCCAGGAAACCCGAGATCATCCCGTAGAGGGTTCCGACGACAATGGTGATGAAGCCGGCGAGGAATCCCAGGGTCAACGAATACTCGCCACCGAAGAAGATTCTCCCGAGTACGTCATAGCCGCTGCTGTCCGTACCGAGCCAGTGAGCGCTCGAAGGCGCGGCGTTTTGTGGGGTGCCAAAGGCCGTGGCCTGATTGGTCTGATTGGTGGGATGCAGGTGGGGAAGCAGAAAGCAGGCGAGCGTCAGGACAATCACGTAAACGCATGAGGCGATGGCCAACTTATTGGCCATGAAGATCTTGGTGCGCTGGCGCCACATCGGCACCGGAGCGTCCTCGAGATGCCCGATGGTCGGATCACTGGAAACGGTCGTCACTTGGCACCTTCTATGCGGATCCGTGGGTCGATAAGGCCGAGCGCCACGTCGGCCATGAGATTACCGAGCAGCGTGAAGATCGCCACCAAGACGGTGATTCCGAGCACCGTCGGTACGTCGAGCGTGATGGCCGCGTTGATGGTCTGGACGCCGAGACCCGAGTAGTTGAAGACATCCTCGATGATCAAGGCACCACCGAACAGGCCAGGAATGGACAGTCCCAGGATTGTCACGATCGGCCCGAGTGCATTTCGAAAAGCGTGGCGCCACAGGACGCGACGCGAGCTGCAGCCCTTGGCGCGCGCCGTTCGAACGTAGTCCTGGACCAGGACTTCAAGAACGGTGCCGCGCATGAAGCGGCTCAGCCCCGCAACCGAGAGCAAGGTGAGGCAGCCGACGGGGAGGATGAAGGCTTTCGGGTCGGTGAAGATGGCCCAGGGAGCGACGCCACTCGGCGGCGAAATGGGGAGTCGTGGCCAGTGGAAGCCGAAGGCGTCGATGACCAGCATGCACAGGAGGAATGCCGGCATCGCGTAGAGCACGAAGGCGGTTCCCGTAGCGGCGTAGTCGACCACCGTGTTACGTCGCGATGCTTGGAAGATGCCGAGTGGGATCGCGATGATGATCGTGAAGATCAGTGCGCTCAAGGCGAGCCATACGGTCCTTGGCACGTAGAGGGCGATAATGGAGTTCACCGAGAGGCTCTGCTTGAACGAATGGCCCAGGTTGAAGTGGAAGATCAACTGGTCCGCGTACTTGACAAGTCGAACAAAATAGGACTGGGTCAGACCGTGCTGTTGAGCCCAGATATGTACGTTCAGTGGATTGATCCGGCTGCCCAGTGCGGCGTAGGCCGGAGCGTAGATTCCGTGTGGTTGGAAGTACGGAAGGGTAAACGTGACCACGACGATGATCATTAAAACGATGGCCGACTGCACCAGGCGTCGAATTATGAACGTGAGCACTGGATTAGATTACCATCACGCAATCTTCACCAAATGACGCTTCCACCGCAAAAGAGGGGCCCCTGTGGGCCCCTCTTTTGCGGTTTGTTTCAAGTGATACGAAAGTACTTCTGCAAAGTCCTTAGTAGTGGAAGTACTCCGGGGTCGAGGTCAACAAGGTGTCCTGGAAGCCGATACTGCTCTTGAGGGTCTTGATGATCTCTCCGGTTCCGGTGTTCAGCGGGTCCCAAAGGACCGGCAGCGACGTCGCGGTGTAATTTCCGTACGCCGTCAGCTTCACGTTCGACGCGAGCGTCTGCTTGATCAGACGGTTCATCGTCGGGTCCGAGTAGAGGCCACTGTTGGACCCCGCACCGGTCAAGTAGAGCGGCTCACCCGATGGGAAGTAGTCGGGGGCGAACAACCAACCGCCACCCCAGTTGCAGATGTCGAACGTCGACGAGGGGTTGTAGGCGACCGGGCATGATCCGACGGTGTCGTTGAACGTTCCCTCGGTGTGGCTCATGGCGATACCGAGACTCGACCAGTTGGCGAGGATCGCGTTCATCATGACGTCCTCAGAGGGCGTGCCCGAGACCCACTCGATG
Organism: Acidimicrobiaceae bacterium; assembly: GCA_013044405.1. GTDB lineage: Bacteria > Actinomycetota > Acidimicrobiia > Acidimicrobiales > RAAP-2 > RAAP-2. The sequence goes on along the minus strand of JABEUR010000109.1, from coordinate 24,396 downwards.
TTCAGAGCCATCTTGTCACCTGAGGAGATTCCCGCACCGCACTGGGAACTTCCGGTACCAGGACTCGTGCAGACGAGCTGGCCGCTCTTGTTGGTCCAGCCGTGGCTGGTCAGCAAGCTTTCGGCCTTGGTCATGTTGTACGGGTAGGGCTGGGGAATCGGTCCACTCTCCGCGGCTGGCGTCGTGGGGGGAAGTGCTGACCAGGTCGGCACGGCGTAGTTCTTGAACGCGTTCTTGTCGATCGAAGCCTGGTCGATTGAGGACTCCAGGGCCGCGCGGACGTAGAGCTGGTTCAAGTACTTGGCGCCGGGGTTCTTCCCGAAGTTCAAGTTCATGTAGTTGTTGGCGAACGTGGTGTTCGTCACCAGGTTGTAGCGCCTCGAGAGCTGTCCCCAGTTCGCACCAGCGACCCCGGGCCGCGGTGCCGGCGAGGTCAGGATCGATGGGTCAACGTAACCGACATCGATGTTGCCGGCCTGCAGTTGGTTCTCTTCAGCGGTCGCGGTGGTGAAGGCGACCAACTTCACGTACTGCACTTGGGCCTTCTGGGGACCCGAGTAGTGCGCGTTGGGCTGGAACGTGGCGTTACCGAGGTTGTCCATGCTCGTGAGACGCCACGGGCCGTCAACCCCGCTCTGCCACATGCTATTGGTGAAGCTGCTGGAGTTCTGAGCGAGATTGTTCAAGTAGTTCTGAACGTTCTTGCACGCGACGATTGTCGATGCTGCGCCGTAGGCACCGCTCGCGCACTTGGCCTTTTGGGTGGCGCTGGTACGGTCCCACGAGTCGGCCATCGGGGTGATGACGGCGAGCTCGTTGTCGGTGAACCACAGAGGGTTCACCGAGGACTTGAGGTTGATCACCACGGTGTTGCCCTTGCCGTGGGCGCTGGCGACCTGGTCAGGGATGCCCAATCCGGCGGTGTAGGTGCAGAAGCCGGTCGGAACCGCCTTGTACATGTTCAAGAAGAACATCACCGACTGCGCGTTCACGGTCTGACCGTCAGCGAACTTCCAACCCTTCATCTTGATCGTGACGGTCTTGTTGTGATTTGAGTACTTGGGAAGGTTACCCGTCGAGATCTTGGGTTGAATGGCGGCACTCGCTCCAAGTCCAAAGAAGTACAGGGGTCGGTACATCATCACCTGGAATCCCGACGTATTGGTGACCGTGCACTGGGCCGGCGGGTAGAAGGGCAGAATGTAATTAGGTGTGGCGTTTGCTCCTTCGGCAATTGTTATCGTCCCCGAGGGCGCCGATGCCCCACTTATCGTCGGGGCTATCAGCCCAAGCGACATAGAACTTGCAAATAGCCCAAAGGCTAAAGCAAGTCGAATCTTGCCTTTTCGAAACATATTGCCTCCCAGTGCCACCGAAGTGGTCACAATATTTTTAATAATCGCCCCCATTTGGCGGGCCAGCCCACACTGTAACCCCTGATAAGTACCTGAACAAGTCACCCGCCGGGTTACTTCCGACCCTTAAATTCTTAGAAATATGGTCAATGACGGGGAGTTCGTGCGTGTCGGCAACAGTCGAAAATTGGAGTGATTGCAAGGTTTTCATGGCAGGGTCGTCGCGAGAACCCAGCAAGATGATGTGTCGGGCGCAACGGTGCTCCTGTGTTACTTGAGCATTAAACATTGATGTCTGATCGCTGCGTCGGTGGTTTCTGGTAGGTGCAACTCCGCCACGTCCACTGGTGATCGAAAACGATGGTCCTCTCTCGCGACGACGCCCACGACGCGTCACAACTGGCGGGTTCGATACGCGAATGGACTCTCGCATTGCTTCAGCAATGGTCGCGTAGCTCGAGGTTGGGCAGCTTTCAAGCCACCGGTGCGCCACTGCGTGGCCGTCACGCACTACACAGACTCAACATTGCTTTCCGGTAGGGCTGTTCAGTCGAAGGTGGATAGAGGCGTGGTCCGCTCAGTAGTGGTAGTACTCCGGAGTAAAGGCATTGAGCGGGTTCGCGACGATCGGGATCGAACTGCGCAGGGTTTTTCGGGTTTCGGCGAGGAGCGTCTCGCTCGGCTGGACCAGAACCGGGGCCTGGGCGACGATGAAACGTGAGTACGCCGCCAGGTTTGCCTTGGTGTGCAACGAAGCGTTGATCAGTTTGGTCAACGTCGAGTCGTTGTACCCACCGACGTCGAATGTGCCGGCGGTGGTGAAGAGGTCTTCTCCCGACGGGTAGATCGATGGTAAGTAGTTCCAGCCTCCGCTCCAGGCGCACAACTCGTAACCGGCACTGCTGCCACAGTCGGTCAGTACCGAGGCGTAGGTGTCGCTCTGGAGTGTTACCTCGATGCCGATCGAGTGCCACGCCGCGATTTCTAGGGCGATTATCTGATTCAACTGCGCCGAGTCGCTCGTAGCGATGAGTTTGAGCGAGAGCGTCGCACCCGATGCGACGCCGTTGCCGCACGCACTGGTACCGGCGCCGGGCTTGACGCAGGTCATGACACCGCTCTGGAGTGCCCAGCCGTGTGCGGTCAGTAGGTTCTGAGCCGCGCTGAGGCTGTAGGAGAAAGGTGTGCTCACTTTGCCTCCAACTTGGGTGGAGATGCCATTGGGCAACGGGCCTGTTCCGGCGACTGCGTAGCCACCGTAGATGTTCTTGACGATGGTCGATTGGTCAATCGCGTACTGCATGGCCTGGCGAATATAGGGCTGGGCCACAATGGCCGCTTTGGGATCGGCGGGATTGAAGTTGAAGGGGAAATAGTCGATAGCCCAGGGATTGGAGGAAGCCAGGTTATAGACCTTCTCGATGCCCGACATCGTGGCGGCGTTCGCGCTCGGGGTGGAGGCCGTTGACGTGATCGCCCCGTAACTCAGGTAGGCGAGGTCGACTTTTCCACTGATGAGGTCGTGGACGACGTCAGAGGTCGACTGATAGGCGATTTCCTTCAACTGTGCCACCCCGGGCTTGGGAGTACCCGAATATCTGGAATTGGGGACGAACGTGGCGTCGCCGGCGCTCGAGAATGAACTCAGCAGCCATGGACCGTCGGTTCCCGCCTGCCAGAATGGACTCGCGAAGGTTGCGGTATTGGATGCGCGCGCCTGGAGGTAGGCGTCTACGGCCTTGCACGCACGAACCGTTGAGGCTGCCCGAAGCCGACCGCTCGAGCAGCCGGCCTTGGCCGACGTGCTGGTCCGGTCCCAAATCTCGGGCATCGGAGTCACCAGGCTCAAGAAGTTGTCCACAATCCACTGCGGGTTGACCGGTGCGGTGAAATTGATGCGCACGACGTTTCCCTGTGCCGTGGCGCTCTTAATCTCGTCGGGAATGCCGTGGTTGGGTTCGTAGGCGCAGAAGTTGGTGGGATCCGACACCCAGAGATTGAGAAAGAACATGACCGAGCGAGCGTTCACGGCCTGACCACCGTGAAATCTCCAACCCTTGGTTGAGAGACTCAAGGACGTGTCGCTCTTGTTGAACACCGGACTGTTCGCAATCGAAAGTGAGGGGACCAGTGCGGTGGACCTGCCCAGTCCGAACCAGTAGAGCGGACGGTACATCAGGCGCTGAAACTGGTTGATGTTGCTCGTCGAGAAGTAAGCACACTGCATGTAGGGAAAGATGTAGTTCGGATTGGCACCCGGCGCTTCAGCGACGCGAATCACACTCGGAGAAGCCGCCTGACTCATCGAGAGAGGCACGAAGACGCCAGACAGCGCGATGAGGATGGCGAGGATCACCCCCGCGGTCTTCGAGCGAACCATACATTCTTCTTCCTATTACCTTGGCGACGCCTTGACGTCTCATCGATCCGTGGACGCAGGCTCGCCTGACGGGCGAGCCGACCATGACGAGTACCTTCGCACGTACGACATTTCACGCTACAACAGGGGCGCCTTCATCGGTGGGCGCCACGCCTCGGGCCGAGATGCGTTCACGCACTTCGATAGTGGATCTCAGACCTTGGATTCCTCGTGCAACGCCCAGTGGATGATGGAGCGCGCGTTCGCGTGGTGGAACTCAAAGCCGCTCTGAACGAGGGCGGAGGGGATGACTCGCTGGCTCGCCAAGATCGCCTGATCGACGAGTTCAGAACCCAGGACCACCTTGAGCGCGGGCGTTGGCACCGAAAGGAATGCCGGGCGATTGAGTTCGTGCGCGAGGATCGCCGTGAGATCCCGGTTCGTCAGGGGGCCCGGCGAAGTGAGGTTGACGGGTCCTTCGACACCGTGGTCGATGATCCACAGAATCGCACGGACCTCGTCGGCCAACGAGATCGGACTGGTCCACTGGCGCCCGTTGGACAGGCGACCACCAAGCCCGACTCGAAAGAGGGGGAGCTGTTTCTTGAGCGCACCTCCGTTGGAGCTCATGACGATGCCGGTGCGCAGATACGTCACGGTTGTTCCGTTCGCTTTGATGGGATCGGCTGCCTCCTCCCAACGTTGGCAGACCTGGGCGAGGAAGTCCTGGCCCGGCCCAGAGGACTCGTCAAGGACCTCGTCGGAGCGCGAACCGTAGTAGCCGACCGCCGAACCGCTCACCAGCGTGGCGCAACCTGATGGCATCGACGAAATCGCCTGGACCAGGAGTTCGGTCGAACGGACTCGTGAGTGCAGAATCGCATCCTTGCGATCGCGGTCCCAACGCCGATCGGCGATGCCGGCCCCGGCCAGATTGACTGCAGCGTCAACGCCTCCAATTTTGAACAGGTCACCTTCGTCGAGCTGGCCCCTAGAAGGATCCCAACGGATCGACGACGACTCGTGCAGTGATGTCGAGGGTCGCACGAAGCGCACCACCTGGTCACCTCGTTCTCCCAGCGCACGGGCGAGTGCCGAACCAATCAGTCCCGTCGAACCAGTTATCGCGACGCGCATAGTTCCCCCCAGATCTCCTCGATGGTCGATTCCAGCTGGTCGGGATTCGAAAGGTGAGCACCGTGGGGTGCGCCATCGAGCTGTCGACAGGCAAAGTTGGGATTTAGGCTCACGAGCTGCGTGCAGAGCGCCTCGTAGTAATCGGCGATGATCCCGTCACCGAAGAGGTAGACGAATCGAGCCCGCAACTGGGAGAGGTCAAAGGGCCGCGGGCCGTCGTGCAGGCTCGTCAAGTCGCTGATCAGCGCGGGCCCATCGAGACGACGTGCTTCTCGTTCTCGTTCGTTCAGTCGCTCCCAGGCAGAGTTGGAGACCATCCGACGAAAGAAACGCTCGGCCTCAACCGCCCCGTCAGAAGAGAGCGGCGGCCGTGAACTCGGTCGATGCAGGATCCAGGGAAGTGGTGACTCATAGGTGATCACCAGGTCCACGAGCTCGGTCTCGCGGATCGCGGCTCCTAGAGCGATGACGCCGCCAAAGCTGTGACCGAAGAGGATGACGGGTCCGCGGCGTGATTCCACCTTGGCCAGGGCCACCAGGTCGTCAATGTGGTGAGTGAGATCGAGCGGACGCAGGTCTCGCGATCCCTGATAACCGCGTCGGTCGTAGGCAATGACGTCGAAGTGCTCACTGCGTCGGGCCAGACGCGCGAACGAGCCACCCCGGTCCAGTCCACCGTGTACACAGATGATGCTGGCCAGAGGCTGTTCGACCCGACGTTCGGCGACCCGTAGCCCCGGTACCGGAGTCTCGGACACGAATCGAAGTCCGAGGGGAAGTTTCGCGGAGTCCACCACCAAAACCTACTGGCTCAGTGGTCGGTGCGAACCTCTCGTTGGCGTGTTGACGACCCCTAGGCTGGAGGAGTGACTAAGACTCCCGACTCCTCTTTGCCTCGATCGAACTCAGGCTCATTCGGACCTAATGCGTGGCTCGTCGACGACATGTACGACCGTTTCCTCGCCGACCCATCCTCGGTGGCGGAGAGTTGGCGGGAGTTCTTCGCTGACTATCAGCGCTCGACCGTGCCAAGCGTGGCATCCGCGGTCGTAGCGAGCAGTTCGGCGCCAGCCAAGAATCCAGTCGTGATTGACGAGGAAGCGACGCCGCTGAGGGGGGCTGCCGCGCGCATTGTCACCAATATGAACGCCAGTCTCTCGGTGCCTACCGCCACCAGCGTTCGAACGGTGTCGGCAAGACTTCTCGAGATCAACCGGTCGGCTCTCAATGAATCCTTGTCCCGTTCGAGCGGCGCGAAAGTGTCCTTTACCCACATCATTGCCTTCGCACTGATCAAGGGTTTGATTGAGATCAGGTCGATGAACGCGACCTTCGTCGACGCCGTCGACGCCAAAGGAACTCCCGGAATCCGTCGTCACGAACACGTCGGGCTCGGTCTGGCCGTTGACGTCCAACGCCCCGACGGGACCAGAAACCTGCTGGTGCCCGTGATTAGGGACGCGGACACCATGGATTTTCGAACCTTCCTGCTCGCCTACGAGGACTTGGTGCGAAAGGTCCACAGCGCTTCGTTCGGCGCCGATGACTTCGTTGGGGCGACGGTGTCGCTCACCAACCCCGGTACGTTGGGCACGGTCCAGTCTGTTCCACGCTTGATGCCCGGCCAGGGAGCGATCTTTGGCGTGGGCGCCCTCAATTGGCCGGCGGGATTCGAGTCGGCCGATCCTCGAGCTTTGGCGGAACTTGGAGTGGGAAAGGTGATGACGATCACCTCTACGTACGATCACCGGATCATCCAGGGAGCCGAATCAGGCCTCTTTCTCAAGTACGTGGCCGAATGCCTGACCGGTGATCACCAGTTCTATGACGAGGTCTTTGCATCACTGGGGATGCCCTATGAACCAGCACGCTGGGCGAAGGACCGCAACCCTTCGGTTGGCGAGGGAGACGCCGAGAGGATCCTCAAGCAGATACGGGTCCAGGAGCTGATCAACATGTACCGGGTCCGCGGACACCTCAACGCGGACCTCGACCCGCTGCGCTCAGAGCCGCCGGCACTTCACGCCGAACTCGACCTGGCCAACTACGGACTCACGATATGGGACCTCCAACGCACCTTCGTGGTCGCAGGTCTGGCCGGGCGCAGCGAGGCTACTCTCGAGCAGATCCTTGCCATCTTGCGAGATGCGTACTGTCGCACCATCGGAATCGAGTACGGGCACATCATGGATCCCGAACAGAAGAAGTGGATCCAACAGCGGGTCGAGGGCGTCCAGGATCACATGAGCCTCGAAGAACAGCGACACATACTCGAAGCACTCAACGAAGCCGAGGTGTTCGAGCGCTTCTTGCACTCTCGTTACGTTGGCCAGAAGCGATTCGGACTCGAAGGAGGCGAGTCGACCATCGTCGCTCTCCAGTCCATTCTTGACATCGCCGCCGACCAGGGAACGAAGGAGGCCGTCATCGGCATGGCCCACCGAGGTCGCTTGAACGTCCTGGCCAACGTCGTAGGAAAGTCCTATAGCGATATTTTTTCCGAATTCGAAGGCAACCTCGATCCCGAGAGCGTCCAGGGAAGTGGTGACGTCAAATATCACAAGGGTGCGCAGGGCGTGTTCAGGAATCCCCGCGGGGCGTCGATAGGCGTGTCGATGGCGTCGAATCCCTCACATCTCGAAGCGGTGAGCCCCGTAGTCGAGGGAATCGTGCGGGCCAAGCAAGACCTGGTAGTGCGCCCAAGCGACGGCACGCATGCGTCGGAACCCTTAGACCACTTCCCCTATTTGCCGATTTTGATCCACGGCGATGCGGCGTTCGCGGGCCAGGGAGTGGTGGCTGAGACCTTGAACCTCTCCCAGCTGTCGGGATATCACGTAGGCGGAGCCATTCACATTGTCATCAACAATCAGGTCGGCTTCACGACGGCTCCGGAGTCGGCGAGGTCGAGCTTCTATCCAACTGACGTTGCCAAGATGATCCAGGCCCCGATCTTGCACGTCAACGGCGACGACCCGGAAGCCTGTTCACGAGCTGCTCGACTGGCCTACGACTATCGCGAAACCTTCCATCGAGACGTCGTGCTCGACATCGTGTGCTACCGCCGTCATGGGCACAACGAGGGCGACGACCCGAGTTACACCCAACCCCAGATGTACAAGATCATCGATCAGATGCGTTCGGTTCGAAAGATCTACACCGAGACGCTGGTACGGCGCGGAGACATCTCCATCGAGGAGGCGGAGACGGCTCTCAATGACTTCAACGCCCGCCTCCAAGGCGTGCTCGACGAAGTACGAACCGTCCCGGTGCCCGAATTGGAAGGGGTTCCGGTGGCGGAGGTTCACCCGGACCGTGATGCTCCCCAGACGGGAGTCGAGAGGTCCGAGTTGTTGGAAGTGGCCAGAGCCACGATGAGCGCTCCCGAGGGCTTTAGCGTCCACCCCAAGCTCGAACGCCAGTTCACCCAGCGAATGGCGCTGCTCGAATCGGGTGAGGTCGATTGGGCGCTCGGTGAGGCCCTGGCGATCGGGACCCTCGTCAAGGCGGGATCGAACGTGCGTCTCATGGGCCAGGATTCGCGGCGAGGGACATTCTCACATCGCCACGCCGCTTTGATCGACTACGAGAACGGCCAGCAGTACGTTCCACTGGCGAGCATGGGATCGAAGGGATTCTTCACGGTTCGCGACTCGTACCTCAGCGAATATGCCGCGCTGGGCTACGAGTACGGATACTCCGTTGAAGCCCGTAATACCTTGGTGGCGTGGGAAGCCCAGTTCGGCGATTTCATGAACGGCGCCGAGATCATCATCGACAACTTCCTCGTTGCCGCCGAGGACAAATGGGGTCAGCTCGCCAGCCTGGTGATGCTGCTACCCCATGGCTATGAGGGGCAGGGCCCCGAGCATTCGAGTGGTCGCCTAGAGCGGTTCCTCTCGTTGTGCGCACGCAACAACATCCGCGTCGCCCAACCCACCACGGCGGCGCAGTACTTTCATCTCCTGCGCAGTCAAGTGATGCGCGAGCATCCGATCCCGCTCATCGTCTTCACTCCGAAGTCGATGTTGCGCGCCGCGCAGACTCGCTCGCGCCTCGAGGAGTTCGAGCGCGGCAGTTTCCAGACGGTCCTCGACGATGACGTGGTCGATCCGCTCCAGGTGACCCGGGCGATCCTGGCCACTGGCAAGATCGCCCACGAGGCGATTTCGCGTCGCCGCGAGTCCGAGTCGACCACGGTGACGGTGATCCGCATCGAACAGATCTATCCGTGGCCCGACGTGCGACTCGATGAGGTCTTGGCCCGGTACCCGAACGTCACCGAGTTGGTGTGGTTGCAAGAGGAACCCGAAAACATGGGCGCGTGGCCCTTTGTCCATCGTCAAGTGCACGATCAATTTCGTGGTCGCGATGTTCGTCACGTGGCCCGCGCGGAATCGGCCAGCCCCGCCACGGGTAGTGGGCTGGTCCACACCGCTGAGCAGGCCGATCTCTTGGAGCGCGCCGTCTCATGAGTACCGCCCGCTTGCAGCGCCTGCGCGTGGTGGTCGATGGATCGAACTTCGCCACCGAAGGACGGGTCATACCCAGCTTGGTCCAACTGGACGAAGCGGTACGGGCCTTTCTCGAGGAGAATCCCAACGCCGAGATGATCGTGGTGGCGGATGCGAGTTTCGCGCATCGAGTGGCGCCCGCGGAGAGGGCGAGATTCCTCGACGCAGAATTGGCCGGAGAGATCGTGACTCCTCCGGCTGGTGCGGTTGGACGGGGGGACGCCTTCATCTTGAAGATCGCTGACCGGATCAACGCCGTCGTCTTGAGCAATGACTCGTTTCAGGAGGTTCACGAGCAGTATCCGTGGCTCTTTGATGAGAATCGCCTGATCGGTGGTAAGCCGGTGCATGGAGTGGGTTGGGTCTTCACTCCGCGACTTCCCGTTCGTGGTGCTAAATCGGTTCGTGCCGCCAAGAAGTTGACGGTGACGCTGGCTGGAGGCCAGGAGCCTTCGATTGGAACGACACTCACTCCCGTGAAGGCGCTTAAAGCGCCATCGAAGAAGGTGCCGGCCAAGGTCGTCAAGGCGCCCGCGAAGGCGCCAACCAAGCGAGCCGCTCCCGTAGTCGAAGCACCGCCGGTGAAGGCGACCAGGGTTCGTGCGAAAAAGGTACCGGCCAAGGTCGCCAAGGTCGTCAAGACAATCACGAAGAAGGCCGCCAAGGCCGAGCCAGCGACGAAGAAGGCCGCTCCCGTGCTCGAGACCCCTTCGCCGGTCGTGGCCTTGCGTCGTGGGCGTCAACCAGTAAACCCTGAGGACGTCTTCGCGACGTTTCGAGGCGCCCACCGTATTGGTGCACGAATCGAGGGTGAAGTCACCGCATTCACCTCACACGGGGCCGTGATCAGCGTCACGCTCAAGGGCGGACAGCAGATCGAGTGTTACGCGCCGACGACCTTGCTCGGCGACCCCGCTCCGGCGCGGGCCCGTGACGTGCTCAAGCGAGGCGACCGGCGGACGTTTCGCCTGGTGACCGTCGATCCAGAGCGTCGGATCGCAGAACTGTCACTCTCATGAGTGAACTCTCTCTCGAACCCGAACACTGGCTGCCGCACCGGTCACCGTTCTTGTTGTTGGACCGGATGCTGAGTATCGATCCAGGACGGTTAGCCCGTGCTGAGTGGACGTTGCGTGGCGATGAGTGGTTTTTCGCCGGGCACTTTCCTGGACGCCCGACGACACCCGGGGTACTCCTGCTCGAATCACTCGCTCAGTGCGGGGCGGTCGCCGTATTGGCCGATGACCGATACACCGGTCGGCTTCCCCTATTTGGAGGGATCGAACACGCCCGATTCCGTCGCCAGGTGGTCCCCGGCGATACGGTGCTGCTCGAATGTGAAATGACCCGACTCTCGGCGCGCGGAGGAAAGGGTCACGGCCGCGCGAGCGTTGATGGACAACTGGCGGCCGAGTCGGACCTGCTGTTCGTACTGGCCGATGCTCAGTGAAAGTTGCCACGTGGAACGTCAACTCGTTGAGCGCCCGCTGGCCCCGCGTCGAGTCGTGGCTCATTGACCAGCACCCCGACGTCGTGTTGATTCAAGAGACGAAACAGACTGACGTCAAATTCCCTTTCGCCCAGCTCGAGGCTCTTGGTTACGAGTCAGCCCACTACGGCCAGGGCCAGTGGAACGGGGTGGCAATCCTCTCGCGAATTGGTCTCAGCGACGTGGAGCGAGGTTTTGGGGACGCGGACGCCGAGGCGAGAATTATCGGCGCGACCACGGCAGGGGTACGGGTGTACTCGTGTTACGTTCCTAATGGTCGGGCCATCGACAATCCGCACTACCAGTACAAACTGGAATGGCTTTCGAAGTTGCACCAACTCGTCGAGCGTCGTGACCGTGCGCGCCACATCGTCGTCGGAGGTGACTTCAACGTGGCTCCGACGGATCTCGACTGTTATGACCCGAGCGTATTCGTAGGTGCGACCCACGTCAGCGAAGCCGAGCGCGACGCCCTTCGAGCACTGGAACGCTCGGGTCTGGTAGACCTCACACGAGCCCTCAACCCGGGTGAACCCTGTTACTCGTGGTGGGACTATCGTAACGGTTCCTTTCGCAGGGGCTGGGGGCTGCGCATCGATCTGCTCTTCGTCGACCGTGACCTCTTGGACAAAGCGAGCTCGAGTTACGTGGACCGTGACGCGAGGAAGGGCGAGAAGCCATCGGACCACGCACCCGTCGTCGGAGAGTTTACGATTTAGCCGATTCCGTGGGGCAAGATCGCCTCGATGAACATCGGACCTGGCGTCGAATAGGAACGCAGCAGTGCGTCCAGAAGTTCCTGGGTGGTCTCCACGCGAACGCTCGGTACGCCCAGGCCCCTGGCGATTCCAGCCAGATCCAGGGCGGGGTCATCGAGATCGACGAGGAGTTGGCTGCTCGAACGCTCCAATGGCTGATGGACGCGACGTAGTTCGAGTTCGACGATTGCGTAGCTGCGGTTGGAGAGCGCCAGTACCGTGACGTCGAGACCCTCGTGAGCCATGGTCCACAACGCTTGAAGGGTGTACATCATCGATCCGTCCGCCTCAATGGCGAGGACTCGACCCTGTTTCGCGCTGGCCGCCCCTAAAGTGGCGGGGAGACCGAAACCGATGGCGTTACCGGTGAGGGTCATGACCCGATGTCGGTTCGACCACTGGGTCGCGCCATAGAGGTGCAGCCCACTGGTATTGGATTCGTCAGAAATGATCAGACCTTCAGGTATGGTCGAGGCGATCGCCAGGGCCAGTGCGTGCGAATCGAGTGGTCCCGGGGGCACCTCAGCGGGCGAGCCCGACGGGATCGAAACCGGTGGCGCATCGAGCTCGTTGACGAGTGAATCGAGGGCCGCGAAGGTGTCGACGCCGGGCGGTGCCAGGTCGATCACGTCGCATCCTTGGGCGACAATCTGGTCGGGACCGCGCCGGTACGCGAATGGGGGAGCCGGTACCGTCGCACCGATCAGCACGATGACCTCGAGATCGGAGAGCTGGCCAAGAGCGAAGTCACTGAGATAGATCAAACGTTCCGGACTCACGATCCCGGCTCCGTGCTCGAAGATTGCCGGGAATGTCTCCATGATCAGACGTGACGAAGTGGCAGCGCAGACTCGCTGTGCCAGGGCGAGCTGTGCGCCCGACACTGCGTCACCGCCGATGAAGATCGCCGAACGTCTGGTTCGAAGGCTCCTCGCCGCGTGCACCACGTCTTGGGAACTGGGAGCTGGCGCAGTCTCACGTCGAGCCACCGGCCAGTGGGGAGGCGCAGCCACGTCGCTCCAAGCCACGTTCGAAGGCAGCAACAACGTGCTCGATCGGCCCGGAGGTCCGTAGCACGCCCCAACGGCCCCTGCAGTGAGGTCGGCAACGTCGTCGGCGTCGACGATGCGCCGGAACCACCCACCCAGTGACTGGGTAAGTCCTTCGAGGTCGCTGTTCAGGGGCGGATCGAGAAGGCGATGCGCGTCGGGATGGTCACCAACGATGTTGACGATCGGTGAATGGGCCCGACGAGCATTGTGAAGATTGGCCCAGCCATTGGACAGTCCCGGCCCCAGGTGCACCAGCGTTGCTGATGCACGGCCGGTGACGCGAGCGAACCCGTCGGCTGCACCGGTCGCGACCCCTTCGAAAAGGCAGAGCACCGCATGAACGTCGTCGAAGGAGTCGAGCGCCGCCATCAGATCGACCTCGGTCGTTCCAGGGTTCGTGAAAATCGTGGTCACCTCATTGGCACGCAACGTCGCGAGCAGGGAATGAGCACCGTTCATGGAGACCTCTCTGTTAACTCCAACAGATGCTAGTGAGTCTCAGCCAAAGAGATCGGGGTCGGTCCGGACGATGTCGTCCCAAAGTGGTTGGAACGAGAACCAACCAGCCAATGGATACCCGGTCTGGTCTCGGGTATAGCGAGCTCCCTGCGAATCGACGTGGATTGGCGTTCCGGCGGCTTCGGCGATCAACTGCGCTTGGCATGAGCGTTCCATGGTGATGAACCACCAAGCTGCCTCATCCACGCTCTGGCCGACCGTGAAGAGTCCGTGATTCTGATGGATTGCGGCCTTTCGTTCGCCGAGTCCGCGGGCGAGCGCCCGTCCGCTCTCCTCATCGAGCACGATGCGCCCGCCTCCCTCACGAACCAAGACGTGGTCTTCGAAGAAGACGCACGCGTCTTGAGTGATCGGGTCGAGTTCACGACCGAGCGATGAAAACGCCTTGCCGTAGAGCGAGTGAGCATGGGCGGCTGCTACGACGTCGGGTCGCGCAGCGTGGACGGCAGCGTGGATGACGAAGGCAGCACGGTTGACCGGCCGATTGCCCTCAACGACTTCCCCGTGGTGGTTAACGAGAATCAGGTCCGAGACCTTCACGTGGCGAAAGTTCATCCCGAATGGGTTGACCCAAAAATGGTCCAGCAGTTCGGGGTCGCGCGCGGTGATATGACCCGCCACCCCTTCGGAAAAGCCGAGGCGCCCGAATATCCTCAGGGCACCGGCGAGACGGGCCTTTCGGTGCTGGCGCTCGTCGTCGAGCGACTCAAAGGTCGGTGGTGAGTTGAAAACCAGTTGGGATTGATCAGGTACAAGTCGGCTGGCAACTTCAGTCACGGCCCCTCCTTTGTCGATTGAGCGAACTATACCGTCTGACCGCTTCAGTGGGGTCCGAAGTCCGACGATATTCGCGAGTCGTCGACGCCACTCAACTCAGCTCGTATAGCGGCCAAGCGCGCTCGCCTCGCCTCGCCGGTCAGAGGGGCGTTCCTCCGTTCTATGTCGTGGATAGCGTCTTCGACACCATGAAGAAACCTCGAGGGGGATCGATCGGGGAAACGGGGGTCGTTGCGCCCACGGCTCCACGTGATGAGCAACGAGGTCTCGGCCCGGCTGAGTGCGACGTAGGCGAGGCGCTGCTCCTCGGCCAACTCGCTGGGGGTTGAGGCGTTGTAGTTGGGCAACTGTCCTTCGGCCCATCCGATGCTCGCCACGTGCTGGAATTCGAGTCCCTTGGCTCGATGGATCGTGGAGAGTGCAACAGCGTCTCGCTGCGTTTCGTCGCTACGTCGCGTCGAATCTGATGGCGTGAGATCCGAAGCCGGCGAGTGGTCCGAGCCGCGCCGCTCGTACGGGATCTCTGCGGCATCGAGAAAGCCCGCAATCACCTCGAGTTGTGCATTGGTCCGTGCCAGAACGGCCATCGTCTTCCAGGCGCTACCGGGCCGGTGTTTGAGTGCGAGCCAAGCTGCGACGTGTTGAGCCTCCTCGTCATCGGTGTTGTATCCCCGCACCACCGGTACCTCACCTTCGTCCTTGGCGGGCTTGATTCCGCGAGCGCCTTCTTCGAGCAAGGTGTTTGCTACCGCAATGATGTTCGCCGTCGATCGATGGTTTCTGGTGAGGTCGAGTGAAATAGTGTCGGGCCAGGTTCGGATGATCTCATCGAGGAGTTGGGGATTGGCTCCGTTGAATCCGTAGATTGACTGATTGGGGTCACCGACACAAAAGAGATCGGGGTCGTCTCCGGCCATCTGGCGCAACATCATGAACTGGAGTGGATTCATGTCTTGGGCCTCATCGACGTAGAGCGATCGATTGCGGTGTCGGAAGGCCGCTAACACTGCAGGCTCGTCACGAAGCAACCCGATTGCCTCGCTGAGCAGGAGGTCGAAGTCCAAGACACCCCGACTGCGACAGAGTCCGATGTAGCGGTCGAGCACTTCGGCGAACTGCGATGGCGGAAGTGGCGCGTCACGTCGCAAGCGCCGCGCGACTTTGGCGTATTGGGGTCCGTTGAAACCTTGGCTGAGAGCCCAGCCGATCTCTTGTTCCAATCGCGGAAGCTGCCAGTCCTCGAGGACGAGTTCACCTGATTCACGTAGATGCTGCGCGAGAGGGGTAACGATTCGTCGACGATTCGCTTCGACGTTCAGTGGTCGCAGGCTGTGGTCCTCACGAAATTGGTTGACGATGTTCAACGCGGCACGATGGAATGTTCCAGCACGGACGTCACGAATATCGGCGCGATAGAGTCGACGCCGCAGCTCTTCGCCAGCCCTGCGCGTGAAGGTCATCACGAGCACGTCGCTCGGCTCCAGCTCGCGCGTTGCGATGCGGCGTTGGATGCGCAGGGTAAGAACGTGGGTCTTGCCTGATCCAGCTGTCGCGCGTACCAATAATCTTCGAGATGGCGAGGTCACCGCCTCGCGCTGCTCGGGAGTCAGACCGACGAGTAGCTCGTCGGGGAATTGGGCGTCAACGCTCATAGTCCCATCGACGCTACCGGTATGGCGTGACATGGTTCCAGGCAGTCGTACGAGGTCAGTAACCTGAAGTACGTGCTGCAAGCCTACGGAAACGGCGAACTTTTCGGCGAGGCCTTCGGTGATGGCCCCGTCCAGGTCCTGTGGCTACATGGATGGGATCGTCGGGGAAGTGATTTTGCGCGTCCCGCTGCGATTCTGGCCGACGCCGGAGTCGCCTCGGTGGCACTTGACATGCCGGGTTTCGGTGCATCGCCGCCACCCCACGAAGTCGGAGGTGCTCGCCGATACGCCGAATTGCTCCTGCCGGTGATCCGAGACTTGAGTCCCGAGCCGCTCTTCATTGTCGGTCATTCGTTCGGTGGTCGAGTGGCCGTGTCCTTAGCGGCGGCACATCCCGAAGTAGTGGGTTCACTGGTCCTTACCGGAGTTCCCCTCCTGCGCCAGGATGGGACGCGCCAACCGGTGCCCGCCTATCGGTTGATCCGATGGCTACATCGCAGGGGGCTCATTGGAGAGCGTCGGATGGAGCAGGCTCGCCAAAAATATGGTTCGCCAGACTATCGAAATGCCCGTGGCGCGATGCGCGACGTCCTGGTGATCTGCGTGAACGAGAGTTACGAAGAGGAACTTCAGCGCATTACCTGTCCGGTGGTATTGCTTTGGGGTGAAGGCGACGGCGAGGCTCCCGTGCAGATCGCGAGGCGCGCCCGGGAGTTGCTGAAGGGTCCTTCGTCGCTACGAGTCTTGAGCGGAGTCGGACATCTCGTGCCGACCATCGCACCCGAAGAGCTGGCGAAGACCGTCCTGCAGTCTATGACACGATGAGAACCGTTCTTGACGCCTTCGCCGCACTGATCCTGATCATGGCCTTCACCGCCCAGATGCTCAGATGGCTGAGGGTCTTGCAGCGCGAGCACTACGAACCTGCGGCGATGAGCCGATTCCTTGGACGTTGGTCGTCGCCCCAAGTCGCGTCGGCCAAGTCGGCCGAACGAACGAGGGCGAAGCGACCGGTCACCTTGACCCACGTGTTGGTCGTCATCTTGCTCATTGCCCTCTTCACGCGAGTCACTGCTTTGGTGGTGGTGGACTCCGCGCTCTATGGAATCCTGTGTCCCCAAGGGCTCTCTATCAAAGGGCGCACCAGCCGCTTGAACTGGACGAGGCGCTTGAAGACCGTCGCCGGAGTGACGACTCTCTTGGCTCTGCTTATCGGCGGTCTCGGGCTTCTTGCCCCCGATCCGTTTTTGGGTGCGGTAGTGGTTGTCTGGGCGGTACCGCTCTTGTTGGACCTCAGTGCCCGATCGCTCGAGCCGCTCGAGCGTCGTCTCGCCAACCGGTTCGTCGCGGAAGCCACTTCCAAACTGCGACGTATAGCCCCGCGAGTCATCGCGGTGACTGGTTCATTCGGTAAGACCTCGACGAAGAATCACCTGGCGGACTTGCTTGGTTCGAATCGCGGAGTCGTGGCCACGCCGCGAAGCTTCAACAATCGTGCCGGTCTCTCGCGGGCCATCAATGAGACCCTGGGCGATGACGCGCGGGTCTTTATCGCGGAGATGGGCACCTACGGTCCGGGAGAGATTCGAGAACTGTGCCAGTGGTGTGTGCCAGAGATCGCCATAGTCACCGCCCTTGGCCCCGTTCACCTGGAGCGGATGAAATCACTCGACGTGATCGAAAGCGCCAAGCGCGAGATCACGGAGATGGCCACGACAGTAGTGATGAACATCGACGACGGCCGATTGGCTCGATGGCCGGACACGTTGGAGTTCGAAGGCAAGCGGGTGCGCACCGCCGGATCGATGAACCACGACGCTTCCGTGCGCGTCGCGGTGGTTCACGACCAGTGGTCGATCAGCGTTGACGGGAGAGAAGTCGTCATCGTCGACCAGATAGCGGGGGTTCAGGCGACCAACCTGGCCTGCGCGATCGCTGCGGCGATTGAGGTCGGAGTGGGCGTCGATGAGCTGGTCAGCCATCTAGGTCGAGTCGCTCCGGTGGCGAATCGAGCCAATGTAGTCGCTGCATCATCGGGGGTCTTGGTCATCGACGATACGTTCAACGCCAATCCCGCAAGTGCGCTGTCAGCGCTGACCGTCCTGATGGACCTGAAAATGAGCGGTCGTAGAGTCGTGGTCACTCCGGGTCTCATCGAGTTGGGACGTGAACAATACGTTGAGAATTTGGCGTTCGCGCAGAAGGTCTCCGCCCGCGGCTGTGAACTCGTGGTGGTCGGGCGCACCAACGCCCTCGCACTTCAAACAGGCTTCGATGGCGTCGTACGGCGCTTCGACACTCGAGATGAGGCCGTGGACTGGGTTCGTACGTCACTGGTCGTGGGTGATGGTGTGTTGTATCTCAATGACCTGCCCGACCACTACCCTTGATGGTCTAGTGAAGGTCTGGCGAGGTGTTTGGTGAAAATTGGTGTGATCTTTGGGGGACCGACCCCCGAACACGATATTTCGATATTGACTGGCTTACAGGCGCTACGAGAACTACAGCGATCGCCTCATGACGTCACGGGCATCTACTGGACGAAGTCTTCTGCCTTTTGGTCGGTGCCACTCGAAGTTGAGGCGGAGTCGTTTCTCGAAGGGGTACCGAAGGGATCATCGGAGTTGGGTCTTCGACTTGGAGAACAGGGTGGTTTTTACAGCCTGGCGGGACGCCTGGGCAAGGATCGTCGTATCGAGTTCGACGTACTCGTGCTGGGAACTCACGGTGGACCCGGGGAGGACGGCACCCTCCAAGCAGCTCTCGACCTCGCGTCACTCAACTACACGGGTCCGCACGTAGCCGGTGCGGCGCTCGGCATGGACAAGTTCGCCTTTGGAGCACTGATGCAAGCTTCTGGCTTGCCAACGCTGCCGCGTGCCCTGCTGACCACCTCGACGCAGTCGTTGGCCTTCGATGGTCCCTATATCTTGAAGCCGCGTTTTGGAGGCTCTTCGATCGGCATCGACGTCGTGACGGACCTAGCCACCGCACGAGCTCGACTGGCCACCAATATCCACTTGTCTCGAGGTTGCGTGGTAGAGCCCTATCGTCGCGACCTCACCGACGTGCAGATTGCGCTGCGCATCTTTCCCGAGCTCGAGCTTTCGGCGATTGAGAAACCGATCCGCCGATCGTCGGTGGCGGAAATTCTCAACTATCGCGATAAGTACGTGGGCGGCGAGGGAATGGTCTCGGCACCTCGAGAACTACCGGCGCGCCTCGGCGTTGGCCAGGAAGATGCCGTACGCCACTACGCCACGCTGATCAGTGAGATCGCCTCGGTGCGGGGAGTGGCGCGACTGGACTTCCTGGTCAACGATGATGAGCTCTACGTCAACGAGATCAATACGATTCCGGGCTCGCTCTCCAAACACCTCTTTGTCGAGCCACCGTTGGCCTTTTCGAAATTACTTGGTGACCTGATTGCCGAGGCCGTTGAGCGACCAGCTCATCGCTACAGCGCCGCCGGAGCGGATGGATTGGTCTTGCGCAATGTGGGGTCGATCGCTTCGAAATTGGCGTAGTCGCGGCACGATGGTGAGGGTATCGCGCAGCACCGAACTGTAGGGATCGATCAAGAGGCCCTGTTGAATGGCCCAAAAGGCCAATTCGTAGTCGCCGAGCTCCGAAGCCAAATGGTGCACGAGGAGCGCTGACCACTCGCCGTCACGAGACAGCCTGGAGGCAAAGCCTTCGGCGAGAAACCATTCGTATCCGCGCAGCGCACTCGCCAACGGTTCGCCTTGGACGAGAGCCAGGGCTTGTCGGGCCAGGGGTGCCGCTTCCACCACGGGCAGCCGGCGGGCACGTGCGACCAAGTTGGTGAAGTCTTCGAGATCACTGGCGACACCGTGGGTCACGTACAGTCCCGATGAAGTGACGCCATGCAATCGTGGACCCTCGCTGTCAGATCCGATGCTCCGTCGGATCGAGCTCGCGGTGTTCGCGAGTGTCCTGCTCGAGGCATCGACGTCAGCGTAGGTGAGCACGCGTGAGCGAATCCTCTCGCCCGTGATTGGTTCCTGGCGATGAAGAGCCAAATACGCCAGCATCTCTAAACACCGCCGGCGCAGGGTTGGTGTGAACGGCTCAACCAACCCATCGACCGTCGGATCGGCTCGCAACAAGTTGACGCGGATAGCGAATCTCGAACTCGTCACTGCGTCCTTGACGGCACTGGCACCAGACAGGGCGAAGGGATCCGCCTCCTCGTTCGCCAAGGCGAAGACCGTCACACACGACGAGGCGAGGTCGCCGTCGAGGCCCTGGACGCTTCCGAGGTGAACGACCAAGGTCTTATGTATGGAACGCACTGCTAGGGCCCGAATAAGCCCTTCGGTGGATGTGGTGAACACGAGTTTTCCGCGGTGCAACGCAACCACCGACTCGCGGATCTGTTCGTCACTCCAGTTGGGACGCACCCCAAGTCGCCCTCCTTCTCGTGAGAAACTGACCAGGCCACCATTGCTCGAAGGGCCGAGGTAGCAGACCACGCACGGATCGATTAACGAGTATTCCTCCTCGTTGGAAAGTCCGCAGTCGTCGGCGCACTCGACCAGCCCACAGATTAGATTCCCCATCAACTTGTGGATGTGGTCAATGACACCGGGTCGAAGGCCTCTGAGAACCTCAATGGCGGAGTCAACGTCTTGTTCAGAATCGACGGATTGATGCTCGCGAAGCAGGTCACCTCGACGTTTAGCCATAAGGGCCAGGGGCACCATCGAGATGGCATCCCCCGGTGGGAGCCCTTTGGGATGCGAACGGCGAAGGTGGTGATTTGTGCTGGCGTCCCGTTCTTGGGCCGACATGGTCGAAGGCGAGACCGCACTCGATGGGCGAGGAGCGAACTGAGCGGGTCCACCATTGGTCGAGAAGATCATCGAAAGTCCTGCAACAATTAGTCCAGCCAACCAGGCACTGCCTCCGACACCGTGGGAGAGGCCGTGGCGGATCCTGCGCACATTGAGCAGCATCTGAACCGCGAATGCACTCCAGAACATGGACAGGATCACCAAGACGATGCGCAGCGTCCAGCGGTGCCCCGTATCCATACTGGATCCCCAACGACTGACCACGACGTAAGGAAGTAAAAGAAAATACATTGCCAGAGCCGACCCGTTAATTGGTCCGGCGAAGCGCCTCTTCACGGTCGGGGTATCAATTGCCAATTGATCGGTATTGCCCTGCTGATCGGGGCGATCTGCACTTGACATGTCTGGCTGGTCGCGATGACCACCACGGCGCTGATCGGACTCGGCTGGCCAGCGCAGTAAAGAGTCAAATCGATCGGTCCGCTCGAAGCGAGTTGCCAGGAACCCGGACCATTGAGTGGCACGTCGACGACCCATAGTACCGAATCGAGCGTCCCCGACACCGCTCCGCTGGACACCGAGACCCCTACGTCTGAACCGGACCGACTCACGGTCGATATGGTCAAGTTTGAGGATGGAGGCTTTGATATCGCACTGGCGATCGGTACCAAGGCGCTCGAGTGAGGCGCTTTGGCACGAATCGTCGCCCGACGTTTGTTCAGGGGAGCGGTCGAGCGCAAGGTCCTCACGGTCGTGCTGGGCGACGAAGGTCGGACGTCGGTGACGTGCGAGAGGGATGTTCGAGTCGAATTCGAGACGTGGAACAGCTTCGCCGGGCTCGTCGACGCAGTGAGGGTGATCACGAGGACTAGTAATAGGAATGGACTCGACCACATCAATATGCTCGAACTCCTGGACGTAGTTCGATTGGGCGTCATCTATGACGAAGGGTAGCGTCGGTTGTGGAAAATAGCGATTCGTCATGGGGCATCCTTTGAATGACCTAGATAAGGAAGCGAACGGCGAAGCGCTGCAGTTCTCGTTGCAACGTTGCTGGCGATGAGCAGTCATCACGCGCGACGTCTCGAAGTGTCTTGCCTTCGAAGACCCGTGCGTACGTGATTCGAGACAATCGTTCAAAAGGACCGCCCTGAAGACTCTCTAACCTGGTGAGTAGGAGAGACGCTTCGCGAGCGCTTTCCTCGCCGAATTCGTGTTGGCCGAGGGCGTGCCGGGCGGCCTTCTCCTTTAAGAGCCATCGGCGAAGTCGACCTCGAAGTGCCGAGAGGAGGTCGGGCGCCGCGTATTGGCGGGTCTGACCAGACCAATCGATCATCAATTCACTAGCCAGGCCGAGGGCCGTACCAAGTGTTTCACTGGGATCGTCGACAATTCCTTCGCCGAATCGTAGTTGGCGACAGACGCTGACGATTCCCGGAATCATTGTTTGGAGGAGCGCGCGGTGCACGTGGACATCCTCAGCTTCTTGCAAGAGCGCACTGATGATGGCGGCGCGCTCCAAGACACTTCGTCCTCCTTTGGCTTCGAGTGTGTGGACCACATCACCCATGTCGGTTAATCCGATCAAGGCGACTTCGGGATGCTTCGAGACCAGAGCTACGTAAGATCTCCGCGACTCGTCGCCGTGGCTGGTGAAGCGCCATTCCTGGCGCAGTTTTTCAAGTACATCTGAATTGGTTGTCATGGGCGCCAGTACAGACCAGGAGGCGCAACGGTTCGCTACCTTCCCCATTCCAGTCAGGTTGCCATTTCTCATGGCTCTCAGCATGCGCTCTACCGCGCACTTCACAACGCACATAGTGAGGGCGTAGGCTGCTTCCATGGACATCGAATCCTTCTATGAGCAGAACGAAGCCCGTCGTGAAAGCGCGGAGTTCGAGTTTGGCAGCGAGTGGACTGACGAGTCGGACAATGAGTACGAGTTGTCCTGGGTTGAGGCAACGGGCGAGTTGTATTTGATGGTGGAGCCAGATGCGATGGTCAACGAGGACATCTTCGGCGACTTCCTCGTCTCGGATGAGGAAGTGAGTGACTTGACGGTGGTAATCATTGGCAAAGTGGCTTCATTGGCCGGCCTCGAAGACGTCTTGAAAGGGTGGGAGGAGGCCATGCTCGAGGAGAACTCCCTCGCCTGGCTCTACGAACGCATTCCCAAGGTGAACTGAATCAGAGATAGGGCGTCGAGGAATTCGCTACTTGACACAGTCTCGTCAGTGCTGGAACGAGTTGAGCCAAAGGCACCCGTTCGGCTTCGTTGATGGTGGTCATGAGCGGATTCCAACTGCCATCGGCTGACGTGGCGGCGGCTGCAGCAGGGGTCGCCTTGAGCAGTTCGCTCATGGCATTGGCTCGAAGAGAGTTCCTCACCGATGTGGACAGTCCCACATTGTTACTCTTTGCTTGAAGATGAATAGCGCGCTCAACCAGTTTGCACGCGACCCTCGCCTGACTCACCGCGGCACCGGTCCCACACGCGCTTAATACCACGCTGGCGATCAGAACTGCCAAGGCGCCGCCGGAGGTCCGCGTCAGCCGAGCCACGAGTCAGCAGCCTGCAACAAGAAGTCGCTCACACTGCGCCCGCGATCGAAAATGTCACACAGTGGATCCTCGCCCTTCGCCACTTGGCTCAGCGAGACCGCTCGACGTGCCACAATCGAGATTCGACGCTCGCTACTCTCTGTTGGCGAGGCAAATGAGTCCGTCGCGGTTACTTCAAGGGGCATCTCCATTCCGCCGATCGGGGCCAAGTCAATTGCCAGGCGCAAAAGGTCGGGGCCATGCGGCATGGGTGGAAGGCTCCAGGTGAGCACCAATGGGAAATGGAATTCGTCAGGCGGGTCGACCTCGTCTGGTAGCCCGAGCACCGCGTCTTCAAACGCGAGCAGTGTCCTTGGATCGACATCAAGTTCGATGTGTAAGTCGACCGGACCCCCGCACCCGTCTTCGGGGTGCAGGTCGACTTCCCAGGCCTGGCGAAGTGAATAGGTCTCAACAAAGTGACGTTCGTCGTGAACATGAAATCCGTGACTGACCGCATGGTCCTTTAGATCTGCTACGAAACCAGCGACATCAATGGCGGCCATTACCTCTCAGGTTAGCCTCCGACAACGCTACCGTAGCATCGTGAACAGTTCGATCATTGAGACGCTGCGAAAGTGTGCCGACGAGATCGGTGGCGCAGTAGGGGAACAACGGGGAAGGGGCTTGACCGGACAGCGCGAGACGCAATATCACGTGGACTTGGTAGCTGACGAGGTTGCACTTCGGGTCCTAACCGCTTCAGGCTTGCGGGTGGTCAGCGAGGAGTCGGGGGTCACTGGTGACGGGGAGATGACCGTGGTGGTCGATCCCATAGACGGGTCGACCAATTGCGACCGGGGAATCCCTTTTTACGCGACGAGTTTGGCAGTGTTGCGAGGAACTGAGCTGGTTGGAGCCCTCGTAAAGAATCAGGCAACTGGAACGACTTTCGAGGCTGAAAAGGGATCGGGTGCGCAGCGCGACGGAATCGTTATTCGCACCAGTGGGCAGCGAGACCTTTCGAAGTCCATCGTAAGCTTCTCGGGATTGCCTTCTCGACATTTGGGTTGGGCTCAATGCCGGTCACTCGGGTCCGCGAGTATTGAAATCTGTCTGGTGGCCGACGGTTCGCTCGATGTTTACGGTGTCGCTCAACACTCTGCCTTGAATCCTTGGGATTACCTGGCCGGGTTGCTGATCGCTCGCGAAGCTGGCGGCGTTGCCGCCGATTATCGTGGAGACGATCTCGTTACGCACGCGAGGGTCCTGCGTCATCCGGTCTTTGCGGCAACCCACGAACTACTCGTCTCCATGCTCGATGCTGGAACCCTCTAGGCTGTTACCTTCCGGGCGCTTAGCTCAGTTGGTTAGAGCAGCTGATTTACACTCAGCAGGTCGGGGGTTCGAGTCCCTCAGCGCCCAC
>JABEUR010000108.1 GCA_013044405.1 Acidimicrobiaceae bacterium | reverse complement strand
TACACGTCTTTGACGAAGACGGCAATGACTATCTTGACTTTTCGTCCCAACTGGTCAATACGAACCTTGGACACCAGCACCCCGCTGTGGTCAGGGCCATCACCCAACAGGCTGCCAAGCTCTGCACGATTGCCCCACAACATGGTTACGAATCGCGATACCGTGCTGCGGAACTCATTCTCGACCACTCCTTTGAAGGTGCTTCGAAGGTCTTCTTCACGAACGGCGGGACCGAGGCAGTCGAGCACGCCGTGCGCATGGCCCGTTTGCATACAGGTCGTCAGAAAGTCCTCGCTGCATATCGCAGCTATCACGGCGCGACTTCGATGTCGATCAATCTCACCGGTGACCCTCGTCGATGGCCGAGTGACAGCGGGGCGTCGGGGGTCATCCACTTCTTCGGACCGTTTCTCTATCGTTCTGTCTTCCATGCCACGACCGAGCACGAGGAATCGGAGCGAGCGCTTGAGAGCTTGGAAAACACCATCCTCTTCGAAGGACCCAACGCCATCGCCGCCATTATCCTCGAGACTGTTCCCGGTACTGCAGGGATTATGGTTCCCCCCAAGGGATACCTCAAAGGCGTGCGCGAACTGTGCGATCGATACGGGATTGTGTACATCGCCGATGAGGTGATGTGCGGCTTTGGGCGCACCGGTTCGTGGTTCGCCTATCAGGACCACGACATCAATCCAGACCTCGTCACCTTCGCCAAGGGCGTCAACTCGGGTTATCTGCCCCTTGGTGGAGTCGTCGTGAATGAAGCGATCTGCGCGACCTTTGCTGATCGGGTCTATCCAGGAGGTCTCACCTACTCTGGCCATCCCCTGGCGTGCGCTTCGGCGGTAGCGTCAATCGAGGTGATGGAGGACGAAAAGGTCGTCGAGAACGCTCGACGAATCGGAGATGAGGTGTTGCGCCCCGGCTTGGAGCAGCTTGCTCGACGCCACCAGGTCATCGGCGACGTGCGTGGCCTCGGTGTCTTCTTCGCGTTGGACCTCGTCAAGGACCGCGCTACGAAGGAGACACTCGCACCCTACGGAGGCAGCTCTCCTGCAATGAATGAGTTCGTTGCCACCTGTCGCGAAGAAGGCCTCATGATCTTCACCAACTTCCACCGTGTACACGTCGTCCCGCCCTGCACCATTTCAGTCGATGAGGCTCATGAAGGTCTTGTTCGACTGGATCGTGCACTGTGTGAGATCGACAAGTATTACGTCGGAGTGCCGACGTGATACGGGTGAAAACCCCACAAGAAGAATGTCGAAGACTTCTGATTGCCTTCTGATGTACTTCGAACGTTGCAGATGACGAACATGCATGCACACCAGCTACTCGTTGGCCCGCCGGGTCTCCTTCCCGGCAGCTGAGGAGCGTCTCGAAAATATCCAGGGACGTCCATCATCACCTAGATTGTGTGGCCGAACGAGGAGGGCTGTCGAACGCTGTCCACTAAGGCGCTTCACGTTTGAGCGCCGAGTTTGACAGTTGATTCGACCTTGGCTCGTTTCAAGGTCAAGTCACTTTTCACACTCGAGAAGTTGACGATGAAATGATCAATATGTGAAGGGGAGAGGGGTGGCAAGTCTCGGAGCATTCCCTCTCCAGTTTTCCGGAGTGAAGCATTGTCCCCAGGATTCCTAACTCCGGCCGACGACGATGGCTAGATCCAGTTCATCTGAAACTGGCTTGACTCTCACCTTGGGGGAGGCCGCATAATTACTTGGTCGCGCAATTGCGCGCGACGACGAGGGAGTACGAGGCATGGAAGAAATCAGCATCGGTGAGTTCGCACGGCGCTCGCGCCTGTCGGTCAAGGCATTGCGCCTCTACGACGAACTCGGTGTGTTGAATCCTGCGCGTGTCGATAGTAACTCTGGCTATCGATACTACGACGACACGCAACTCAACGACGCACGACTTGTCTTCATGCTGCGTCAACTTGAGTTTCCGCTGACAACCATCAAGGAACTACTCGCATGTGATCCAGTGGATGCCGCAGAGCAGATAGCGGTGCACTGGCGTTCGGTCGAGTCCGCGCACGACGCGCGTCGCGAACTCGCGGACTACCTCGTCAACAAACTAAGAGGAAAGAGGTCCGTCATGTACGAAGTCGCAACTCGAGATATACCCGAGCGAAGCCTGCTCTGCTTGAAGCGTAATGTCGACGAACTGGGCGCGTGGACGATCGGCAAGGAATTCATCGCGATCCTTCGCGAGCGGCCTCTGCCGAAGATGGAGGGTCGTGAAGGCGCGATGTTCTCCATCTATTGGGGCGAGGTGAGCGCCGACAGCGACGGTCCAGTGGAGTGGTGCAAGCCGGTCCCCGAGGCGGACGCGCAGGCGCTCGCGTCGCACTACCCGGAGCTGGCCTTGCGGACCGAACCCGCGCATCGAGAGGCCTACGTCGCGCTAGCGAACGACGCTCTACCGACTGGCCCGGGTGGGGACCGAGGCGTGCAAAGGCAGCTCGTGTCGGAGGCTTTGCGTGTCTGGGCAGAGAATGGCGGTATCCACCCGGAAAGTCTCACCCTGAAGCCCGACGATCTCGGCGTGCGAATTACCTACCTCGCGAACGGGCCGGTCACCGAGGCGAGCCCGCCCTACTGTGACTTCGCCGTGCCATTCGCCCCAGCGAACTCGTAGATCGCGAGTACGCACCACCAACCCCTCACACCACCCGCCCTAGACTCACCCCAGAGAGCGAGCGTATTGATGACCTACGTAGTTGAAAGTGCATCGCTGACCAAACGATACGGCAAGGTGTTGGCCGTGGACGACCTGACCTTCAACATCGAAGCCGGTACCATTACCGGTTTCCTGGGACCCAACGGTGCCGGGAAATCGACGACGCTACGAATGTTGCTCGGTCTGGCGAAGCCCACGCGCGGTCACGCCGCTATTTTTGGCACTCCCTACGGCGAGCTGGCGACGCCCGCTCTTCGCGTGGGTGCAGTTCTCGAAGCCACCGATTTCCATCCCGGGCGCTCCGGACGTGATCATCTTCGAATGTTGAGTCGCGCCGTTGGTCTTCCCGATGCCAGAGTCGACGACGTCCTTTCACTCGTCGAACTCCAAGGTGCCGCGAAGCGCCGCGTCAATGGGTATTCGCTCGGTATGCGCCAGCGCCTCGGGCTCGCCGCAGCGTTACTCGGCGATCCCGACCTGTTGGTGTTGGACGAACCCGCGAACGGACTCGACCCTGAAGGGGTGAGATGGTTGCGAGAT
>JABEUR010000016.1 GCA_013044405.1 Acidimicrobiaceae bacterium | reverse complement strand
TCGAGTTGGCGCGTGAGAAAGATGTCGTTGACGCTGAGCAAGAAGTCGTCGGAGAATTCGAATCCCTGCACTCTCGACGCTCCCGAGACGTCGGCGCTGAGCAGCATCTCCAGGGCTTGGGGGAGCACGAGGACCAGGCGCAGTCGTTCGGTGGTGATGGTGTTGTTCGACACGGACCGAATCTATCGCCGGCGCAATCGTGGCGCACGCTCGGTCGTTCATCGGCGCGCAGGCAAGTGCGGAGCGCGCGTGGCGAAGAAGTGACGTGACCAAGTACGTCGAGTATCCGTAACGACCCGGCTCGAGCTTTGACATCAATCATCGCAGAGACTCGAAGGTTGAGGATCCTGTGATGGGCCCCTGTAGGTGTTCATGTGGAGAAGCGACGTCGTCACCCTCTTTCGCGACGCCCCCTCACGAATCTTGCGCGCTTGAAGGTTGGATTCCCCACGCTTTCGCACGACGTAGGCTGGAATCGACTTTTGCACCTCACCACGCGAGAGCACTGAGAGGGAGTGACGATGACGACGACAATCAAAGCGACTGAAATTCGCCCGGAGGATTTCCTGGACATTGATTCGCGCCTTTCCCCGGACGAGATAGCCATCCGCGACACCGTTCGCCGATTCGTTCGAGAGAAGGTCGAGCCCGAGATCGCCGAGTGGTTCGAATCGGGACAGAGCCCGACGGTACTGATGAAGGAGCTCGGTGCACTGGGCGTCTTGGGCATGCACCTCGAGGGGTACGGCTGTGCGGGGACGAGCGCCACGGCCTACGGTCTGGCCTGTATGGAGCTCGAGGCCGGAGACAGCGGAATCCGCAGCCTCGTCTCGGTCCAGGGATCGCTCGCGATGTTCGCGATCCATCGCTGGGGCTCAGAAGAGCAGCGACGTCAATGGCTTCCTTCGATGGCGGCGGGCGAGGTCATCGGGTGTTTCGGTCTCACCGAACCAGACGCCGGTTCGGATCCGGGGTCGATGCGCACGAGAGCACGTCGTGACGGATCGGACTGGATCCTCAACGGACAAAAGATGTGGATCACCAACGGCTCGGTGGCGGACGTCGCCGTGGTCTGGGCACAAACGGACGAAGGCATTCGCGGTTTCATCGTGCCCAAGGCAACACCGGGCTTCACCACCCAGGTGATCAAGAAGAAGCTCTCGCTGCGCGCTTCGGTGACCTCAGAACTCCTGTTCAACGACGTGCGCCTGCCCGCCGAGGCGCTCTTGGTCGAAGCGACGTCGCTACGCGCTCCCCTCTCGTGCCTCAACGAGGCGCGATACGGGATCGTTTGGGGTTCGGTCGGTGCGGCGAGGTCGTGCTTCGAAGCGGCCCTGAAGTACGCCGGGGAGCGTCAGGTCTTCGGCAAACCAGTCGCCGCGTACCAGATCCAACAGCAGAAGTTGGCCCTGATGGCGCTCGCGACCAATCGTTCCTACTTGCTCGCGCTGCACTTGGGTCGGATGAAGGACGAGGGGACCCTGCGTCCCGAACACGTCAGCATGGGCAAACTCGGCAACGTCAACGACGCCCTCGAAGTCGCGCGTACGGCGCGACAGGTCCTCGGGGCCAACGGGATCTCACTCGAGTATCCGGTGATCCGCCATATGGTGAACCTTGAGTCGGTCGTGACCTATGAGGGGACTGCGGACGTGCACTCTCTCGTCATCGGGGGCGCACTCACGGGAATCCCAGCTTTTCGCTAAGTCGACGAACCCGTAGCGCCCAACGTGAGTTGCTGACCCACAAGGGTCAAGTTCGGTCGTCCGTGGGTTCGCGGTGCTCCGCGCCGACCGTCGCGATTGGCGTCGCTCGTGCCAAAGAGAGTTGACGCAACGGGTGCGATCGGCGTTGCGCTCGGGCAACGAGATTTTCGTCGCCGATTGCGGGGCTGCGGTGCCAAGCATCGGCCACTGCGCTGGTTACGACGTTGATCGCACCCCATCGACGGCTCGCCCAGAGCGCCCAGTGACTCCGGTCATTGAAGGGGCATCAGAAGTCTTTCTCCATGATCACGGCCTCGACTCGTCCGAAGGGCTGGCGGTGCAGTTCGATCCAACCTTGTGCTCGGTACCACTCGTCGCGCGAGTTGGTCCACAGATAGACCTTTTGGAGTCCGAGTTGACGGATCTTCTCCTCGGCTCCTCGCATCAGGGCCAGTCCGAGGCCCTGACCCCGATATTCCTCTCCCACGATCACCCCCGCAATCCAGGGTGAATAGTCCGGAAAGTCGAGGATGTCGTCGACCTCGACGATCGAGACCGCCCCGAACACCCGCTCGTCGTGGAGGCCCACGAGCGTGACCGGAATCCTCATGCCGCGACTCTCTACGCACTCTTGGTAGAAGCGAATCCATTCGTCGAGGTCGACTTCGGGCGTTTTTTCAGACCAATAGTCGTCATTCCATTTGATCAACGTGTCGAGTGCCTCGCCGCACTCCGAGATGTCGAGAATTCTGATCATGTCTCCCTGGCCGTTCCGATCCGTGCACACACGGCCAACGCCGCTGCGCCGGCGAGGCAATGGCTCCGCGCCGCGTTCCATGAATAATTCTGCCCCAGCACCAGGAACGACGCCAAATGCTCTACCTCAGGAACGGTCATGAGGTCCAACGACGGCCGGCCTTCGGGGCTACACGAGTTGATTTCGTGGCGCGCGGGGCGATCCTGGAAAGGCGAAGGGTCACGTGAAACCTCGTCGGTACGCCCCGCGGTCTCTCGATCGGTAGCGGAGGAATCACTGCGATCTTCGAATGGCAGAGACCCCGTTTTGGAGCATTAGCGAGAACTGCTCCTGGTCGCTGGAGGTTGAGAGAACAGGCATCGCGTTGCCATCTCACTCCACGTTCCTACGGGTGCGCCTGATCAGGCCGGGCGTGCTGTTGGGAAGGAGAAAGGATCCACACATGTACACTGGTGGTACGCGGAGCACTCGCTACGCGTGGGACGCCAGGTTCGAGTCGTACGATCTAGACGATTGTCGCTCGACGGAGCTCGACGCCTCCACTCACTCGGAGGTAATTCGCATGTCGAAGCGTTCACCTGAAATGGCCATCGAACCCTGGGCGTTGGCGCGCGGGTTCGCGCCACGAACGTCGCCACGACAAGGTAGGTCGATCGTGGAATCGATGGGCGCCGGCGCCTCATTGACGAGCCCCGCAGTGGTCGTGCGCACAGCGATGCCCCTTCGTTCTTTGGGGAACCGTTGACTAGCTTGGGCGTCCACTCGCGGCGGCGAAGTTCGCTCATGATCGCCGAGAACCCGAGCGGATGCTTCTGGGACAGTGGCGTCGGCGCAGTCAGCTACAGCGGCAGCGATCACTGGTCTAGCCAAAGTGCCATGGAACGGCTGGCCTGGGCCGATCTCGGGCCGCAACTCTCCAATTTCTTGAGTTACGCGCTCGATGAACCGCTCAACGGAGGCGAACAATGAGTTCCTTCGCCGTCTCGTGGGGCATCTTGAGCTCCGCGCCACCGACGGCCTGTGGAATCGCGACCTTCACCACCGCTTTGGGAAAAGCGCTGGCGC
Source organism: Acidimicrobiaceae bacterium (assembly GCA_013044405.1). Lineage (GTDB taxonomy): Bacteria > Actinomycetota > Acidimicrobiia > Acidimicrobiales > RAAP-2 > RAAP-2. The sequence goes on along the minus strand of JABEUR010000016.1, from coordinate 14,831 downwards.
GCCGCGGTGACGAGGTGAGTCTGGTGCGAATCCTTCAGGACGGAGACGAATGTGCAACCTCGCCGTTCAGCGTCGTCTCGGAGTTGCGGGCCAACAATCCCTCGTCGATCAATCGGGCTTCTTGGGCGCTCAATCGCTGCGACGTGGCGCTCATCCAACACGAGTTCGGACTCTACGGTGGTCTAGACGGCGATGACGTCATCTCGGTGATGGCTCCGCTTCGTGTTCCGGTGGTGACCATCTTGCACACCGTCTTGTCGGCACCGACCGAGCACCAGCGCTCGGTGATGAACCGGGTGATAGAACTCTCAAACTGCGTCGTCGTCATGGGCGTCGCGGCCGAGGCCACGTTGCGGCGCCACTACGAACTCGGTGCCGTCTTGGTCCGCGTCATCGCCCACGGCGCCGCCCTCGACCTGATCCCCGTCGACATCGACCCCGAGGACAGTCCGACCCTCTTGACCTGGGGACTCATCGGACCGGGCAAGGGGATTGAGTGGGTCATCGACGCCATGGCGGACCTGCGAGACCTGCGACCGAGGCCGCGTTACATCGTGGCCGGTCGCACCCATCCCAAGGTCCTCGCCTACGAAGGTGACGGTTATCGCCGCTCGCTGGAGCGAAGGGTCCTCGAAAACGGCGTCGGCGACATGGTCATCTTCGAGAACAGTTATCGAAAGCTCGCCTCACTGAACGCGCTGATCGCCAGTGCGTCAGTCGTCATCTTGCCCTACGACTCGAGTGACCAGGCGACGTCGGGAGTTCTGGTGGACGCCATCGCTGCGGGCCGTCCGGTGATCGCGACCTCGTTCCCGCACTCGATGGAGATGCTGTCCAGCGGAGCCGGCATCGTCGTCGAACACCGTGACCCGCACGCCATCGCTGCGGCGGTTCGCACGATTATCACCGATCCCCAAGCGGCCGCCTCTCTCGCGAGCGAAGCACGACGCATTGCTCCGAGTCTCAGTTGGGACGCGGTGGGGATGCGCTACATCGAACTCGCTCGTGAGCTGCTCTCCGAGATGACCGTGGCGGTGGGTGCATGAACTTGCTGCCCGCGCCAAACTTCGAGCACCTGCTCGCCCTTCGCGGACCGCACGGCGTCTACGAACACGCCGAGAAGTCAGTACCGAGGATCGAGGGTGGCTACTGCACCGACGACGTAGCCCGGGTCGCTCTCGTGCTGGCGCGCCAGGGTGAGAAGTCACTCTCGTTCGACCTTAGCGACTTGCTCTGGTCATCGATGGAGTTCTTGGAACTCGCCCAAAGCCCCACGGGAGAGTTCGTGAACCGACGCGAGAGTTCTGGAGATTTCGAGTTGGGAGCCACCAGCAACGACTGGTGGGGCCGGGCCATGTGGGCACTCGGGACCATCTACGCTCATGGTGAGGATTCGGGCCTGCGCGAACGCGCTCGACGGACCTTCGAGAGCGGTGCCGTCGTGCGCTCGCCGTGGCCCCGGTCGATGGCCTTCGCCACGCTGGGCGCCCATGAGTACCTGCAGCGTTCACCTGAGAACGCGCCGGCGCGTTTACTTCTCGAAGCCGGCGCCTCGTTGCTCGATCGTGAGAACGTCTCGGCCCGTTGGCGCTGGCCTGAAGCGCGACTGAGTTACGCCAACGCCGTCCTGCCCGAAGCGCTGATTGCCGCGGGAGCCTTCACGGGCGAGGGCCGATTGGTCGAGCGAGGACTCGACCAACTGCGATGGCTCCTGGAGCGAGAGACGCCGCGCGGACACCTCTCGGTGACGCCGTGCACCGGTCGCGGCCCTCGTGACGCTCGTCGACTCTTCGACCAACAGCCCATCGAGGTGGCGGCGATGTCCGATGCCTGCGTGCGCGCCTTCGCCCTGACTGGGGACCCGGTGTGGCGACAGGGTCGTGAACTGTGCGAGATGTGGTTCAGCGGTCACAACGACCTCGGTGTGGTGATGTTTGACGCCGACACCGGTGGAGGATACGACGGTCTCACCGCTAACGGCCCCAACCTCAATCAGGGAGCTGAGTCCACGCTGGCGCTGCTGAGCACCCAACAGCACGCTCGACGCGTATCGATGAGCAGTAGGTGAACGACAGCGGCCTGGTGACCCGCTCGACGCTGCGAGTGCGCCATGACGACACGCGGGTCATCTCGCGTCTCTTCATACCCGGTCAGGAGCTCGTCGGTGGTTCCGAAGCGCGCGTGTCCAATACCGTCGAGCGCATCATGGCGCTCAGCGAGAGCGAAGTCGAGGCCGCTCTCGAGGAGCTCCTGGAACGTTTCCAGAGCCGCCACGATGACCTGTCGAGGATCTTCGACAATCACGCCCAACGCGTGGCCGACTACGTCAGCACTCCCATGACCAGGCAACGGCGTCTATTGATCGGGGCCGCCTTCACTCACGAATACTCCATTGAGGGTGCCGCGGTGTGCAATCCAAGTCTCGTCGCGCATCCCGACCAAGTCGGTGTGTCCGCGGGTTCGCTCCGGGTCATCATGAGCGTACGCGCCGTCGGTGAAGGGCACCACTCGTCGATCTGCTTTCGCTCGGGGATGATCGACGAGCGAGGTGAACTCGCCCTCGACGGTGCTGAGCCCTTTCCGGTTACCGGAACGCTCGCCAACGGACAATTCAATCGGGAGCTCTTTCACGCGCTGCTCCACGATCTTGGTTTCGACGGCGAGACGGCCGCGTCGGTGCTCAACAACCTGGCCGAGCGCTTCACCTCGCTCGAGCTCGAAGCAGCGGTGGCGAGATTACTGACCCAGAACGACACGCGACTGAACGTCATCAAGACCACCGGGCTCTTGCGACTCATCGCCGCTTGCTTCTACCAGTCGAGTTTCGACTCCGACGTCGATCTTTCGCGCCGCGTCTTGTGGCCGGCCGCCCCCAACGAGGGCAATGGCATGGAGGACGCGAGATTCGTCGAGACCTTCGATCCCGACCTAGCACGCTACGTCGCTTCCTACACCGCGTTCGACGGCCACTCGGTCTCACAGCAACTCCTCGAGACCGATGATTTTCTCACCTTCAACTCCTCACCGCTCGCGGGACGCGGCGCACGCAACAAGGGACTCGCCTTCTTTCCGCGCCGAGTCGGCGGTCGCTACTGCGCCTTGTCCCGCTTCGATCGTGAGTCCAACGCGATCGCCTACTCGAACGACATGCATCGTTGGGATGAAGTGGTGGTGGCCCAGACGCCGGTCTACTCATGGGAGGTCGTGCAACTGGGCAACTGCGGGTCGCCCATCGAACTCGACGAGGGCTGGCTGGTTTTGACTCACGGCGTGGGGCCGATGCGCACGTACGGGATCGGCGCACTGCTGTTGGACCTCGATGACCCGACGCGCATCATTGGTCAGTTGGCGCGACCACTACTGGCGCCCACGGCCGAGGAACAAGACGGCTACGTTCCCAACGTCGTGTACTCGTGTGGCTCGCTGGTGCACAACGGAATCCTGCACCTCCCCTACGGGATCGCCGACCAATCGATCTCGAGCGCGTCGGTGCCACTCGACGAGCTGTTGGCGGCCTTCGAATCACCACCCTACGTGAGTCACACCTGATGGATCACGACACGAGAGCAGGCTCTCCTTGCAGTTGTTCAGGCAATGTATGTCCAGCGGCAGTACCCCATGAAGAGCAGTAGGAGAGATCCATCCGTCTGACGCGTCGACCACGTACCACGTTGAGCGTCGTCACCAATCAAGGAGGTGCCCGATGTACCCGACTTCGTCGCTTCGACGCACCGACTACCACCAAGAAACCCGCCCCCGTGTCCTCTGACCGACTTCTGTCCATCTTCGAGAAGATCGCCGAGCACGAACGAAGCGGTGGCGAGGGGGGACTGCTCTGTGCCGTGGCGGCGGAGATCACCAAAGCGGACGGCGCGGGAATCGCCCTGAGCACCGATGACTCCACGTCGATGATCACCTACTGCGCCAGTGGCGACATGGCTCGATCGTTGGTCGACTTGGAGGTCACCGTGGGCGAGGGGCCGTGTCTGCGGGCCGTCGAGACCGACGCCCTGGTGAACTGTGAGGATCTCTCGACGCTGAGCGACGACTGGACACTGTACGCTCCCGAGGCGTCGGCCCAGGGCGCGCGCTCAGTGACCGCGGTCCCGGTACGCATCGGTGCGATCCGCATCGGCGCCATGTGCTTGTACAACACCGAGCCGGGCGACCTGAGTGATGAGCAGTCGAGCGACGCACACCTGATGGCGTCGGTGGTGGGTCGAGCGGTCGTGGCCATGCAGGCGGGAGCACCTCGCGACACGTTGTCAGAGCAGTTGCAGAATGAGGCGAGTTTCGACTTCTCGGTGCACCAGGCTGCGGGCATGGTGGCGGTGCAGGCATCGGTGTCGATTTCGAATGCGTTGCAGTCACTTCGAATGCACGCCTACGCCCTCTCCGAGACCATCACGTCCGTGTCGGGCCGGATTGTCGCACGCCAACTGAGTTTTGACGGGGATTCCCAGGAGTGGATCGAATCATGATCAAAGCTCCGGTGAATGCGCCTATTATGGAGCCACGAGGTGTTGATAGCCCCCGTATTGACGCCGCATTCAAATCGACGTTATGGAGAGGGTTCGCGCTATGAACCGAGAATCGCTGTTGGTGAACACACTGGTGGAGTTGGCCGACAATCTGGTCGACAACTACGACGTCATCGACCTATTGACGTTGCTCAGCCATCGATGCGTCGAAGCGATCGGTGTGTCGGCGACGGGCGTGATGCTCGCGCTGCCTGGAGCGGAGTTGCAGTTCGTCGCCTCATCGAACGAGTCGATGCGCGTGCTCGAGTTGTTCCAGATCCAGGCCAATGAGGGACCCTGTGTTGACTGCTACACGTCGGGTGAGCCGATCATCAACCACGAACTGGTCGAGGCTGACGAACGTTGGCCGAAGTTCACGCCCCGGGCCATTGCCCAGGGCTTCGTCCTGGTGCACAGCATGCCCATGAGGTTACGTGGTCGTACCATCGGTGCTCTGAACCTCTTTCACGAAGACGAACAACGCTTGTCGAGTTCAGACGTCGTCGTGATACAGGGCCTCGCGGACGTGGCGACCATCGCGATCCTTCAGCACGAGACGTCCTCCAACGCCCGGTTGCTCAACAACCAGTTGAGTTTTGCGCTCAATAGCCGCATCATCATCGAACAGGCGAAGGGCATGATCAGCCAGTCCGCCACGTGCAGTATGGACGAGGCGTTTGGATACCTGCGCACGCACGCGCGAAACCACAACCTGCGACTCACAGACGTGGCCAATGCAGTGGTCGAGGGATCACTGGCGATGAGTAGTCTCGACCTTCCGAAGTAGGCGTGTTCCACGAGGCCGCGCGAGCTTCTTCGAGATGTGTCTCACGAGTCGTCGCACCGCGTTGGACGTAATCACCGTCGAAGAGAGCGGTGCGTGCGATGGAATGGCGACCAAGACATTGCTGGCGGGGTAGCGCCGAGTTCCTCAGCGTCGAGGATCGAGAGCGGGATTGAACCCGTCTGAATCGAGTAGCTGCCTGTGCCAGTGAGGAGAAGTGCATCCCTGGACGTGAGCTACTCTCCGGCTCCCCCTCCATCCACTAGGGCGGACATCGGAGATGGGTGATGGTAGATTCGACAGCACCCATCATGGTATTCGAGTGTGGTGACCCGCCCCCCGGCGATGGAGACACGTTGGTCGGAGCCTTCGATGGTGTAGGTGCCTCGACGAAGGGTCGGGAAGATGGCGGCGAACGATACTCCGCTCACCAGGTTGCGTTCGAGCACGAGACCTGTACTGCGCGGTGCGTCGCGGTCATCGGGGACCAGGGTGATCTCGTCGCCGAGGAAGTCCGGAGACGTGTAGAGCATCAGCGATCCCACCGCTGCACCAAGTGGGGAGTGACCGAGAGGTGTTGCTTCGGATTCCACGAGGGACCCGGCTTCCTTGATGGCGCCGCTGATCGCGACCGCCAGTTGCTCGACGATCGTGATATTCGCAAAGGCCCCAGCGGTCGTGGACCGCGCGAGGGTTGGGTCTGCGCCAAAGTAGTCCACGGCATCCTCCTGCTTGTTGCCTGACTAGTGTCAGGCGAGAAGGAAGCAAGGTCCAGACGTCCTAAGCAAAACTTAGCATCCGTCCAGGCTTGGCAAGGCGTCACACGTCTAGCGCAGTTTCGTGAAGCAAGATTCACCTCTTCGCACGGGCTAGTCCTTGGCTGAATACCGTGGTCGGCCGGCCGAGCTGGACTCATCGGGCCGGGTGCAGGTGGTGGATCGAATGTCCCAAGACACTTCCAAGAACATCGCGTCGATGATTCTTTCGACACTTCGTCTATGCGGAGCGACCATCCGTGGCCGACTTGCCACCTTCAAGTGGTCTTGCAGAAGCCACGCCGCTACCAGATCGTCGTGACGTCTTCGAACGCAGTCGTGCAGGGAGGTCCGTCACTGACGAGGATCTCGGGCATCGCGGCGGTGTTGGTCGCAATTCGAATCATCGTGGATGAACGGGTGCCGTAGCCATTGGTGTGCACGCATGGCGAACGGGTTTCGCGAGCGCGCGAGATCGCTCGAGGCTCGCTCAGCTCCTCAGCCGTCGGTTCGATGAGAGCGTGGCTCGACAATACGGGTGCCAGTGCGTTCCACAGGAGACTTCCATCACTCACTCCCATGGACAAGGCCTGCTCGACGAAGTTCGTCTTGCCCGTTTGGAGTTCGAGCGGTGAGTTCTCCAAGATATGCAGTCCGGGCGCGAGAGCGCGCACCCGGGGTCGCTCACCGTCGTCGAGAGCTACGTAGAACAGGTCTTCGCGATCAGCGACCAGGAGCCATGCGGGGTTGTACTGACCCGGTTGGACCTTCCTCAAAAGTTCTTCGACTCCCTCAGCGGCGCTCGCAAAGCCCGTGAGCATGATCGGCAGTTCGCCCCGACTGCGTTTTGTGAGGTCGCGCCCTTGGGGGAGTGGGGTGTTCGTGAGTCCGGCGACGACACCGAATTCATTGTTGGCCAACCACGTACCTCCGGCGAGCAAGTCCCGGCCCCCAACTGTTCGCGGGTTCTGAGCCCGCAAAACCGTGAATGACTTGGCGGGCCGGTCGAGTCGTTCATCCCGGTTCGCCCCAACGCATAGAGCAAACTCGTCGTGGAGCTTCCAGGCGAAGATGAGCAGACACACGAGAGTGAGACTACCTAACTCACCGACGAAGATTCATCGATCGACTCCTCGACGATCCTGCTTCAGTTGCGCTCCCCACCATCAACATCGGGTCGTCCGTATCGGCGGATCACTTCGTCCTCGAGGCATCGACGTTGCTTGTGGAGGGCGAACTCGCTCAACGAGCTCTGCTGGAGAGCGAACGGCTGTCTGAGCTGTCGCAATCCCTTCTTGCGCACTTCGGGGGCGAACACACCAACGATCAGGAGGACACCGATGGCCAGTAATGGGATGGTGACCAGAGCCAGGCAGATGACGAAGACGACCGCCATGTTCACTTCGGCTCAATCCCTGAGCATCGCAGATCGTTCCAAGCGGCAGTGCCCATAACGCTCTACTTCCTGTTCTTGATCAGCGCCACTACCCGAACCACCTGGATGATCGCCACGCCAATGCAACTAGCTAGCCCGATCCACACTATGAGCGAACTGTTCAGCACATAGCCAATGATCACCAGCGCGACTCCTGCGAGCCACCACTTGGGCCATTGGCTGAGTCCAATCACTAGAACAAGAATACAACAAGAGTCCAGGTGAGCACCTCACCGATTGAGGTCACTACACCAGTGATGGCGATGGTGAATGAAGCCTGTTCCATGGCGGGCATGTGATCATGCAAGATGCCGGCCGGAGCGATGATCAGCACTCGGCCAAGGCTCAACGAACTCGGGCCGCTCGATACGACGGTGCATGACGTCGAACGCACCGTGCACGTTGCCCCGTTGGCGAGCGCGACGGTCTTGCCTTGCAGGTGCGCCAGTTCAGTAGCGAACGTCGGCGCACTGGTACTTTGGCCCAGAGTGGTACCTGCCTTCGAAGTCGCTCCAGCAGGTAGCGCCATGGTTGCCACGCTCATTGCACCAGCCAAGAGCAGTCCGCTCAGTCGCAGAAATCGGTTCATCGTCCCTCCCTCGATCGTTACTGGGTCGCAGAATAATTTGCATGAATCTAGAGTGTCAATAAGAATTTTTCGTCGGCGCCTGTGTAGTTCCAAGCATCCCATCGTGGCAATCGAATATCGAAGATGGCCCTTGAGGCAGGTCTTGGACCACTTGAGTTGGTGAGTTCGATGATGCATTGGCTCATCGTTGTGGGCCGTGCACTTGACTGGCGAAGCTGGCGGTCTTCGCTCATCGAAGCGCGAGGGTCTTAGTGTTCAGATCTCCTGGGTTTCATCTGCATCGTCGAGTGCCGAAGAACACTCCTCGAACCAATCAGCGGCGTAGGTCTTTGCCCACGTCTCACTCACCGTGCCGGTGAACATCGATTGGAGCATTTCGCGGTGGGTCAGCGCCATCATGATGTGCCCGACGACAACCACGACCAAGCCGAGCGCAAACGTGTCGTGCACGAAGGTGGCCCCGACCCGCAGGGGCACTGAGAAGAACCGGAACCATTGGAGCATCGAGCCGCTCACCAGCAGAACCGGCAGCGTGCTGGCGACGAAGAGAGTGTTCAACTTTTGACCTGGATTGAACTTGTCCGCCTTGAGCGGCGATTGCCCAAAGCTCTTGATCCATTCGATCTCGCCTCGCGTCCAGAAACTGACGCGGCGCAGATCGCGGCGCATCCGCGTACCCCACGGACCCAGCATCGAGACGATGATCGGTAGCGGCCACGCCAGTCCGGTCCACAGATGCACGAGTTGCACGACGTGTCGCTCCAGCACGATGCCGAAGAAGGATCCGAAGTACAGCGGGATCGCGGTGGCGACGAGGACGGCGAAGAACGCCGCATTGAGCCAGTGGGTGACGATCTGCACGCGGTCGAATCGCAGGATGCGCACGATCTCGCGTGTTCGATTGAGACCCGTCGTCATGGCGTCAGGTCAACTGAGGGTCGGGATTGGTCGGGCCCACGGTACCGTCGAGCCACCCGTTGACCGGGTACCCGTTGAGCTCCCAGTAGCCGGGATGCACCGCGTCGACCACGCGGATCGCCGAGAGCCACTTGAGCGACTTGTAGCCGAACATGGGCGCGACGTAGAGACGGACAGGTCCGCCGTGTTCGGTGCTCAGCGGAGCCCCGAACATCTTGTAGGCGACGATCACATCAGGCAGGTGTGCTTGTTCTATCGTCAGGCTCTCGCTGTCGGCGCCGTCGTAGGATTCGAAGGTCAGCGCCACCGCGTTCGCTCGCACCCCGACGCGCTTCAAGATCTCGGACAGTTGAACGCCCTCCCAGTGGACGTTGGGCACCCTCCAACCGGTCACGCACTGAAAGGTCTTGGAGAACGAGGTGACCGGTAACGCCTTCAAGTCCGACAAGGTGAACGTCATTGGCCGCTCGACCAGTCCACTGACTTTGAGCTGATAGTTGCTCTCCGAGATAGCGGGGTACTGACCAGTGATCGAGTAGATACGAAAATGATCTCCTCCGGTCAAGAGGCCGGCCAATTTCGAGCCGAAGACCTTTCCGAGAAAGCTTTGAACATCGCCGCCAAAGGCGATGCCGAGCGCCCCGAGCGCGGTGGCGCCGAGGAACACGCGCCGTCCGATATTGACCTTGCCGGACTCGGGCGAAGTCACGTCGCCCCACTCGTTGCTCGGCGAAAGGCGAAGCGCGAACTGATCGAAAGACGCGCGTGACCGCAACGCGACGCGAGAAGGCGCGTCGGACTCGAGTACGCACACGAACCCGACGATCGAGTTCGAACATCCATCGTGGCCAACGTCATGGTCCCTCCTCATGGCGCCCGACTCCGGCGTGCCCAAGGGCCGGGTCGATGTCCGTGACCTTACCGGCCCGATGCGAAGTGATGGACGTCACCGAACGCGGATGTGCCAATCGGACCGAGGGTCAGTCCTCGTGTGCTTGCCCGCAGCAGACCGAGGACCGCGCAAAACCCGAGGTGGGTGTCTTGGCAGGATCCGCCGCGACCATCGCCACTTGAGTGACGACGTGGCAGTCAACGGTTCCACTGCCGCGCGGCATGTACGCCGCGCTCGTCGCGACGATTGGCCAGAAGGCGAGTACTAGTTTGGGTACTTCAACTTCGAGTCGGCGTCTCGCGGCCCCAATCGCCGGAACGTCCACCGCTCTTTCGAAGTACCACGAGATCGTCCATTCTCACCCGCGGGTCGATGGCGAGCAGCGACGCCTGGAGACTGAGTGCCGCGACTGCGCACGCCGTGAGCGCCTCCATCTCGACCCCGGTTTGATGAATCGTCGCGACCGACGATTGGATCGTCACCCCATCAGCGGTGTCGATGACGTCAACCTGGATGTCCTCGAGGTTGAGCGGGTGGCACAGCGGGATGAGCTGGGCGGTCTGTTTCGCGGCGAGGATCCCGGCGAGGCGTGCTGAGTGGATCATCGCGGGTGCGTCAGACCCGGTTGCTGCGCCCGACAGGTCGGCGCTCGTTACGATCTGGCATTGCGCGACTGCGCTACGACGCGTGGAAGGCTTGTCGGTAACATCGACCATGCGGATCTTCCCGCCTTCATCGACGTGGGAGAACTCGTTGCTCAACTCGTCCTCCTCGACTCCATTCGAGCTGACCTTCGGGCCGAGGGTCGCCCGTTCGTTGGGCGAATGCTAGTCCAGCACGCCGGCACCGGCACCTCGGCGTCTCGGGGCGAGTCATTTCGAAAGGTCGCTGGTAGTCTCCAAGGCAACGGGCCGCAACGATCCGCGCCACGGGCTTCGCGTCAGCGTTTTCAGCGCCGCGACATCTCCGCTGGCGCGAGCGCGGGGCGGTGATAGTGGGGGACTGAGTTCAATCGACATGGACGACTCGTTGCATTCTGGCATCGAAGCAAGGGCCGGCCGCGCCACTGCGTCGTCGCGACCGATTCCGGTATCGCTGTCGGTACGCGCGCACCGAGCCGGGGCCGACCCCGCGGTGCGTTCTTCCAGCGCGCTTATCGACCCCGACATGCCCAACGAGGGCCCGCTGGTCGACCGATACGGAAGGGTGCACGACGACCTACGAATATCGGTGACCGACCGCTGCAATCTGCGCTGTGTCTATTGCATGCCTCTGGAGGGAATGACGTTTCTGCCGAGGAACGAGTTGCTCAGCTTCGAGGAGATCGTCCGGGTGGCGCGAGTCGCCCATCGACTCGGTGTTACCTCGATCCGTCTCACCGGCGGCGAACCCCTCGTTCGAAGGGGCCTCACCGATCTGGTGGCCGGTCTTTCGAAGATTGGCTTCTCCGACCTCGCCCTCACGACCAACGCCATGCAGTTGGCGGCGTTAGCCGGGCCACTCGTTGAGGCGGGCCTCCAACGGGTGAACATTAGTTGTGACTCGCTGCGCGCTGAGCGATTCGCATCGATCCGCCGCCGCGGTGACTTGGCCACGGTGCTGGACGCGATGAGCGCTGCCGAACAGGCCGGACTGACTCCGATCAAGGTCAACGTCGTGTTGTTGCGCGGTTCGAACGACGACGAGATCCTCGATTTCGCATCCTTCGCTCGCGAGACGGGTCGTATCGTGCGCTTCATCGAATTCATGCCCCTCGACGCCCAGGGTCAGTGGGACCGCGAACGGTTGGTTCCCGGTCGCGAAGTCTTCGAGACGATTAATGAGCGCTGGCCACTCGCTCCGGTCAGCGCCGACTTGGGGCCCGCGCCGGCCGAGCAGTTCCGTTTCGCCGACGGCATCGGGAGGATCGGTCTGATCTCTTCGGTCACCCAGCCCTTCTGTGGAACTTGCAACCGCCTGCGTCTCACCGCCGACGGCGCCATCCGAAACTGTCTGTTCTCCGATGACGAAACCACACTGCGCGACGTGATGCGCTCGGGCGGCACCGACGAGGACATCGAACACCAGTTCCGTCTAGCGGTGTGGGCGAAGTTCCCGGGCCATGCCATCAACGAGCCCCAATTCCTTCGCCCCGCCCGGTCGATGTCGATGATCGGCGGCTGAGCGAGGTCGTTGCGCGCCGCGAAGTGACAAACGCCCCCTGTGGTACCGCGTACCAGTGGGTGGGTCACTATCCTCGAGTCGTGGCGAGTTACCGCATCGGACAGGCGGCCCAGCTCCTGGGCGTGAGCGTGGATACGCTGCGTCGCTGGGCGGTCGCGGGGCGCATCAAGAGTACCGTTGGCGCAGACGATCGGCGTACCTTTGACGGGGCGGACCTGGCGAAGTTCGCCCTCGAGATGTCGGGCGATCAGAGGTCGAGCCAACCACGGGCCCAGTCGGCGCGCAATCGATTCGTGGGCATCGTGACCAAGGTGGTGAAGAACTCCGTCGTCGCCCAAGTGGAGATCCAGGCCGGTCCGCACCGCTTCGTGTCGCTCATCACCCGTGAAGCGGCCGACGAGTTGAAGCTGGCACCGGGAACGATCGTCGACGCCGTGGTGAAGGCGACCAGTGTTGGCGTGGAGATTCCCGCAGAGTTCTGATAAACCGACGGGCGAGCGTCGCGGCGCGGGCGAGGGCCCGTCGAGTTCAGTCTCGTACCAGTGTCTCGCTCGACTCGGTCGGCCAGAGGTTCAAGTACTCCCTGGGAAGCACGACCCGGCACGGGTCCCCGGGCTCGAGGGTCACTCGTTTCGTCGTTCGGACCTGCACTTCGAGGTCGGGGGACAACGCGACGAAGAGGTCGGTGGCACTGGCGATATCGGCGACGTCGCTGATGGTGCCGCTCATCGCTTCGTCGAGCATCCGAACGTCCTCGCTCGCGGCGGGGTCGAGCAGCCGAACCCGTTCGGGGCGAATGCTCCAAGCGACCCGGGTGCCGGCGACGAGTCCAAGGTCGTCGGTAAGCAGTTCAACGCCATTGCACTCGATACGCCCAGGCCCCAGTACCGTCGCGTGGTACAGGTTCGAGATGCCGAGCAACCTCGCCACCTCGAGCGACGCCGGTCGCGAGAAGACGTCGCGCGTCGGTCCCTCCTGGATCGACCGGCCCTCGCTGATGATCACGACCTCATCGGAGAGGAACGCAGCCTCTTCGGGGTCGTGGGTCACGAGAATGGTCGCGAGGCCGGTTTCGCGCTGGAGACGGCGAAGTTCGCGTCGCAGTTCGTATCGCGACGGTACGTCGAGCGAAGAGAACGGTTCGTCGAGCAGGAGCACTCGGGGTGCGCTACAGAGCGCTTGAGCGAGGGCGACGCGTTGACGCTGGCCGCCCGAGATCTCGCTGGGCCAGCGCGACTCGAGTCCCTCAAGTCCCAGGCGATGGGTCCAGTAAGCGGCCAAGCCCGGTGTCGCATTCCTCGAGAAGAGGAGCTGTTGGGCGACGGTCAGGTTGGGGAAGAGCGAGAACCCCTGGGCGACGTAGCCGACACGTCGCTGCTCGCTCACGAGGTCGCTGAGCAACGTCGACCCGCTGGAAAAGGTTCCCGTCGAAGAACCGTACAGTCCGGCGAGACAGCGCAGCAACGCGGACTTGCCCGAGCCCGACGGCCCCAGGATGGCGACGCACTTCGCGCTCGCCGAATAGCGAAGCGACAGGTGGAACGAGCCGATGCGGTGATCGATCGCGAAGCTCACGGGATCTGACGCGCCCACCAAGGGCGCGACTGCAGCTGACGGGTTCGTCGTTGTACGTAGTCGTCGCAGGTGCACACGTCCAACGAGCACGACCACGACCGCTACGGCAACGGCGAGTCCGGTCGGGGCCAACGTCGTGGGAAGTCCGATGCCACTGAACTGGTTGTACGTGTAGATCGGTAACGACGTCGGGTTGTAGGACAGGATGACGACGGCTCCGTACTCGCCAAAGGCGCGCAACCACGAGAGCAACATGCCGGCTCGGATACCCCCGGACGCTTGGGGCACGGCCACGTGCCAGAACCGCGAGAGTTGCGAATGGCCCAGCGTCGAGGCGACGTCGAGCAAGCCGGTGTCGAGCGCCGCGAAGGCCGCGCGAGCGGCCACGATCAGGAACGGTGCGGCGACGAAGGTCATGGCGATGACCACCCCGACCCTCGAGTTGGTCAGGCCGCCGTGAAAGAGGCGACCGAGGAAGGTGTAGGGACCGACCAGGTAGATGAGCACGATGCCGCTCATGAGTGGGGGTAGGGCGAGGGGGATCTGGACGATCAGACCGATGAGCGCAGCGAAGCGTCCCGTGGAACGCGCTAACAAGTACGCCAAGGGGACGCCGGTCACCGTGATCAGCACTAGGGAGATGGTCGCGCAGAGCAGCGACACCCACAGCGCCGAGAAGAGCCCCGCGACGTGCATGCCCCGTCGTGGGCTCGTTACGAAACGCACGAGGAACGCCACGAGCGGCAGCGTCAGGTACAGCACGACGAGCCCACTGAGCAGGGTCAGTGGGCTTCGAGTCGTGCTCCGAGTTCTAGCGTTCATCGCGATGTCGCCCTCGAAGGGACCGGTTGGTGGTACCTGAAGTGTTCTAGCGCGTGGCGTCGACGCGACGACCTTTGAGATATCGGGGTCATTGCGGTAATAGTAGGCGAGTACCCCTGTATTTACTCCGTAAATGTTCCAGAATCACGGTAGTTGCGCCGAAGGGTGACGCAGCGCCCATGTCGCGTGACGTGGGCGCTGCGGGTGAACAAGTACAAAACTAGGGTGGTGACGTGAATTCGACTCCAGCACCGGATTGGGTGTCGGTGACGGCGAACGTCTTGATGCCCGACGAGCTCACTTCGTGGGTGGGCGGACCGTCCTCGGGCGCGATCGTCACGTTCTGCGGTACGGTTCGCAACTCTTCGACGACGGGCC
>JABEUR010000107.1 GCA_013044405.1 Acidimicrobiaceae bacterium | reverse complement strand
TTCCATCCGCCCACCCGGGAAGTAGTCGCGTTGAATATCGATAAGGAGGAGGGCTCGGGTCACCTCGAGAATGTTAGTGAATCTTCCTGCGCAGCGTACTCGCGTGGCGAATCGCCTCAAGACCTTCTCGGAGCGCGTAGCCAACGATGATCATCGCGGCACCGGGATCGGCCCACCACCAACCCAGTGCAACGTTGAGTGTCAAGCCAATGAGCACGGCAGCGGCGAGCACCGCGTCGACCATGGTCACTCGGGCTTCGGTGATGAGCACCGAGTTGGCCAGGGCCAAGCCGACCGTTCGCTTGCGTCGTGCCAGAGCCCACATCACGCCAGCGGTCAGCAAGGTCCACACCATGCCTAAGGGACTGTGATGGGGGTGGAACCCTCGCGCGATGACGATGACGCTCTGAATACCCAGATACGTGGCGAGCAGGACAAACGCGATTCCAATCAAGCGCAGTCCGTGTGCGCGTCGCGCACCGGCGACGTCACGCAGTTCCCAGAGTACGACCGTACTGGCGCCGATCTCCACGAGCGAGTCGACACCGAATCCGACCAACGCAACCGAACGGGCTCGGTAGGCCAGGACAAAGAGGACCGCGACGCCCAACACGTTCCAGGCAAGCGTCATCCACTCGAGGATCGCACCCGACCGCTCATTGATCGCTTTTGGAGAAGGGTCCTGCTGCAAGATCACCGGCTCTCGAACGACGTTCTCGCGACGCGCGGACGACTCGAGAACGCGTTGCTCGTTACAGCCCCCATTCGCCGGGTCACCTTGCTCCGTGAAAGGCGTCCGTAGTGCACGAGACTAGCGATCGGTGTCGTGATCACGCGCAATCGACCTGATGTAGAACTCGACTCGACGATCCGGTATCAACCACGAAACGGACACGGCGATGATGACCGCGATCGAAGCCCAACGCCAGACCAGGGCCAGCGGAACGGAGACGACGAAAGAGGCGAACGACAGCTTTCCTTTGAGGTCCCGACCCAGGACGCGACCGAGTCTCGAATCTGGTCCATCGGCCCTCACGATGATGACCTGCAAGATGAAATAAGCCAATGCGGCCAGTGCGAGGACGAGCCCGTAAACCGCCACCGTGGTCGCTGCGAAGCCATTCTCCGACATCCACGCGGTCGTGAAGGGAAAGAGTGATAGCCAGAACAACAGGTTGAGGTTGGCCCAGAGCATCGCACCGGTGACCATTGGAATCGCCTTGAGCAGATGGTGATGATTGTTCCAGTAGATGGCAATATTCACGAAACTCAACACGTAGGCGAGCAGCGAGGGAAACGAAGTCCGCAGTTGCGCAAAAGACGATCCGTGAGGCTGGCGCAGCTGCAGGACCATAATAGTGATGAGTATGGCGATTACCCCATCGCTGAAGGCTTCCATGCGTCCGGCGCTCACGGAGCAACTCTAGAGGTTGTCGTGGCCAGTGCACCTCGCAAATCTGTCTTGCATGAATCGAAAGTTCACTTCACCGAACGACTTGCATCGACGCGACCCTAGCCCTCGGGCCCGAACTCGTCGAGACCTCTGAACCCTGGCGCACGAAACTCGCTAGTTGGGGAGGACCTCAAAGTTGACCGGCACCGCTCGGGTCAGTTCCACGAGTTCGCCAAAGCTCGTGGCAAAGACGGCATGGGGAGTTCCGCACGCGGACCAGATCTGGTCAAAGCGGGACAAGTAATCATCAATGAAGACTCGAAGGGGCCCCGGCCAATTCACCGGAGAGACACCTCCGATGGGTTGGCCCGTCGACTGGCGCACTTCGTCGGCATCTGCTCGGCGCATATGCGTACCGCCGACACTCACCAAGAAGCGATCAGTGTCCACTCGAAAGGCGCCGCTCTTGATAATGACGACGGGCTCGTCATCGAGAACAAAGACCAGACAACTCGCTATCGCTCCGACGTCGCAACCCAGCGCCGTAGCCGCCTCGACGGCCGTCTTGGTGGAGGTCTCGAACTGGTGGACCGGACCAACGACGCCGCGAGATTCAAGGGCGAGGGCCACCGCCAGAGCACTGGGGTGGAGGCCATCTTTGCCAAGCACGTCGGCTCAGGCGCCTTCGACCGACTCGCCAAGGTATACAGCGCGAACCCGCTCATCGTGGAGGAGGTTCTGGGCCGTATCGCCAAAGACGATACGGCCATTCTCCATGACATATCCACGATCAGCCAAATGGAGTGCCGTCGACGCATTCTGTTCCACCACGAACACGGTCGTCCCACTATCTCGAATCTCGCCGATGATTCGAAAGATCGTCTCCACTATCATCGGTGCCAGCCCCATTGAGGGCTCATCGAGCAAAAGCAGTCGAGGCTGACTCATCAGAGCCCGGGCAATTGCCAGCATCTGTTGTTCGCCGCCAGAGAGGTTCCCCCCAAGTTGCTTACGTCGATCCTTCAAGATGGGAAACGTCACGTACATACGCTCCATGTCATCGCTGAAGGAGCCCTTTCGATTGAAGGCGCCCATCTCCAGATTCTCCTCAACCGACATCGAGGGAAAGATACGTCGACCTTCGGGAACGTGACTAATGCCCAGGGTGGTGAAGTCGTGAGCCTTGGTCTTGGTCACATCCTGGCCCTCGAAGTTGATCGATCCACTCGAGGGAGCGTGCAGCCCAGAGAGCATGCGCAGAGTCGTGGTCTTTCCGGCGCCATTTGCCCCAAGCAGCGTCACGATTTCCCCCTGGTCCACGTTGAACGAGATCCCGTGGAGCGCGGTTATCGCACCGTAGCGAACCACTGCATCGGTCACTTGGAGCATTATTTAGGCACCCTTCGTCTGGTCGGCCGACGATCCGAGATACGCCTCGATCACTGCGTCATTGGCTCGAATCTCTGCGGGCGTACCTTGGGCGATGACGCTACCGAAATTCAGCACGTAGAGTCGCTCGGCCAAAGACATCACCAATTTCATGTCGTGTTCGATCAGGAGAATCGACACCCCCATCACGTCACGAACCTTACGAATCAATTCAGTCAACTGCACCTTCTCCGACGGATTAGTTCCAGCGGCGGGTTCGTCGAGCAGCAGCACCTGAGGATCTGTGGCAAGACCTCGAGCGATCTCTAGGCGACGCCGATCCCCATAGGACAAGGACGCAGAAACGATGTTCGCCTTGTCCGTCAATCCGACGAAATCTAGTAATTGGGCCGTCTTCAGGTCGGAAGTCTTCTCGCCCCTTCTCGTGGCTGGTCCCTTCAGCATCGCCCCCAGAACGCCGATACCTTTGTGCGACTCCGCTCCGATCTTGACGTTCTCAAATGCGGTGAGCGCGCTGAACATCCGCGACGCTTGGAACGTGCGCGCAACTCCGGCTGAACTGACTCGATGCGCCTTCTTGCCAATGATGGAAATCGGTTTAGAGTCGCGGCCAAGAAAGGTAATCGAACCTTCTTGGGGCTGGTAGACGCCAGTCAACGAGTTGAACAAAGAAGTCTTGCCAGCACCGTTGGGACCGATGACCGCAAGTATCTCACCTCGGTTCTGGTGCAAACTCACATCGTTGAGCGATACCACGCCGCCAAAACGTAGGGTGACGCTTTCAACGTCGAATATCCGGTCACTGCTCACGGTTGATCACCGGTCAGTACTTCATTCATGTGACCCTCGCCCGCTTCGGAAAGGACGATCTCTCGGCGCCGTCTTCGTGACGGGACGAGGCCTGCAGGACGGAAGATCATCATCACGACGAGTAGCGCACCGAGATAGATGTACAGGTCCGAAGACTGGTAACCCGCGGGTGGCGAGTGCAGGAGATACATCGAGCCAGTCTGGATCAGTAGTGCGCCGAGCACGACGCCAAAGATGGACCCCATACCACCGAAGATCACGAGGACGAGAATGTTGATGGAGAACGCGAGCGAAAAACTGGAAGGAAAGATATTGTTCGACTGACTGGCCGTGACGACACCAGCGAAACCGGCCGTCGAAGCTCCGATCGCAAACGCCATGACCTTGTACTTCAGTGGATTGATACCGACCGACTCAGCCGCCACTTCGTCTTCGCGGATTGCCGTCCATGCTCTACCAACTCGAGAGTGCTCGAGCAAGGAGAAGGCCAGGAGGAAGATAACGACGAAGACGAGTGTCAAGTAGTAGTACGGCACTGGTGCCAGTCCCCACACATACTTTATTGGTCCGATATGCAGAGAAAAGTGCGGGATCAGCGAAGTTCCTTGCGACCCGCCGGTGATGCCGTAGAGATTGTTCGCGAAGATCGTGATGATCTCGCCAAAGCCGAGGGTCACAATGGCCAAGTAGTCCCCTCGTAGGCGAAGAGTAGGGACCCCCAACACGATTCCAGCGACCATCACGATCACGATGGCGATCGGAATCGCGAAGAATGGATCCATATGAATCCCGAATAAGGGCGGAGTCGGAAGGGCTCCAGTCACCCAGGCCGTCACGTAGGCGCCGATGGCGTAGAAGGCCACGAAACCGAGGTCCAAAAGACCGGCGAATCCAACAACGACGTTGAGGCCAATTGCCAAAAGTACGTACACCGCGATCTGCTCGACCATCGCAGCTTGCCAGAACGGATCGTTGATCACGTGGGGCAGGATCAGCGCTACGAACAACAACACAACGCCAATTCCCCAGCGAACAGGTCGTCGCTGGGTGGCAGCTCGGGGAACCTGCATCACCTGCGAGACACCGGACTTAATCTGAGCTCCGCGAGATAACCACAACGTCCAGACTCCGAAGAAGACCAGGGCGAGGAACAGGAACGGTACCCACCGCACTGTTTCGAAGAACCCGAAGAACGACGATCGCTCGCTGAACGATCCGGTGAATCCGGCAGTTGGTGCTTCGGTACTTCCGGCGGGTCCCGTCATCACCGCCACGACCGCCAGGACCGCAGCCGCCGTTATGAAGCGTCGAAACAGTTGATGGGTGAGGATGCTCTTCATCACGCCGCCCTACCCAGACGCTCACCGAGAATACCGGTGGGACGAAAGAGCAGCACTGCGACAAGGATTCCGAACGCGACGACATCGATGTAGGCAGCTTGGACGAAGACCACTGACAAGCTCTCAGCAACACCGAGCAACAAGCCACCGATCATCGCACCGCGCAGATTGCCGATACCCCCCAGCACGGCCGCGGTGAAGGCCTTGAGCGCTGGCGTGAAGCCCATGGTGTACACGACTCCAGTTCCGAGCCCGAAAAGAAATCCTGCGGCGCCTCCGAGAGCCCCCCCGACTATGAACGTCAGAGCGATGGTCCGGTCAATGTTGACACCCATCAACGACGCCGTCTCTGCATCTTGGGCAACGGCACGGATACTTCGTCCCAACTTCGTCGTCGCCACGACCCGGTCAAGTCCGAGCAACATGATGACTCCGGCAATCAAAATGACTATGTAGTACAGCTGCACCGGTGCACCAAAGATGGTGAATACAGTGTGGTTGATGTATGGCTGGGGCACCGAAATCGAATAACGACCAAACTCCTTGCCCGCCATGTTGAAGAGGAAGTACGACGCCCCAATGGCACTGATCAAGTAGGCGAGCTTCGGGGCGTTTCGTTTACGAAGTGGACGATAGGCAACCCGCTCGAGCAACGTGGCGACCACGGCGCCGACGACGCCACCAGCTACGATGCCGATGATAATTAAATACACCGTAGCGAAACCATTAGGACTCGACGTACCAATAAGCGCCTTCATCACGAAGTAACCTGCGAAACCGCCGGACATGAAGATCTCGGAGTGGGCGAAGTTGATCAGACGCAAAACCCCGTAAACGAGTGTGTAGCCAACGGCCACCATTCCATAGAGGAATCCATTCGCGACTCCCCCGACAAAGAGGAACCAGAACTCCTTGCGCATGGTCACCAGGTGACTGGCTAAGTAGTGTCCGAATCCGCCCAAAGCTGCCCCTTAAGAATGAATGCAAAGTGTAGCCAAAAGCGGAGGGCCGGGGGAAATCCCCCGGCCCTCCGCTTTAAATCTGTACTACTGCTTATTCAAGGCCCAACTGAACGATCTTGCCGTTCTTGACCTGGTTGACGTAGATCGCCGAACCAGCAATGTTGCCATTCTTTTGGAACTTGATGACCTTGGTCATACCCTTGTAGGACAACTTGTGCAGCGCGTTGACGATTGCAACTCGCGTGATCTTCTTCAGCGACTTCATGGCGTTGATGATCGCGTTAGCGGCATCGTACGCCTCAGGCGCGTAAGTAGCATTGGCGGCGCTGAAGTGCGCGAGGGCCTGGTACTGGAGGTTGAACGACTTGTTCGTTGACGATGCGCAAGCGCAAGTCAAGTAAACGCCGTTGGCAGCCGATGCAGGCGTGGTCCCTTGGATCAGGGCCGGTGACAGCGAGCCGTCGTCGGACATGATCGCACCGCTGAATCCAGCGGACTTCAATGCACCGAGGAAGAGGCCGAGGTCACAGTAGTAACCGCCGTAGAACAATGCTTTGGCACCGCTCGCTACAGCCTGAGTGGCCGCAGCCGAGTACTGAGTCGCCGAGGCGGTTCCGTTCTGGCACTGCGTGGTCCCCGGAACCGTCGCGGTCGAAACCGTTGCGTGGTCGGCCGTTGCTTGAGCGGCGAACGCGCTGGCAACACCTGAACCGTAGGCCGTACCGTCATTGACGACGTAAACCGAGGTCTTGCCAAGCTTCCTGACCATGTAGTTGGCGTCAGCAGGACCCTGAACACCATCGTCCGCAACCACGCGGAAGAAGTTGTTCCAGCCACTGGTGGCCAACGAAACTCGAGTTGCCGAAGGGCTCACGGTCGCGAGGTGCGCGGCCTTGAAGTAAGGCTCAGCAGCAGCTGTGGCACCTGAGAACGCTGGTCCAACCATAGCCACGAGGCTCTTGTTGTGCACAGCGGACTGGGCTTGGGTGGGCGAAATCGTTGGGTCACCCTGGTCGTCATAAGTCTTCAACTGAAGCTTGAAGGGCAACTTGCCCGTCTTATTCGCTTGGTTGATCGCCAGCTGAACAGCAAATACCATGTTCAAACCGAGCTGCTGGTTACCACCCGAAAGCGGACCTTCATAACCGATGGTGTACGTAGGCTTTGAAGCTGCACCCGAAGCTGACGCAATACCGACTGCCGGCACTGCCATCAACAGCAGGGCACTTGAAGCCACCGCAGCCACCGTCTTGTTCAAACGAAGCTTCATAAGCTCGTCCTCCTCAACTGTGTTGTTTCACTCGCCCCTAACAATTTGCCCCCCGTGTCAACAATGTGAACAGCGGTCAAACGTTTCAAAAGGCTCTGGCCGATTTGGCCGTTCGATAACAGTAGCAGTGAGTTATCGTAAGAATTGGTGCACCCAGTGCCAACAATTTCAATAAATACGCTTGATATTGAACCCTTCGGGTTGCGAACAGGTGTTTGATTTCTACCAGCGCTTGAAGTATCGTACGAACAGATGTTCGTCAACGAAAGGCACACTGTGGCTGAAATCCTCACACCGATGCGACGCCAGATTCTTGAATTCATCATTACCTGTCAACGAGAGAGGAGTTTTCCGCCCACGATTCGCGAGATCGGCGATCACGTCGGGTTGAAATCTCCAGCCACCGTTGCCAACCACATCACTGTCTTGAAGAATGCGGGGTACATCGAAAAGAACGCGCAACAGCCTCGGACCCTGACCGTTCGATTGGACGTCGAGAATCCGATCGCCGATCAACATATTCGCCATATCCCCTTCGTCGGTGACGTGGCCGCGGGTACGGGTGTCCTGGCCCAGGAGCTCTCACACGAACTGATGTCAATCCCCGAGCAGTTCGCCGGTCGCGGTGACAGTTTCGTCCTACGGGTGCGCGGAGAGTCAATGGTTGACGCCGGCATCCTCTATGGCGACTTCGTTGTAGTGCAGCGCCAGGGCTCAGCGAACACCGGAGAAATCGTTGTCGCCGGCATTCCCGGCGACGAAGCGACCGTTAAGCGCTATTTCCCCCAGGGTGCCCGAGTCGTGTTGAAACCCGAGAACACTTCGATGGAACCAATGGAGTTCGATGCCAACGAAGTCACGCTCTTCGGACGAGTGATCTCTGTATTGCGAAGTTACTGATACTCAGCTGTTGCGTTCGCGTTTAAGCGAAGGTGATGCCTACGACAGATGCTGTTTTGGCCATGGCTTCTCCAACGTGGACGTGGCTGGAGAGTGAACGCTGCACTCATTGACTTCGAGATGCTCGTGCCCAATTCGGACTGAACAATACCCATTGACTGATCGCCAGGAAATCCGACCGGTCAGTCCTCGCCAGTCGATTCATCTCGACATCTGGATCAACACTGCACTGCCATCACGACGACCTAGCGCAGCCAGTCACCCAATACTTTGGCGAAGTGGTCAAGATCATCCGCGGTCACAAATTCGTCGCTGTGATGTGCCAAGAGTGGATCTCCCGCACCGAAGTTGGTCGCCGGCACCCCTCGTTCGCATAACGTCGCGACGTCGGTCCAGCCGACCTTGCCTCGCGCGGAGCCACCAGTCATTTCGACCAGGGACTGTAATCGTGCATTGCTGAGATTGGGTCCTGCGGGTGGAGCCCAGTCCAGGACTTCAAAGGTGTCGTCTGTCTCGATGAACCCCTCCAGGTAGCCACGGAGCCACTCGATAGCTTCAGACCTTGATCGGTCCGGCGCCACTCGATGATTAAAGGTGCACGAGCACCGGTCCGGCACCACGTTAGAGGCGACACCACCGTCAACGGCCACAGCTTGCAACTGTTCGACGTAGGTGACCCCTTCGATCTCCACTACACGTGGCTCGTAGCGAGCTACGTGGTGGATGAGTTCGCCCATCCGATGTATCGCGTTTCGCCCCGTGAACGGTCGAGCCACATGAGCGCGGACTCCGGTCAGCTCCACAGCGATGCGAAGCGTCCCTTGACATCCAGCTTCGACAAATCCACCCGTTGGTTCCGCGAGAATTGCGGCGTCGGCATCGAGGAGATCGGGTCGCAGTTCACCAATCTCTAACAGTCCGGACTCGCTGCGCGCAATCTCTTCGCGAGCGTAGAACACCCACGTCACCTCGATGGAGCGTGGCGAAGGGTCTAGTGCCAGTTCGAGCATGACGCTCAACGAACCCTTCATGTCACAGGCGCCGAGACCGACTAAGTGATCATTGACGATTCGAGCACTGAATTGGTCACCCGGAACGGTGTCCAGGTGTCCGGCAACCAACAGTCTCGTCTGGTGATGTCCACGTGTTCGAGCCACGACGTTGTCACCGATACGCTCGACATCGAGTGCGGGGTTCTCTCGGAGGCGTCGCTCGATATGACCGGCGAGACGTTCCTCATTACGGCTAACCGAAGGGATCGACACCAGGACCATCGCTTCGTCCAGACGGCTCATGTTGATACTCCGTGCTCACGTAACAGTGCGTTCAGTGCCACCTTGTTGTGGCGTTCACCTTCACTCATTCGTCGAATGATCAGAACGCACGGCAAGAAGAACTCTCCCCCGGCGAACTCGCGCCGGCGGTTCGCCGTCACCGCGACGCAGTAGTCGGGAACATATCCACGTGACACTTCCTCGCCTGTTGCTGCGTCGATGACCGGAATCGACGGGTTCAGGATGGTTCCCGCTCCAAGGACCGAACCTCGACCAACTCGAGCACCCTCGACGATCATGCAACGACTGCCAATGAAGGCGTCGTCTTCGATGACCACCGGCACAGCGCTCGCAGGCTCGAGCACGCCACCAATCCCAACGCCGCCTGCTAAGTGCACATTCGCCCCGATCTGTGCGCAACTGCCGACGGTCGCCCACGTGTCGACCATGCTGTCGGGTCCAACCCACGCTCCGATGTTCACGTAACTGGGCATGAGGATTACCCCGGGACTGAGAAAACTCCCCCGCCTCGCCGAGGCGCCGGGGACCACTCGCACACCTCGGCGTTCGTAGTCTCGCTTGAGCTCGAGCTTGTCGAGGTATTCGAACGGCCCGACTTCCATGCGCTCCATTGCCCGTAGGCGAAAGAGGAGCAGTATGGCCTGCCTCACCCACTCATGTACCACCACTTCACCGTCGAGACCGATCTCGGCAACCCTCAACTGACCATCGTCGAGCTTGGTGATCACCAGCTCCACATCACGTCGCGCTTCGACGCTCTGTGGACCCACATCAGCGATCTGTTCGTACCACTGTCCGATTCGCGCCTCGAGATCACTCATGGTGCCATGGTACCGGCGACGTCTAGCGAGTCCGCAGGCGCTGTGCCACCAGTTCGAGTCGATCGGTGGGTTGGACCACCGCGACACGGGCGAAATCATGTCCCGCCTCGCCGTAGAGTTCGCCCGGGCTCACGATCAGTCCAGAAGCTTCGGCGAGCGCCGCGCCAATCTGCCAACCATCCATACCGGTCTTCGAGCACCACAGATAGAAGGAGCCTTCGGGCATCGGCGCGTCGACCCCGAAGTCATGCAGTGCGCTCGACATGAGTTCTAGGCGTTCGTGGTACAGCGAACGCTGGACCTCCACGTGGGCGTCGTCGCGATACGCCAGTGCGACCGCGGCTTGTACGGGGGCGGCGACCATGAGCCCCGCGTGTTGGCGGACGAGACGCAAGAACGCCACCACCTCGGGGTCGCCGGCGTAGAAACCAGCTCGCACGCCGGCCAAATTCGATCGCTTCGAGACCGAGTGAACAGCGATCACGCCGTGGAGTCCGTACTCGAGGATGCTGCGCGGGCGAGATGCCCAGGTGAACTCGGCGTAGCATTCGTCACTGGCCACCAGGACCGCGTGACGGCGACCCCAACGCGCGTGTGCTTCGAGGTCGTCGAGGTGTCCTGTGGGATTCGACGGCGAGTTCGACCATAGAACTAGCGCACGCTCCACATCACTGGGCGCAATGGAGTCCAGGTCCAATCGTCCAGCGACCATGCGAACCGGCACCGAGCGCAGGCCGGCCAGCGTGGCTCCCATGGCGTAGGTGGGGTAACTCACCGCCGGATAGAGGACGGTGTCGCGCTCAGGGGTTCGCAGGTGTAGATAGCCGGCGAGGGATCCGACGAATTCCTTCGTTCCGATGCACGCCGCCAGCTGGTCGGGGCCGATGTTGAGTCCGAAGCGACGATTCATCCACTGACTGGCGGCGTCGCGATAATCCGGAGTCCCCTGCGAGGGTGGATAACCGCGAGCGCCGACCCCCTTGGCCAACTCATCGATCACCGCGCGAAGCGGCGGGTCGCAGGGAGTTCCGATCGAGCAGTCGACGGGCCCTCCCTCGTGATGCGACGCGGCCCTCGCCAGATCGCCGAGACGCTCATAGGGATAGGGCGGCGCCACGAAGCTCATGCGGGAACCCTCCATTCACTGAAGCGCGCGACGCCCACGGGGTCGAGCACGACGCGAACCTCCAAGTACTCGTCGGTGGTCGTGGTGGCGATGACCTCGCCTTCACGATGGGTCGCAGCAATGAGGTCACCTCGGTCGAGGGGCAAGTGGAGCGTGATGACGCGGTCGTTGGTGCGTAGCCGGTCCGCGATCGTGGCGATGACCTCGTCGAGGTTCTCGCCGGTCAATGCCGAGACCCAGGTACTGCCCTCGTGCAATTCCGAGAGCTCTCGCGAACGCGAGCCGGCGACATCGGCCTTGTTGAAGACGACCAATTGGGCTACCTGATCAGCGCCGATCTCTCGCAAAACCTCGTTCACCGAGGCGATCTGGTCTTCGGCGTTCTCACTCGCCCCGTCGACCACGTGGACCAAGAGGTCAGCGAGTTGAACGGACTTGAGCGTGCTCATGAACGCCTTGACCAACTCGTGTGGCAAGTTCGAGATGAAACCAACGGTGTCGGTGAAGAGAACCGTCTCGCCGCCGGGCAGTTGTCGCTGGCGCGTTCGCGGGTCGAGCGTGACGAAGAGGCGGTCCTGGGTGACGACCCCGGCATCCGTGAGGGCGTTGAGAATCGATGACTTGCCGGCGTTGGTGTAACCGACGAGTGTGACCTCACGGTGACGTCCACGATCTCGACCCTGACGCTGCACCGTACGGGTCCGATCGATCTGTTGGAGTTCGCGACGAATGTGATGGATTCGATTCACGAGGCGACGCCGATCGGTCTCGAGTTGGGTCTCGCCTGGACCCCTCGTCCCGATTCCGCCCGCCTGCTGGGAGAGCGATCCGCCCGCTCGGCGAAGCCTCGGCAAGCGATACTGCAA
The DNA here is from genome assembly GCA_013044405.1 of Acidimicrobiaceae bacterium. Lineage (GTDB taxonomy): Bacteria > Actinomycetota > Acidimicrobiia > Acidimicrobiales > RAAP-2 > RAAP-2. Next base: position 964 of record JABEUR010000107.1, on the reverse strand, counting down.
GAGAGCGAGTTCGACTTGAGCCTTGCCCTCGGGAGTGCGGGCGTTCTGGGCGAAGATGTCCAGGATCACCGCAGTGCGGTCAATGGCGGTACGCCCCAGGATCTTTTCGAGATTGCGTTGCTGAGCGGGTGAGAGATTGTGCTCGAAGACCACCGTGTCTGAATCCACGGCGAGGCAGATCTCTCGAAGTTCTTGGACCTTGCCTGATCCGAGGAACGTCGCGGGGTCGGGTGAGTCTCGGCGTTGAACCACACGAGCCACGACGTCGGCACCGGCGGTATCGACGAGCAGGGCCAGCTCGTCCAACTGGTGTTCGAGCTGTTCGGGGGTCACGCCTGGAAATTGGACGCCGACCAAGACAATGCGCTCGCGAATCGTGCGATCGATGAGAGTGCTGGGAAGGTAGGTCAAGTCTCGAGCCATTGCACGTCGGCGACGAACTGCACTGGTCCACTGAGCTTGACCCGTGAACCGTCGAGCACGACGGTGAGTGTCCCACCGGGGTTGTCCACTCGTGCGGTGGAACCGGTCAAGCCGGCGCGCCGCGTGAGCGCAGCGCTGGCGCACGAACCCGTTCCACAGGCGAGAGTCCAGCCCACGCCACGCTCGATCACCCGTATTGAAAGATGATCGCTGCCGATGATCGTGACAAATTCGACGTTGGCCCCACCGACACGGGCCGAGAGCCGCTCAGCGACGTCCTCACAGTCGCGAGTGGTCCAGTCCGCGTGGTCCATGACGACGACGTGGGGATTACCAAGGTCGGCGACTCCGAACGCCCCCTCGATGTCATCTCCGAAGGTGACATCGCCCATGTCGACGCTGCCCATCTCACTGGAGTCCTCGACCCAGAGTCGCACCGTTCTGAGACCCACCGCCGTCTCGATCTCGACACTGTCCCAATCAGCGTTGGTCGCGCGGCGAAGGGCCGCGGCGAGGCAGCGGATGCCGTTGCCCGACATCT
>JABEUR010000106.1 GCA_013044405.1 Acidimicrobiaceae bacterium | reverse complement strand
GTGGGTTTCGAGGCCCTGATGAGGTGGCCCCACCCGCATCGAGGCATGGTGGCGCCCGATGTCTTCATCCCCCTGGCCGAGCAGAGCGAACTCATCGTTGAACTCGACACCTTCGCCTTGCGCGAGGCGTCGGATGTTGCGGCCACGTGGGGGCGGTCCAGCCCGGACGTGGAACCGCCGTTCGTGACCGTGAACCTCTCAGCGCGTCAACTCCACGACGTCAACTTGGTGCAAAAAGTCAGGGAGGTCCTCGCCGCAAGCCACTTGACCCCCGATCGGCTCATCATCGAGATCACCGAGCGAGCGGCGATGGTCAATATCGACGACACGATGACGGTGCTCAACCGACTTCGCCACCTCGGTGTGAGGATGGCGCTCGATGACTTCGGCACCGGATATTCGTCGTTGTCGTATCTCACTATGCTGCGACCCGAGATCATAAAGATCGATCGGTCCTTCGTGGCCACGCACCCCGAGCACGACGGGGTGGCCCTGCTCGAGACGATCGTCTCGTTGGGTCACCGCCTCGAAATCACCATGCTGGCCGAGGGCATCGAGACCGAGGATCAGATGGAGCACCTACGAGAACTGGGCTGCCAACTCGGACAGGGCTTCCTCTTCGCTCAGGCAGTGTCGGCGACGCAGGTATCGTCCCTGCTGCTCCAACCGACGACCAATCTGCGCTGAGATTGGCGAAGCGAACCGTGCACGCAGCGTGCGCGGTCCGTCGCGTCCGTCACCTTAGGATCGGTCAGTCTCTCTCCCGCCCACGCGATCAAAGCTTTCAGCGCCGCCGAGCCCGTTCTTCGTGGTCGTGCGGAGGTCCTGGTGATCGTGCGCGGCAAAGCGTACGGTCCCGGCACGCTTCGTGACGGATGAGACCACACTTCTGGGCGGATACGTCGGAGGCCCAGTGCGTCTGGGGACTCGACCTGCGCAACGTCGAGACCGAATTCACACTCGTGGGAGTGAATTCTGCCCTCGATGAGTTCCCAGGATTGGCCGCGCAGAAGCGAACCGAATCGGAGGTCCTCGCCACTGAATACGGTCGTCACCTGGCGCGTTCGCTGGTTCTCTAACGCCGCGGGGGTCACCTCTGACTCGATGTAGGAGCAGGTGAATATCCGCAGGGCGACCAAGAGACTCGCCAGCGCAGCGGCGGCTTGGTTGGTTGTTCACGTCATTGGTGCGCTGAACAGACGCCTTACAGCAGGTGAGAGCGTCGCCGCCACGGCCTCCGCGTTCCTGCTCACCCTTTGTAACCTCACTTTGGTTCTTGAACTGTTTCGCCGATGCACCGTGGAACGAATCATCCGATCCATCATTAATCAATGGAGATTGTGCCTGATTGGCCCGCGCGTACCCACACGACCACGAAGTGGTGGCGGTTCCAATTGGTGAGTGCACTGGACCGCGCGATCGCGACCTTCGGGCCCACCGGACACGTGATGGTTTTGGGCTGGAGGTTGCTGCTTGGACCATGAACCCAGAAGCGGTGACGCAGCCAGTAGTGTCGATGTCATAACGACATGGAGGTTCACATGAGCGTTGAGACCACGGTGACACCGTCGAGCAGTGTTCAAGCGACCAGAGCGGCCCGTACACCGGTTAGCGGAACTTGCGGTTGCGCCCGACACACGTGTTGGCATTCGAGGGAATGCAAGTCCAACGCTGTGCTACGAATCGTCCGAGCAGTCGACCCCGCCAAGAAGTCGACACGTCCCACGGTATTGCTGTGTCGCGAATGCGCCGCCCCGACCCGTCGAAATCGAGTTGCCTGAAGCTACGCCGATACAGTGGCGCGGACCGCGAGTAAGTACCGGGCGGAACCGTACGGGGATTGAACGGGCGAGGGCGCTGGTGAAGCTTGAGCCGGGGCCCCTTCGAACGTGGCGCGACGCACGTTCACCACGTCATCTCGTGGTTGGGCATCTCGTGCGCCTGGTAGTGCAACACTGAGCAGGCGTGGTGGCCGACGCTCGGGTCCGACGAAGTTCAGGCCGGGTTAGGTGTTGTGCGATGGGAGAGCCATTTGCCTCGGCCCGATTCGTTTCGAGGTGCTGGCGAGTGAACGTGCAGCATCTGGCGCTGAACACGTCGCCTCCAGTGATGATGGAGAGTGCCGTGCGAACGCGTACGACGTGGCTCGACGCGCTAGCGTGCATCGGAAAGGATTTTCATGTCGCGCCCCTCGTCCACGCCGCGCCGCTCGTTAGGTCGCGTGGCCACCTTGATTGTGACCCTGGTTGGGACCTTGGTGGCGACGTCGCCATCCGTTGGAGCGACGACCATTCGAACCAGTTCTGAAGGCGTGAGCGCCACGCTCACGTTCACCGGTTCCTATCCCCAGTCCCATCATCCCTGGCTCACGATCTCGCGCTCCGCCACGGTGATCTACCGTCAACCCGTCACGTCAGCATGGTGCTCGAGTGAATGCTGGCCGGCCTCGTCCTTCGCGCGCCAGTCGGCCCTGCACGTGGTGCGCCTGGGTAGTGGCGTTACACCCTCGGTAGTCCTGGACCTCTACACGGGCGGCGCCCACTGTTGTGTCGTCGAACAGGTGTTCAGTGTGGACCAAAAATCCGGAAGAATCGTCAAGGTCGAACGAAACTTCGGAGACCCCGGTGCCAGGCTCGTTCGCCTCGGCAGAACGTCGTCGTTCGACTTCGTCAGCGCTGACGATTCCTTCGCATACGCCTTCACGGACTACGCCGCGTCGGGACTGCCGGTCGAGGTCCTCAGCTTCTCGCACCATGCCTTCCACGACGTCACGCGGTCGTTTCCCACACTGATCACTCGAGACGCACTCCAGTGGCAGAAGGCCTTCAACGATGCCAAGGGCAGTGGCTACCAAGACACTGTCGGTATCGTCGCCGCGTGGGCCGCCGACGAAGACATGCTCGGTCACTTCTCGAAGGTGAGGAACTTCCTCAACGCACAGTTGAAGGCGGGACACCTCAACAGTGGGCTGAGCCCGATCGAGCCGGGGGGCCAGCGCTTCGTCGTGGCGCTCGAGAAGTTCTTACGGCTCCACCACTATTCGAACTAGC
>JABEUR010000105.1 GCA_013044405.1 Acidimicrobiaceae bacterium | reverse complement strand
GTGAAGTGATAGGTGCCCCAGTTACCGGCGAGCACGCCACCTTTGGCCAGCGGTGAGTTCACCAACGGCTCGGTCGCCGGGGGGATGACGATGACGAGTCGCTTCACCCAGAGGGCCAACACCACGAAGGTCGAGGCGACCACGACACCACTCGTCGTACGAAACCGGCGAAACATCATGATGAAGATCGGAACGACCCCACCCGCGACGAAGTAGAACCAGAACGGGATGGCGTAACGACCCGCGACGATCTGGTAGACCCACGCCGATGCGCCAGCTGTGCCCGAGTACCCGTCGATCAGGTACTCGGTGAAGGTGAGGTAGAGATACGCCGCACCGAACGCGATCATCAAGAATCCCAGGCGAACGAAGTGCCGCGGGGTGATGAAGGCCTCTAGATGAAAGAGTTTGCGAGAAGCCGCGACGGTCAGAACCACGAGAGCCACTCCCGAGTAGAGGGCGGCCACGACGAAGTAGACCGGCAGGATCGTCTCCATGTATCCAGCGCGCGATGACGAGGCGAAGGCGAAGGAGAGAACCGAGTGCACCGAGACGGCCATCGGGATGATCATGATGGCGACCAAACCGATCGCACCGTTGAGTCGGCGCCGTTCGTGGGGCGTTCCGCCGTATCTTCCAGCTAGCACGCGATAGAGCGACCGACGAACCTTGACCCTGGTGGTGGGATCTTCGTGATCGAAGCGTTCCTGGGCGATGACCGCGTCAGGGATCAAGGGAAGATAGAAGAACACGATTGTCGCCAAGAGGTAGGTGCTGACGGCAAAGAAGTCCCAGAGGATCGGTGACGACAGATTCCAGTAGGTGGGCCACACGAGCTCCCAAATCTTGCTCGGACTACCGAGGTGGGGAATGATGAAGACCATGCCGATCGGGAGGCTCACGAGGGCGGTCGCCTCGGCGATTCTCGTGAGCGGAGCACGCCAACTCGCGTGGGTCAAGCGCAGTATCGCCGAGACCACGGCGCCACCGTAACTGACGCCGATGAAGGTGACGAGATTGGCCTCGTAGATCGACCAGAAGGCGCCATCGCTGTACCCAGCGGTTCCGAGTCCATTGGCCACTTGGTACACCCAGGCCACCACGCCCAGCACGACAATGAGTCCGAGCACGATGATCGAGGGCCACCACCAACTCGGTGTCTCGAGGACTGGGCGCAAGGCGGCTTCTCGGAGGTCCGTATTCCACGACCCATCTCGAATCGTCGACGCGGTCGGATTAATGACGTCGGTCACTGGTCTCCTCTCGTTTCGCGCGTCACGACGCGCTCGAGTTGTTGTTCAAGTCCTGGCCGTGACCGGGGATGTAGTAGACGCGAGGATGCGTGCCGTACTCCTCTTTAAAGACCACGGCGTCATTCTCAGCGAGGTACGTGGAGATCTTGACCGTATTGCCCATTCCGTTGACCGCGGCGTCAGACGTGAGGTCTCCGAAATAGATCACGCCCATCGGGCAGCTGGTTGCGCACTCTGGCAGTTGACCCGACGGCAACATCGCGGCACATTCGATGCACTTGCCGACGGTCCCCTTGACCTGAGGAACTGGCCATTCGGGTTCTTGTTTGAACGGTTGACGCGGGGCGGGTACGGGGTCAGTCCAGTTGAAGTACCGCGCGTCGTAGGGACAGGCGTTCATGCAGATACGCGTCCCGATGCACTTGCTCTGATCGACGAGGGTGAGACCCTCGGGGGTGCGGAAGTTGGCCCCCACCGGACAAACGGGCACGCACGCCGGATCCTCGCACATCATGCACGGACGCGGCATGAAGTAGTCCATCCCGGCGGCGTTCTGCATCGTGTAGACGTTCATCCACGTCTGGTCCTCGTGCAGGTAGTGCGCGGTTTGACACGCCGTCGTGCACAGCTTGCAGCCATTGCACAGTCGCAGGTCGATGATCATGCACCACTGCTTGACCGGTCCGGACGGGGTCGTCGTAGCGGGCTGGGAAGCTGCCGCGAGGGTCTCGGTCAGGGCGCCCAACACTCCGACGCCCAGACCTCCGATGGCCGCGGCGCGAAGGAGTCCGCGTCGACTGATCGTTACCGCGCTTGCCACGGGATCGGTCATGACCTCCCCGTTTCGCTCCGACACATCGAACTCGTGCTGGTTGGTCATGCCGTCACCTTGATCTTTCCTTCCATCCACTTCATTGTTGACATCGCCCCGCCCATTCCATTGATGCCCGCACCACACGGGGCGTAGCACTGCCACGTGAACGTCCCAACCGTGGTGGGGACGAAGGTCGCCTCGACTGTTACCGACTTACCCGTCGGCGCGGCGGGGATCGGCATATTGAAACGCAGCCCCACCACCGTGAAGGTGTGCGAGATATTGGTGTCCGATACCGACGAGACGGGCCGACCACCAATCAATTCCTGGCCAGAGGTCGAGCCCATCACCTGGTCGTACATCATCTGAGAGCCCATGAGTGGCGCGGTGCCGTCGTCGTAGCTGACGATCTTGACCGTCACCCGGCTCACCGGCGTGCACCGTCCATACGGGATTCGTGTACTGCGGCTGATCACCGAAGCCGCTCAGCGAACCCGTCTCGATGCTCATCGTCTCGGTCACCTGCCCGTGCGGGGCAATGGCGACTGGGGGACTCGACTTCGTGAGATGCGTGACCGCGGCGGCGATGCCACCGACTAACGCGACGGTCACGCCGAGACCCACAAGGATCCCCGCTAACGACCCCAACACGATCCCACTGCCGCGAGCGAAGCTCGCGGGCCGACGCCAGCTCAGACGGCCCAGACGCTCCAGCGGGTCGATCTCGCCAAGTCGGGCCAGCGGATCCCGGGAGCGCTCGCTCCCGGGTCCGCTCGCGTCAGCGGTTCGTCGACTCACGGGGCGACCGTGACCTTGCCCGTCATCCAACCCATGGCCTTCATCGCGCCGTTCATGCCGGTGGCGCCAGTACCGCACGGGGCGTAGCAGTTCCACACGAAGGTACCGGTCTTGGTCGCTTTGAACGTCGCGGTCACCACGATGCTCTTACCCGTCGGAGCCACGGGTATTGGCATGTTGAATCCGAGCTTCGCAATCGTGAAGGTGTGTGCGATGTTGATGTCCGAGACGTTCGAGACCTTTTTGCCACCGGCCATCTCCGTGCCGCCGGAAGTACCCATGACCATCGAGTACTTCATGTACTGGCCCATGAGTGGTGCGGTGCCGTCGTCGTAACTGATGATCTTGACCGTCACGGTCTGACCCTTGTGGATGGTCCACGATGAGTTGGTGATCTTCGGCTGCTGCCCACTGCCCTTGAGCGTGCCCGTCGTGAGAATCTTCATGACTTCGGTGACGTGGCTCGGTGTCGCAGCGCCAGCGGATCCGCCACCGACTCCTGCGACCATCAACGGTGCGATAGTGAGTGCTAGGGCCGCAGCCTTAGTCATTGGGTGCTTCATCTCATCTCTCCTCTTTTAGGTACTGCTGGTTTTTTGGTACTACTTGGCTCGACCCTCGAGCGGCGATCGAACTAATCGGTCGCTTTGGACTCACGCGATGGCCATGATCTTCCCGCTCACCCAGACCATGGACCTCATCTCCTCTTCGAGAGTCGCTGTGGCACATTTCGCGAACTCAGGCCTTGACCGTCACGAAGCCGCGCATGAAGCCGTTATGGGCCATGGCCCACTTGTCGCACGGCAACGCGCAGAACCACTGGATCGTGCCCGCCTTCGTAGGCTTGATGGTGAAGTGGGTGATTGACGGCGAAGTGGCGCTTCCCGCCGGTGCAACGGCACTGACGTTGAGGCTCGGGGCCATCCACGAATGCGACTGCGTGTCGTAGTTGTACATCGTCACGTCGTAGGTAGTGCCAACCGTCATCGTGAACGTGGCGGGGACGAAGGCGTCGTGGATCAATCCATCGGATCCCTTGACACCACCGAGGGGAGGCGGATTGATCTCGAGCTTCACTGGGACGGCACTCGAGGAGGGCGGTACCACGGGTGCGGCCGAACTGGCCGTTGGCGCGGTCGCCGCGGCGGTCACCTTGTGCCAAATCGCACCAGCGCCAGCGGTGATCCCAAAGACCACTGCGGCCACGATCGCGATGCCCGCCACCAACGTGACCAGGCCCCGTACCCGTAGGCTTTGATTCGTACCAGTACCTTGGTTCGTCGCGACTGTCCCGCTACTCATCACACGCTCCTCCCGGCCAGCTTCACAATGGTGAACGCGACCTTGGCCATCTTTGGCCCCAGTCAAAGCGTGCACTAGAGAAATCCCCCGGGTCTGTCGTCCCGTGGAACCACGGAACGAATCTCGATGTATCGAGCGCGCTCTAGCTCACACGACTTCAGTGACTCCTCGCCAACCACTTGGAGGCGCTGATCCCTCGAGCGTCACGCCCGAGCTCTACCAGGCGACCACCGCGATCAGGGGCTGGGCGTCCCAGGGGCAGCGCGGGCAACGGCCCGATCATCGCTCTGGTCCGATGACCAGAGCGATGAAGACCTATGGGTTGCGTGGAGTCCAAGCCCGTGGCGAAGCCCCGGATACAACATTTAGGGTCTTTCGGCCTTGAGATCACGGTGAAAACACGCTGGTCGCTAACGTACCGTGAAGCCGTGGTCGGTACTGAAATCGTTGAGCCGTCGTCGATAACGGTGATCGTGGTCGACGACCACGAGGTCGTGCGCGAAGGTACCCGCAAGATGCTCGAACGCGACCCGGGCATCGTGGTGATCGACGAAGTGGGCTCCGTGCAACGAGCCCTGGTGTCGGCGAGACGCCTACGGCCAAACCTGATGGTGATCGATATCGAGTTGCCCGACGGAAGTGGCGTCGACATCGTGCGCGCCATCGTCGCTGAGAATCTGCCGATCCGTTGTTTGATGCTCTCGGCCCACGACGACTACGTCTATTTCTCCGAAGCGCTCGCGGCGGGCGCCGGTGGCTACCTCTTGAAGACAGCGAGTGCGGCAGAGTTCGTAGCCGCAGCCCGTACGGTCTCGGTCGGCGGCAACGCCATCGACGGTTCGCTGTCACATCGGCTCACGGGACGTCGCCGCCCACCCGAAGAAGAGTTGATCCAACGTCTCACCGCGCGCGAACTCGACGTCATCGCTGCCCTGGTGCGGGGCCGGTCGAACAAGGAGATCGCTTTGGAACTCGGTCTCGGTCTACGCACGATTGAGAGTTACGTCTCGGCCATTCTCAACAAATTAGGTGTGCGGTCTCGAACCGAAGCCACCGTCTTTGCCATCGAACACCACCTTGCTTCGCCACGTCAGATCAAGTGAGCACTCCGAACCCCCGCATCCCGATCAACGCAATCCTGGTGCGGGCGCTTCACCCGCCGTTGCGCGAGCGTGCTTTTTGGGGCGTGCAGGCGATGGTCGTCTTTTGGGCAATCATTCACGTCTACGTCGACATGCACAGCTCGTTGCAGGGCAGCATCTTGCCCTACGGGGTGCCGATTGACCTGCTGCTCATCCCCGTGGGCTACGCCGCTCTGCGCTACGGACTGTCGGGGTCCGCCGCTACGACCTTCTGGGCCATCCTGTTATGGTTCCCCGATCTCGTGATCCCCGACGACCGTGGCCACTACCGCCAAGACCTGGTCCAACTCGTCGTCGTGGTTATCGTCGCTCTGTTCGTCGGACTCGAGATCGAACGTGCCCACCTCGAACGGGCCCGGGCCGAGGTCGCTGAGGCGGAGCGACGCACCGCCGAGCAGCACTACCACCGTCTCTTCGACGCGAACACGTCACCCATCCTCCTCATCGACCCGAGCGGGAAGGTGCTCGAGGCGAACCCGACCGCGCTGGGACTTCGAGAGGGCGCCACCGGCGAGATGATCAACGAGCTCTTCGGCGTGTCGAACCACGATCTCGTCGAAGGGCGAATGACGCAACTCGCGATCCGCGCCACGCACGGTGATGAGGAACGCAACTTCCGCCTCTCGGTCACGAACCTCGAGCCGAGTGCGACGGGTACGACTCGTCAGGTGGTCCTCGAAGACGTCACCGAAGAATACCGATCCGAGCTTGAGGCGAGGGCCTGGGCTATGGAGGTGCTGCAAGCTCAAGAGGACGAGCGTCGGCGCATCGCTCGCGAGATCCACGACGACCCCCTCCAGCGACTGCTCCAACTGGCCCGTCGTATCGAGGTCCTCGAGGCCCCCATCGATGCGAGAGACGGAGACGAACAGTTCGCGGCCATTCGCGAGGAGCTGCTGAGCGTGGTCGGACTCCTTCGTGAGGTGACTCGCGGGCTCCACCCCGCCGGACTCGAACAACACGGTCTCGTTGCCGCCGTGCGAGGGTTGCTGATCGATTTGGAGGTCGATGAAGGCTTGGCGGCGGACTTCATCGTCACCGGAGACCTCGTCAGTGGGTCCAAAGAGGTTGAGGTCGGGCTCTTTCGCATCGTTCAAGAGGCGGTATACAACGTGATTCGTCACGCCCACGCCAAGAACCTCGACGTTTCAATCCACTTCCTCGACGACACGGCGCACGTCTCGATCATCGATGACGGGATCGGATTCGACCAAGGTCGCAACGAACACGTCTCGGGTAATCACCTCGGCATCTTGAGCATGCGCGAGCGCGCGAACCTCCTGAACGGACACTGTGAGGTCCGGTCCTCCCTGGGCGAAGGCACCAGAGTTGACGCCGTCATCCCGCTGCACCGCGCAGGCGTTGACGCCCGGGACTGACCCGGCGTCGTGAGCGAACGCCGTGCGCGTTGATCGCTACCCGCGCAGACTTCGAGGCACGCACGGCCAATAGGTCCACGCGAGCAGCGCGATGAGCGGTCCGGAGTTGACGTCCGTTCCCTGGGAGGTGAAGACACCTCCGAAGTCTTGGGACAACCATACGAATATCGCGAACACCAGAGTGACGACCAGTGCGGTTCGAACGAGCGACTCGACCTGTAGCGCGAGCGCGATTGCAACGCAGACCAGGGCGAGCGCGATGGAGAAGATCAGTCCTCGACCATTGAGCACACTCGCCATGGTGCTGTCGAGCGATTGCATCCATCGTGGCTCACCCGCGCTCAGGCCAGCGACCAAATCGTGCAAGCCCTGCGCAGTTCGATTCACGGGGAGGACGAAGAACAGCGCAAAACTGCCCCAGAGCAGGACCCACAGTGCTGCGGCTCCGCGGCTCCCCAACATGCTCGCGTCCCCGACTGAGATACCATCGCGATGTTGCGTTGGCCAGACCAAGACCGCGATGATCACGTAGAGCAGTACGGCGCCCGGCGCACCGGACAGAGGCGAGGCACCCGAGAAGACGCCACCGAATCCTTCGGCGAACCACCAGACGGCGACACCCCAGATGATCGAGAGTGCCAATGCAAGACGCACCGTCGGGCGCCACAACAGACCCAAGCCGATGAGCAGCTGGATGAGAGCAAAGAGCGTGTTCCACCACGCGATGTGGTGGATCATCAAGTGATCGGCCCAGAGCATCGGCCGAGAGAACAGCCATGGATTGCCCGACGCCGTCGGCTCCAGCGCAGCGGTGACGAAGGCCCGAGTGAACATATAGGGCTGGAATTGCAGCGCCGCGTCGATGAGCCAAACCAGGCCGAGGACAAGCTGGAGTCTGCGTCGGCGCTCGCGAAGCGGAGCCCCCTGGAGCGATGCACGGTCCGAAATCGCCAGGTCGCGCCGCGACGATTGGTCACGCTCAAT
>JABEUR010000104.1 GCA_013044405.1 Acidimicrobiaceae bacterium | reverse complement strand
TGGTGGGCGAGGGGGGACTTGAACCCCCACTTCCTTTCGAAAACAGGCACCTGAAGCCTGCGCGTCTGCCAATTTCGCCACTCGCCCTGAGAACTAGCCACACTAGTCCATCCGCCCAGCCGGGAGGCTTGCTCTGCCCGAAGAGTGATGGCGCCGGTACAGTGAGTGGTGGCATGGTGTTGAAGAACGTAGAGAATCGCCTTGAGCGACTGTTCGAGCGCGGTTTTTCGCGCACTTTCAAGAGTGCGCTTCAGCCGATCGAGATCGGAACGAGAATCGTTAGGGAGATTGATCTCACCCGTCGCCTCTCGAGCCAGGGTCCTATTTCGCCTAATCAGTTACGAGTTTGGATCGGGCCAGAAGATGCTGCGCGATTTGAAGGGTTCCAGAAAGCCCTGGTCGCGGAGTTGGAGGAGACAATTCGTCAACACGCCATCAGCGAGGGGTACAGCTTCGTCGGACCGGTCAAAGTTGAGATGTTCGTTGACGACGACTTGAAAGCGGGTGCCATGGAGGTCCACGCGGACTTCGTGGGTGGCGAGAGCCAACCTCGTTTGATCGCTAGTGACGGGCGAGCGTTTGCCGTAGCCGACCGACCGCTGGTGATCGGGCGAAGCCCTGAAGTTGAAGTCGTGATCAACGACGCCGGAGTATCGAGGCGCCATGCCGAAGTATGGCGGACGACCGAAGGGGTGGCCATTAGAGATTTGCAGTCCACCAATGGAACCTTCGTCAATGGTCATCGGATCACCGCGGTTTCTTTGTCGCCTCGCGATGATGTCACTGTTGGTGCGCTCCACTTCCGGATTGAGCTCGCTTGAGCCTTCTCGCCGCGTCGTCCAACTACGCCGCGGTGGTGCGTCCGCTGCAGGTTCTCGTCATGGTGATTGCCGTGCTCTTCTTCGCTCGAGTCATCCGGGCTGCAGCAGTCCAGTCACGTCCCCTCGATGAGATCGGTGTCAGCAGTCGACGTCGTCGGCGTGAAAGCCGTCTCGGCCTCGAGTACATCGAACCCGAGGAGCGCGCGGGCGAGCGAATCGACGTGGACCAGGCGCTGACCATCGGGCGCGGCGCGGATTGTGACGTCAGCCTTGTCGACACCTACCTTTCGTCGCGCCACGCGAGAGTGGTGAACGACGAAGGCGACCTCTCGATAGAGGACTTGGGTTCAACGAATGGAACCTACGTCAACCAAGAGCTCGTACAGGGTCGAGTTCATCTCGAGCGGGGTGACATTGTCCAGGTAGGTGGCGTCTTGTTTGAGGTGGTTCGTTGACGCGTTGGCGTTACGCGGCGGCAACCGACACCGGTCTGGTGCGCCAGTCCAATCAAGACGCGGTCTTCGTGAACGAGAACATTGCCATGGTGGCCGACGGTATGGGCGGTCACGCGGCTGGCGAGGTGGCTTCGGCCATGACGATCGATCTCATTGGCGAGGGATTCGAACGTGACCAAACGGTCGAGGGTCTCTACAACGCGATCAACCTGGCGAACCTCGCGGTTCTCAACGACGCTAGCGACCACCCAGAGCACTTCGGAATGGGGACCACCGTCATCGTCATCGGCCTCACCCTGGACAATTTCGGTGTCGCATCTCCCACGCTTTTTCACGTCGGTGATTCGCGCGCGTACCAATTGCGTGACGGGGCGCTTCGCCAGCTGAGCGAGGACCATAGCGTCGCCGAAGAGTGGGTACGCATGGGGCGCCTGACCCCAGAAGAGGCCGCTGTTCATCCGCGACGACACCAACTCACCCGTGGAGTTGGTGTGGAGGAGACCATTGCGATTGACGTCCTGTCGTTGCACGCGCAGACGGGTGATCGCATTCTGCTCTGCAGCGATGGTCTATCGAACGAATTGACCAGTGACGAGATTGCCGAAATCGCCAGTCCTCCCAATTCGCTCGACGAAGCGGTAGCCAAGCTCATCGACGCAGCCAAGTCCGCTGGAGGGCACGACAATATCTCGGCAATCCTCATCGAGTTCGACAGCGTCAGTCTCGCCGAAGTCCCGATTAAGCGCACGGTCAGTACAAATCGACCGTCAGTGGCGCCGAGTTCGAATGCGTTGGGTCGCGAGGTCACTCGTCCCAAGCGATTCACCTGGCGCGTGGGCGCCGTATTCTTGGTCTTCGCCGGGTTGATTGGAGCCTTCGTGGCGATTATGCATTGGTACGCCTACTCGTCGTACTACCTGGCTGATGACGGCGGAACCATCGCCATCTATCAAGGTCAACCCTCTGGCGTGCTCTGGTATCACCCGGTGAAGATTCGTGACACGGCCTACTCCGCAGCGCAACTCGTGCCCACCGACCGGCTGGCGCTGGCTGCGACCATCAGTCAACCCACGATCAACGCCGCCAAGCACTACGCGTACTATTTGCATAGTAGATGGATGCAGAGTCGTGGCACCGCGCCGGTGACGACGACCACGCTCGCGCAATCCACGACGACCACGGTGAAGGGGTAGCTCGTGTCTCGAAGGCTCGCCATCCTCTCGACGATCATCTTGCTGTTGTTCGTCGTGGTGGCCGCTCAGGCCGCTTCGGTCCAGTTCTTTCGCGCATCAGCGCTCAACGCCTCAACGATCAATCCAAGAGTCGCCACTGCCTCGGCCGCCTATCCGCGCGGTGAGATCATTGCGGCCGATGGCACCGTGCTCGCCAAGTCGGTGGCCCAGTCCAGCGGCTACTACCCCTATCGACGCGTCTATCCCCTCGGTTCGCTGACCGCTGGGGTGGTGGGTTTCTCGTCGCCCGGCTACGGAGACTGGGCGCTCGAGGCCGAGTACAGCAACTACCTCGTCGCCCACCCACAACCTGCTCAAAGCTTCGCCCAGGTGCTGTCGCCGACGAGCGCGGCCGACTCGATCACTCTGACCCTGCAGCCTTCGCTACAGCGTGTCGCCCAGATCGCCATGGCGGGACAAAACGGTGCGGCCGTGGTGCTCGACCCGCGCACGGGAGCAGTCCTGGCGATGTACTCGAATCCCACCTACGACCCGACACCGATGACGTCACCTTCGTTCCCCGTCGAACAGGCTACGTGGAAGGCCATAACGAAGAACAACTCGGAGGGTTTCCCACCGCTCGGACTCGTCGCCACCCAACAGACCTTCCCGCCCGGCTCGACCTTCAAGATCGTCACGACCTCGGCCGTCGTGGTCGGACGGCCCGACTTGATGACCAAGGTGTATCCGGTCCTACGCTCCACGCCGCTTCCCAATACCAATCTGACCTTGTCGAACTACGCCTTCTCGAGTTGCGGCGGGACGATTCCCCAGATGCTCCCGCCATCGTGCGACACCGGCTACGCTCTCGTCGGACTCGACGTCGGAGCGAAGTTGGAGTCCGCTGCGGCGAACTCATTTGGCTACAACCAGGTCCCACCGATCGACTTGCCCGGTGTGGTCAAGAGTTACTTCCCGCCCGCTTCGGCATTCCAGTACGACCTGCCTGGTCTCGCGTACTCCTCGATCGGTCAGAAGAACGTGCGCTCCTCGGCGTTGCAGAACGCACTGGTGGCGGCCGCAGTGGCCAATGGCGGACGCGAGATGGTCCCGCACCTGCTCAACTACGTGACTGCGCCCGATGGTTCGATCGTCAAGCGCTATCAGCCATCGGTGTGGCTAACCCCCCTGACTTCGAGCCAGGCCGGCCAAATCTCGGTACTCATGCAAGGTGTCGTCCACGACAGCAACGGCACCGCCGCAGGAGTAGGCTTCCCCGCGAACCTCGACGTTGCCGCCAAGACCGGCACCTCTCAGACGGGTAACAGCGTCCAGAACACCGATGACTGGATGATCGCGTTCGCTCCCGCTTCCAACCCGACGGTCGCCGTGGCGGTCGTGATGCCGTTCCAGGTGACATCGGCGACCGGTGCCTCGGTCGCCGGACCCATCATGAAGTGTCTCATCGAAGGCGCGCTCGCCCTGCAAAGCGGACATCCAGCTTCTGGAACCTCGACGACGTGCCCGTGAGCGCAGGGCCATCCACCAGGGCGAGAGCGTAGGCTAGGGGGGTTATGGAGCCAGTAGACGACCCCCGACTGTACTCAAATAGGTACCAGGTCACCCACTTGATTGCTCGCGGCGGTATGGCGCTGGTGTACCAGGCTCAGGACGTCTTGTTGAACCGTTCGGTCGCGCTCAAGATCCTGTACCCCGAACTCAGTTCCGACCCCTTGTTCGTCGAGCGGTTCCGCCGCGAAGCCCAGGCCGCGGCCAAGCTCTCACACCCGAACATCGTGCCGGTCTTCGACTGGGGCGAGGACGAGGGCACCTATTTCATCGTGATGGAGCTCATCGACGGAACCTCTCTTGCCGACGTCTTGCGCGGTTCACGTACCTTGACCGCGTCGCGTTCGGCCCAACTCGTCGCTCAGGTGGCTTCGGCGCTTGGTTACGCCCATCGAAACGGTGTCGTGCACCGCGATGTTAAGCCGGGCAATATCCTCATCACCAGCGACGGACAAGTTAAGGTCACCGACTTCGGAATCGCTCAGGCCGTCGCCAGTGAGGACCACCTGGCCGAGGCGGGTTCAGTGATGGGTACGGCCACCTACTTCTCGCCCGAACAGGCCGAAGGAGCGGTGGTCGATGGGCGAAGTGATGTCTACTCCTTGGGCATCGTGCTCTACGAGATGCTCGTCGGTCGTCCGCCCTACATCGGTGAGAGCCCAGTCGAGGTGTCGAGTCAGCACGTGCACGGTTCGATCCCGCCGCCTTCGCAGTTCAACGACTCGATCCCGCGTGACCTGGAAGCAATCGTCGTGGAAGCGCTGGCCAAGTCACCGGCGCAGCGTTACCAGTCCGCTGACGAATTTCGCGCCGACTTACTACGCTTCACCGAGGGCGAACCCGTTCGAGCCGCCCAGCGAGACGTGGCGTTCTTCGGCGCCGATGCCACTCGAGCCGTAGCGACGGTTTCGCCCGGAGAGCGGACCCAGTCGGTTCCGTTGATGTCGGGTCCGCGCACCGATGTTCGTCGACGACGCAACGGTCGCCCGGGACTCGTCGCGGCCGTCGTCATCGTACTGCTCGCCATCGGCGCCCTCGGATACTTCTTCACGACCAAGAGCGGAGCGACCACGATGCCCTATGTCATCGGGCAGTCGGTCTCGTCGGCGAGCCAGACACTGCGTGCAGACGGCTTGGTGGTCAACGCGAAGTTCGTGTCATCGACGCAACCCAGTGGCACGGTCGTCTCGACCGATCCCGCCTCGGGCACCTCGCTCAAGAGAGGTCAGTCGGTGATCCTGCACGTGAGTCTCGGTAAAACGTCCTCACCCGTGACGATCCCGGATACGACCACCATGTCGATCAGTAATGCTGAGAACGAGTTGCAGACGCTGGGGTTGTCGTACAAGGTGGTGTTCACCAGTACTCCACCGGCCAGCGGGGCAGTTCCCGGTGTCGTTCTGGTGCAGTCACCGGTGGGAGGCACCAATGGACACACTGGCGACACCGTGATCCTGACCGTACTCGATCCGAGCTCGACGTATCCCGTGCCACCACTCTCGGGTCAGACGACCCTCCAGGCGGCTTCGACACTGGGCCAGTCGGGTCTCACGGTGAGCAACACCACGGCCACCCAGTGTTCGAACAGTATCGCCATTGCCTTGGTGGTACGGTCCATTCCGGCCCAGGGACAGCAGGTAAAGTCCGGAAGCGCGATCGAACTGGTGACTTCGTCGGGCTACTGTCAGGTCTACGTGGCCAATGTCGTGGGAATCTCGAAGTCTCAGGCCACCACCAAACTTGCCGGTCAGGGCTTGATCGCCTCCTACATGTCGGCCGATCCGGCGCTCTGCGTCGCTACCCCGATCGGAACCGTCGTGGCCCAGAGTGTCCAGGCGGGCTCGGCCGCCCTGTACCACTCGACGGTGGTGCTGTCGGTGTGCGACGGATCGACCGTGCCGACCTCGACGACCCCGACGACCGTGCCGACCTCGACCGGCTGAGCTGCGCAGGGCCAAGTAACATCAAGTCCTATGGCCAAGTCCGCTCCGAAGCAAAACAACCGTAAGACGGTTGGTCGCTACGTGTCTCCGGAGTCACGCGGCAAGGTGACGATTCGACGTCCCCAGACCGAGGACCATAGTCCCCACTGGTACGGGTGGATGATCCTCGACCTCCTGGCGTTTGGAATGATCGTGATCACGCTCAACTATCTCCAGGTGTTGCCCGGTTCGGTCTCGTCGTGGTACCTCGTGCTTGGATTGGTGTCGATGTTTAGCGGCTTCTACCTGGCCACTCGATACCACTAGGGGCGACTAGCGCAAGTCGTCGATGACGAAGTCTCGAGGTCGGCAGTAGCCGACGCCATTTGGTCGGTGCATGCGTACGCCTTGGCTCTGGGTTCGAAAGCCAGCGTTGAGCATGTGGAGGTAGGCGCCATGACGTCCGGTGCTGACGCCAGCGACGATAGAGGAGAGCTCGAGTTCCGCGGCGAGCTCTTCACAGGACTCCAGGAGTCTCGCGAAACGAACTTCGGCCCCGAGCCCGGGTCGAACGGCAGCGAATTTGACGAACAGATTGCCGGTCCCTGCTTCGCCGGCTCCGCAGTGACATACGGCGAATCCAGAGAGTCGCTCCTCGTCGTAGAGCAGCAGCGTGTCACCGAGGTTCTGACTGGCGACGGCTCGGATCTCGTGGCTGACGTCGAGCCCGTTGTACACGGTGTCGCTCAGTGATGCGCATTCGCTCAGTATCGAGTC
>JABEUR010000103.1 GCA_013044405.1 Acidimicrobiaceae bacterium | reverse complement strand
GCAGATAATGACCGAGGTCTTCATTCGCCATGTAGGGACGAATCGGCGAACGTCGGATCATCCTTCGCCTCGAACTTTCCGAGCAACCGGACAATGAGCGCATCCCATTCGTCGGGGCGCGGGAACTGGAGATCCGCAAGTCGTAGGGCATGGGTCAAGGCAACGTACACCGAGACCGGACGACTGAGATCGGCCAACAGCGCCCCAACATATCCGCGCCCGACACCCGCAAGTTCCGCTGATGAAAGAACGACGATCGGCAGTCCACACTCGACCGCGGTCAGGAAGGCCCTCGAGTCAAATGCTGGGTCGGCAATGATCAGAGCCGACGAGGAAGAGACCAGTCGTTCCAGGTTGCTTGACGAGATGTCTTCGCCCACCAGGGTCACGAACTCCGAGTGGTAGCTGGCGTCGACCATGTGCAGTGCCTTGCTCCCCGAGTAGCGCATCACCACTTCGAGCCGGTAACGGTCAATCCACGCTTCCGGGATGGCATCAAATGCCGCCAACAACGTTGCCAGTGAATCAGTCCCGTCTTTAGGGAGAAAGGCGACGATCTCCTGAACCGAAGACTTCACCGCCCGACGACCGAGCGACAATGACGAATGAAGTTCGACGATCGGCCCGGACAGACCGAACTCAGAACTCAATGCGGTGGCGTCAGCGTCGCTTCCAACAAGAATCAGATCGGCGTCGGCGACGAGTTCGGCTAGATTGGCGACTCTCGCAGGATTGGTCTTGGGAACATTTGCACAGATAACGGTCGTAGCGGCACCAACTGAGTTCGCGACTTCGATGAACTGACGAACCCAACTGCTATCGATGCCCGGCCAGACAAACGCCACCGCAGCTCGAACATCGTTGGTGATCCATTTAGAAAACGATTCAGAGCGAAGACGCGACTGATTCGGTGCGACATGCACGGCTACCTTGGTGGCATTAGAACTCTGTAGCGCGACGGCCAGTGAAGGCGCGCGAAAGAGCTCCGAATCAAAATCGTTGCTGTCGTCGACTTTTATCCGCATCACCCGATGAGACTGGGCCATGACCTCGACGATCTGGGAAACAACGATGCCGGGTATCGTCAGTGACGAACTGGGACCCGCCACCACGACCGTGTCGCCCGGCGCGCTGTGGATTGACGCAGCGTTCGCTGGCTTGCTCCTAACCCAGTACATGGGGCCGCTTTCGTAATCGCTCGCTGACGATGACCTTGAAGATTCGAAGCCCGTCGCGCAACGCGTGGAGATTGCTGGTTCCGTGGATTCGCGAGGATTCAAAACACGGAACCTCCGCGGTGCGAAGACCGGCGCGCTGTGCGCGGATACCGATCAAAGTCTCGACCTCGAAGCCGTCGGAGTCGATTCCAATCTTGTCGACGGACTCTGCCTTGACACCGATGTACCCGTACGTTGCATCGGTGTATCGAGCACCAAACAACAACCAGATGAGAAAGCAGATACCGCCATCGCCAAATCGGCGAAATCTAGTGATGTCCGCCGAACCGCCGCCCGGGCCGAAACGAGTTCCTTTGACATAGTCGGCGCCAGCCAACAATGCATCACGAAATTTTCCAATCTCGGCGCCATCCATCGATCCATCGGCATCGAGCGCGATGATGAAGTCGCCTTTAGCTGCTTCGAAGCCGGTTTTCATTGCCGCACCTTTTCCGGGTCGGTACTCGTGGACGACCCTGATGTCTGGTCGAAGCACTTTGGCAATCCGTAAGGTGTCATCTTGCGAGCGTCCGTCGACAATCAAGATCTCATCAACCCAATTGGGTATCGTGTTCAAAACGTAAGGGAGGTTGCCTGCCTCATTCAACGTAGGAATCATGACGGTGAGCGTAGGAATTTTATTGGCTGAGGGCACCGATGACACGCCGCTTGACGCCTCTTCACGGTGTGAGGAAAGCAGACTTCTTTTAGCCATTGCTCGATGTCTCCTCATGGTCGAACAGTCCTTAAAGGTTGGCAGGACCGCAAGATATTGTCAAGGGGATGTGAGTGGTTTAACTTAGCAGCGATACCTTGAAACCAGCCGATTGTCGAAACGTCAACTAATTTCATCTACTTTCCTTGGTCGAAATTGCCACTGAGATTACCTTGCGGGAGTACTAATTCAACCTCGGGCAATTGTTCTGTTCGCCCGGGCAGCCTTGGCCGTCCATGACTTAGGAAGCGCTGTATTCGGCGACCCAGTCGACCTGCATTGATTGGGGTGAGCTGGGACAGGCCCATCCCGATCCGCACCAGGTCTGCTGTTGAAGGTCGAGCGTCATGGCTTGATTCGGTATGGCCGAGGTGTTGGTGACGCTGGCCCATACCTTGCCATCCACCGTGTACGTGATTGATGTCGGCGTCCAAATGACGCCCCACGTGTGCCACTGAGTCATATCTATCTTCACCGAGTTGTGAATCTGCTGGTTGTTCGCGTTGTAGTGAACTGTGGCAGAAGTACCCGTCGTTGACCCGAATGTCTCGTTGAAGTCAATTTCTGGTGGCCACACGTTGGCGGCCGGCCAGAGCAACTCAACTCCGGTCGCGCCCGATCCCGTCAGTCGCGATCGTACAAAGTACGCTCCGTAGGTCTTGGCAACATCACACTGACAGAGTCCGCCGGTGACCCACGAGTTGTTGTAGGCAGGATCCTGCCAGGCATTGAGAGAGAGCATTCCGTTGGCGACGACGACATGAGAAGCGCTCCATTGAGCCCCCGGATCACCGCCGGGATTTCCCGAATACGTGTACCAGCCAGAAGGGAGCGAGGTTCCGGAGAAGTCGGTCACATAACTCTGGGTGTAACCCGGTAGCGCACCCGCCGATGGTGGTGACATTCCAGAAGGTTCGTTGTTGGAGGGCACCCCCAACGGAAAGAGTGATGCGACAGGCACCACGGTGGTTGTCGTTACCGGAGGCGTAGTGGTTACCGGAGTCGGGGTCGCATGCACCGGGGCGGGTGAAGTGGTGGTGGGCGTCTCAAGCGTGGTCGGAGGTGCCGAGGTCGTGGAAGACGGAGGGGCAATGGTCGCGGGAGCAACCGAAATCGTCGAGGTCGGTGTCGTTGAAGTCGACGTCGTGGTGCCACTGGGCGTCGGAGCACTCGTGGTCGTTGAAGCTTCGGGGGTCAACACCCGTGTCGTACCGCCGCCTTCCTTGCCGTGATGACTCGACGAGACGAATCTCGATGCTCCGGAATTGGAGATTGTCAATACAGCGTGAGCGGTCAGCTTGGCGGGTGTGTAGTTCGATGTCGTCGCGCCGGCGCGCAGGCCGACCAGAGAGACAATGACCGTGAGGGTGGAACTCATGATGATGAACTTTGATGTGCGGCCCAGCGAACCAGTTTTCGTGACTTGGATCTCGTTGAAGTTCTTCATGTATCCAAGTTCGCAAGTCAGAAACAAAACCCGGCCTACGACATATCAAAATCAGAACAATTCAATGTTCGACAAAGTTGTGATTTGGTGCGCCGCACACTGGCGAAGGAATGGAGGCATCGCAACAATGCAGGGCCAACGACTCGCCCTGAGCCCGTTGACCTTTGCAGTACTTGCATTTTCGAGGGCGAGTGCGGAGCCAGCGTTCTTCTAAAGCGATTGGCACCAAGTTCTGAAAAAGTGCTGAGTGCACGATTGTGATTGGCTGACGTTGCTAGGCGCGCAAGTTGATGCGCAGTTCGCAGCCAATCGCACAACGGGACACGAACTGCCCGAAAATTTACGAATTCATCGTTGTGAATGGAATTTTCGAAACCACGAAATTCGCCGTTGGAGACGCCAGTTCAAATCAGTGGAAATGTCTTCCAGGCATCGCTGACGATCGTCTCGAGTTGCGAATGTTGAGGTTGCCACCCCAGAATCTCTAACGCCCGTTGTCCGCCGGCGACCGCTGCCGCCGGATCGCCGGGCCGTCGCTCGACGAATCGGACCTCAAAATCGACGCCGGTGACTCGCTTGACCGCCTCGACGACTTCTCGGTTCGACGATCCCGATCCAGTGCCCAAGTTGACGATGAGGTTCGTGTGCGAGGACAAAGCACCGATGGCTTGAGCGTGCGCCATTGCGAGGTCGCTCACGTGAACGTAATCGCGAATACATGTTCCGTCAGGTGTCGGATAGTCGTGTCCGAAGATATCCAGGTGGCTTCGCTGCCCCGACGCCGCTTGCAGAGCGATTGGTATCAGGTGAATCTCGGGGTTGTGCCTTTCGGGATGACGCGACGTTCCTCCAGCGGCATTGAAATATCGCAGTGAGGCGGCATTGATCCTCCCACGCTCGGCCATCCATCTCAACGCCTGCTCGACCATGAGTTTTGTCTGTCCGTAGGGACTCTGCGGATCTGTTGGCCGGTCTTCATCGATCGGCATCTCCAGTTGGTCGCCGTAGACGGCGCACGACGATGAGAAGACGAACCGTGGAACGCCCCTACTCACGAGGGCGTTGAGCAGTTTGAAAGTCGAAGCCACGTTGTTCACAAAGAACGCCTCCGGATGAATCATCGATTCGCCAGGTTCGATTCGCGCCGCGAAGTGTACGCAAGCGTCGAGTTCACCCAGCCGCGCGATGAGATCCTCGTCGCCGCAGTCGCCCTCGAAGAAAACAGCTCCGTCAGGTATGTTCTCGCGGCGCCCAGTGACCAGATTGTCGACCGCCAGTACCTCGTGGCCTTGCTCAATCAGCAACTCGGCGGTAGTGGAACCTATGAATCCGGCGGCACCAGTGACTAATATCCTCACGCCACCTCCAGTCTGGAAGTCCTCGGGGGCAATCTGCCAAATCTCTAGTGGGAGCCAACCCTCTCGGGTCTCCTTCGTTCGCCTTCGATCGTAATTGGCGACTATCGATAATCGCCAGTTGGG
>JABEUR010000102.1 GCA_013044405.1 Acidimicrobiaceae bacterium | reverse complement strand
TCGTTCGGGCTCGGGCACTTCATGAGTCTCGCACGCTCCTCGTCGAGCGCATGTTCGAACCGTCGTTGCCGATGATCTCGAAGTCGCACCGTCGGGCTCGGCTCGAGACACCACCGCGTGGTTGGCCAAGTCCCCTCGACACGTCCGCACGCCACTCTCCACTGGGCGACCCGAGCACTCGACGAAAATCGAGTTGACTGGCCCAGATGGAAGTAATCGAAGCCAATCTCCCTCGCGACGTTGGTTCGATCGTCGACATCTTCGTGCAACGCACACCGGAGCGGGATCGAACGATCCTTCGTTCGGAACTGAACCGGTTCTCGGCTCGATGCTTGAACGCTTACCTCGTCTATGAAGAAGACGGCACTTTGGCGGGCGCCGGTTTCACCCGCACCGCTTCGAACCTGCCCGATGCCACGGCCCTGGTCCTGCTCAGCACTCGCGCCGCATCGGGCCAACGCGCCATTGGCGCGACACTGTTCGCCGAGATGCTCGAGGACTTGGGTGAAGACGTCGATCGACTGGTTACCTACGTTTGTGCCGAGGACCAGTTGTCTTTGGACGTGGCACGCCAATGGGGATTTAACGATGTGCAAACGAGTGTCACTTCGTCAGTTGACCTCGTTGGTTCTTCGCTGCCCGCACCGATGGCGGGGGTCACCTACGAGGCGTTCGACGACAGGGAGTTCACCGATGAACGGGCCGTCGACGCGATGTTATTGGCGACCCAGACGAACCCTGAGTTCGACCTCGGACTGGTCCTTCGACTTGCTGGCCTTCGTGAAACTCCCGCTCCCGATCAGCGTCCCCTAGGCGTGCTGACTCGATTGGAGGGACGTCCGGCGGCCATTTCGTTCTCGGTCATCGATGGCGATCAGATGCACGTTGTGTATACCGGAGTCGATCCGGAGCTTCGAGGGCGAGGTCTCGCAGGTCGAACGAAGGAAGTCCTGCACGCACGCGCCAGGGATTTGGGCGTTCGTACGGCGCTCACTGACAACGACGAGAGCAATCCAGGAATCCGTCGAGTCAACGAGCGATTGGGGTACGCCCCTCACAGTTCGTGGATTTGGATGATGCGACCGTGGCCCTGAACTCGAACGCGCGAGTCGTCCATCACCGAGAGCGAATCTTCCGCAAGGATTCAGTTAACGCGCGCACTCTTCGAACCTGGCGAACCGATCACAACGAGAACGATGACGCTCCGGTTCGACGAGGACGGCCGTAGCATCCAACACCGACTCTGGTTCACGACTCAGTAAAGTGACCAGATGACCGAGCGCGACCGCGAACGCATGCGCGACTTTTACGACGACCTGGGCGACCGCGAGTGGTCGCGTCTTGAAGACTCTCCACGCGGGAGGGTCGCGTATCAGGTTCATCGGCGTTTTCTCGAGCACTTCGTGCAACCCGGGGACCGGGTCCTCGAAGTGGGCGCCGGTCCGGGACGTTTCACCTTCGATCTGGCTCGCCTGCAAGCACGTGTGGCCGTCACCGACTATTCGAGCGTGCAACTTGACTTGCACCGACGTCACCTCGAAGGAACGCAGGCCGAGACGGCGGTCGATTCGAGGGCCCTGCTCGACATCTGTGACACCTCACGTTTCGCCGGCGCCACCTTCGACGTCGTGCTGGCCTTCGGCGGGCCCCTGTCCTACGCCTTCGAAGAGAGCGAAGCCGCGCTCAAAGGACTTCTTCGCATCACGAAACCTGGTGGTTACGTGGTCGCTTCGGTCATGTCGTGGCTCGGCTCGTGGCGATACTTTTTGCCAAGTGCCCTGGAGGACGCTCGAGTGGTGGGAGACGACGCATTCGACCTGATCCTCAGTACCGGAGACCTGCGTCACTCTCAGACATCGCCCGTCTGTCAGATGTTTCGAGCCAGCGACATCACGGAACTGAGCGTCAAGTGCGGCGCGGAGTTGGTTGCGATGTCTTCGAGCAATTGGGCATCGCTCGAAGACCCTCAAGTCCTTGGCGAACTCGAGACTGACTCAGATCGTTGGGCTCGATTCCTCGAGCACGAGATCGCTGCGTGCGCCCAACCCGGTGCCCTCGATGGCGGAACCCATATTCTTTTCGCTCTGCGCCGTCCCTAGGGCCGCCGTCGAGGCACTGGCGTAGGCGCCCTTCGTCGAGATGTTTGACGCAGCACCCTGCCCAGGGTGAGTATGGATCGACCATGGAGCACGTATGCAGCGCAGTGACCATGCCGAGTACCTCGGGCATTGTTGGAAGGAACTGGAGCATCCCGGGCGCACCATGGACATACTCCGTACTTCCTCAAAGGGGTCATTACCAAAGAACAGGTCTCGCAGGCGTTTTCGCGAAACTGCTCACGTGACGTTCTACGGGCCCGGGTCGGTGCACTACGCAGTCGAGAGTTCGTCGAAACCCTGCCGGACCGCCTCGGGGTCGAGAAACCACCGGTGACATGGTGTATTCGATCAATGGACGATCACGACGAAGCTATTAGGAGTGAGACCAGCTCTGGCGATGACCACATACCCGACATGTTCGGTCGGGGACTCCAACGTGTCGTTGAAGGAGAGCACCGCACTCCTGGCAGTTCGTGAACACTGACATGAAGCCGGAGGGTGATCTCCGCTTGATTGTTCTGGCCAAAGCGAAACCGACCACCACGAGCAGAAGGAACAGCGCGCCGACGTGCGACCACGTGCTGAGCACGAGTGAGGCCCCTAGTACGAGCACAGTGCCCGTCCACATCCGATTCTTACTCATCTGCTCGCGTCACATCGGTCAACCAGGTGGTCTCATCAATCATGGGTGCGCCCACTGACCCTGCGACCTCGAAGTCGTCCACCTCGGGCGCTGGAAGCAACTTTGATCAGTGGGTCCCAGATTCGTGATCGAGATGTCGTGCGGGCTCGACTTGAAAGGTGCTGTGCTCGACGTCGAAGTGACCGGTCAGGCACGCCTGCAACTGGTCGAGGATCCTCGGAATACACCCTTCGCTGAAGCAGGCGTCATCGATCACGACGTGGGCGGAGAGTATCGGAAGATTGGACGTCACGGTCCAAGCGTGTAGGTCGTGCACGTCACGTACGTGTCCGACGCCGAGTAGATGGGTTCGTACGACGTCGAGGTCCACGTTGTCCGGGGCGGCTTCGAGAAGGATTCGACCCGAAGCGCGCAGCAGTCCCCACGATGCTTTGAGCATGAGCGCCACCACGATCAACGAGGCGATGGCGTCGGCCCGTTGGAAACCGGAAGCGACGATGACGATGCCGGCGACAATGGTCGCGACGAAGGCGTAGAGATCGGTGACGATGTGTTGGAACGCACCTTCGACGTTGAGACTGGAACGATTCGCTTTGGCGAGAATCCACGCCGCTGTTACGTTGACCACCACTCCCAGGGATGCGGTGGCGACGACCAATCCACCGCCAACGTCGCCAGGGTGAACGAGATGACTGATCGCCTCGACCGAGATGATCGCCGCGACGACGAGGAGCGTCACGCCGTTGCCCGCCGCTGAGAGGATCTCGGCTCGAACGAACCCGTAGGTCCACTTTCCCCGAGCTGGTCGCGTTGAGAGACTCGATGCCCACAGTGATGCACCGAGGGCGCCAGCGTCGGTGAGCATGTGGCCGGCGTCGGCCAGTAGGGCCAGCGAATGTGCGAAGAATGCCAACACCACTTCGATCGCCATGTACACCAGCAGAAGGATCAACGCGATTTTCAAGAGTCGCGCGTCCGAGGAACCACTGACTCCGTGTTCGTGGTGGGAGTTCGACCGGCTCATCTGCGCTTCTTGCGAGTGGTTCGCTCGCGCGCGACGGCGCTTCATCGCGTGCGCCAGTCGTCCGCGAGGTAGCAATAGTGATTTCGTTGTCCCACGAAGTTCACGTGAAAGAATTTCTCAAAGTTCACTTCGACCTACGGTTATCGAACGGTGGGTCCTCTCGTCGATGTGTCTCTCGTGAGCTGCTTGATGCTCGGCGTGAGAGAGCGCCT
>JABEUR010000015.1 GCA_013044405.1 Acidimicrobiaceae bacterium | reverse complement strand
TAGCGCACCGCGATGGTACGAATCTCGTCCAGATCACGCTGGAGTGAGGCTCCACGCAGGAACTTGCGCCACGAAGATTTCTTCACGCCACCAAGCCTACTCAGTACGGTCTCGAATTAGGTAGGACGAACTGGCCGTGGCGACCAGCTCTCCGCGCTGGTTCGTGATCCGCCCTTGCAAGAATGAAATGACCGAACCGGCCTTGAGCACGACCGCGTTGCAGGTCAAGACGTCGTCGAGGACCGCGGGACGCACAAACGACACCTTCATCTCGGTGTTGGCCACGAAGACCTTGCGCCCCGAGGCCCCCGTTACGGCCGAGGCGCCCATGGCCGAATCGAGCATGGCCGAGAGAAAGCCGCCCTGGACGAGCCCCGCTGGATTGAGGAATCGTTCATCAATGCGCATCTGCCACGTCGAAGTTCCGGGCACGGACTTGTCCAGACATCGAAGGCCCAAGGTCAGATCACAGTTCGGGGGAATCTGGATGGCCACTGCCCAAGGCTATCCCGGTCTGCTCACCGAACCGGCGGTGCATCTTCACTACTGTCGTAGCCATGGTCGACGAACTGTATCCGGGAGCGAGCGAGCTGGAAGGTCGGGCGATACGCGAGATTGTGGCTCTCGCCATGGACGCGCCGGCTCAAGCCAAGTCGGGTCACAGTGGTACCGCGATGGCCCTTGCGCCATTGGGAGTACTGCTCTTTTCACGTATCTTGCGTCACGATCCCACCGATGTGCGATGGAGCGACCGCGACCGGTTCATCTTGAGTTGCGGCCATGCGTCGATATTGCAGTACGGCCTCGCGCACGCCTTTGGCTACGACGTCACCGCCAACGATCTGCGTGCATTTCGCCAAGCCCATTCTCGAACGCCGGGCCACCCAGAAGCCGGCGTCACCGACACCGTGGAAGTGACCACGGGTCCGCTCGGCCAGGGCCTGGCCAACGGTGTTGGCATGGCCATCGCCGAGCGGATCCTGCGAAGTGACTTCGGCGCGGATCTGGTCGACCACCGTACCTGGGTGGTCGCGGGAGATGGATGTCTCGAAGAGGGGATCAGTCACGAAGCGGCGTCGCTGGCCGGTGCCCTGGCACTGGATCGCTTGACGGTCTTCTACGACGACAATCACATCACCATCGATGGACCGACGGAACTCGCCACGCGTGACAACACTGCCCAGCGCTTCGCCGCCTACGGATGGCAGGTGCTCGACCTGGGTGAGAAGGCGAACGAACTCGATACGCTCGAGGCGGCCTGTCGAAGTGCCATGGCCGACGCGGCGCGACCCACGCTGATCATCATTCGTTCCCACATTGCCTTTCCCTCCCCCGAGATGATGGACCGGCGAGAGGCCCACGGGTCGATCTTCAGTGGCGAAGTCATCGCTCGAGCCAAGGAGATCCTCGGACAGCCGGTCGAAGCCTTTCATCTTGATCCTCTCCTGCCTGGACAGATGACCGCGCACCTTGATGCGCAGCGGACATCGCGACTCGCCTGGGAGCAGCGCCTGCGCGAGTCCGGCTCGAAGGGGGTGCGGCTACTCGAGCAGCTGGCCCATAACGGAGCGGCCCAAGTGGACGAACGGGCGCCACAGTTCGACGCCGGTGCTGAGGTGGCCACTCGCAAGGCCCTCCAGCGCGCGATGGACGTCTACGCGCCCCAGACGAGTGGCCTGACCGCGGGATCGGCGGACCTGACCGACAACACGGGGGTCGTGTTGAAGGGATCGCTGGCCCAGTCAGCTGCGAATCCCGGCGCTCGCCAGATCTACTACGGCGTACGCGAGTTCGCGATGGGCGCAGTGATGGTGGGTCAGGCACTCCATGGGGGCCTTCGACCGGTTGGATCGACGTTCTTCGTGTTCAGCGATTACGCGCGTCCCGCGATTCGATTGGCCACGATCAGCCGAGCCGGGGTGTTGTTTGTCTTCACCCACGACTCGGTGGGTGTGGGTGAAGACGGTCCGACGCATCAGCCGGTCGAGCACCTGATGTCGCTTCGTGCCATGCCGCACTTGCATGTGGTGCGACCGAGCGACGCCAACGAGACCCTCGACCTGGTCGAGCAGTATCTGAGCGATCCGCAACCACCGACGACCGCGCTCATCCTCTCTCGCCAGGACGTCCCTGTCTTGAGCGGGTCCGATCGAGAGGCGTCGCGCGGTGGTGCTCGTCGCGGTGGGTACGTCGTGCGAGAAGATCCCGAGGCCGTCTTCTCCCTCGTCGCCACCGGTACTGAGGTGGCCCCTTGTCTGCAAGCGCACGATGAGTTGAGCGCTCGCGGTATCCGTACTCGGGTCGTGGCAATCCCCTGCTGGCGCTGTTTCGACGCCCAGGACCAGCAGTACCAGGATGACGTTCTGCGCCGGTCACTGGCGTCGGTCTCGCTCGAAGCCGGCGCGACGCTCGGGTGGGCGAAGTACGTCGACGCGGCCTTAGGGATCGACGATTTCGGTCTCTCGGCGCCGGGACCTTACGTCTTTGAACACTTCAACATCAATTCAGATGCCGTGGTCCAACACGTGATTCGTGAACTTGGAGCGACGAATTGAATCGGCT
>JABEUR010000101.1 GCA_013044405.1 Acidimicrobiaceae bacterium | reverse complement strand
TGCGCGAGCGAAGCGAGTTGCGCCCCTGGTTCGCCGAGCTCGCGGCCTTTGACGTCGTGGCCAACAACGCCGACCGCAAGGCTGGTCACGTCCTCTTCGACGGGTCGCGTTGCTGGGCCATCGACAACGGACTGTGCTTTCACGAAGAGGAGAAGTTGCGCACGGTGATCTGGGAGTTCGCCGGACTCGACGTCGAAGAGGACCTGCTCGAACACGTCAACGCCTTCGCCCACGGTGAGACCGGCCGAGTCGGATCGTGGCTCAGTCCCGCGGAGCTCCACCACGCTCAAGAGCGGGCCCGAGGACTCGTCGAGAACGCGCTCTATCCACATCCCGATGAGGATTCGGACTGGCCCCCCTACCCCTGGCCCCTGATCTAGATGATGAGCACTTGGTCGGCGTCGAGGTCGGGCACCCCAGATTCAAGGAGCCCAAAGGAGAGAACCGCACCGAGACCGAAGAGTCCAGCAGCCCACCAAAACGCCACCGAGTAGCCATGAAGTACTCCCAGGGTGACCTGGCGGGTGGTGACGGGTGGGGGCAGACTGATCACGAACCTCGCCGTCGCCGAGACCGCGATCGTGTTCAAGAGGGCGGCCCCGATCGAGCCGCCGATCTGCGAGGTCGTATTGACGAGTGCCGAGGCAGCTCCGGCGTCGCTCGCCCTCACCCCGGCCGTCGCGCTCGCGACGGCCGGCGCCACGATGAGCCCGAGACCGAGGCCGGTGAGCACGAGTCCCGGCAGCACGCTGTCGAAGTAGTTCGCCGCTGGGTTCAGTCGCGTGAACAAGATCACCCCCATCATCGAGAGCAGCATCCCGGTGGGGATCAGCGGACGCGGACCGACCCGCGCGAGGAGGCGCGCACTGGCGATGAACGCCGAGAACGCCAGCGCGATCACCATTGGCGAGAAGTCGACCCCGGTACGAAGTGGTGAGTAGCCGAGTGAGTCCTGCATGTAGAACACCAACAGCAGCGAGATCCCGAACAGGCCGAGATTGGTGATCAACAGGGCCGCGAGCGAGCCACCGCGGGTGCGGTCGAGCAGCAGGCGCAGCGGCAGTAGTGGGTGCGAGGACTGCTGCTGCCAGCGCGTGAAGGCTAAGAGCAACCCCCCACCCACCACCAGACTGCCCCAGGTGAAGATATCGGTCCAGCTGGCCGTGACCGCATGGCTGAGACCAAAGACGACGAAGAACAGCCCGGCGCTGCCCAGCACCGTGCCCAAGACGTCGAGGTGGGTGTGATGCTCGCTGCGCCCCTCGTGCACGAACAGCGCCACGCCGACCAGCGCCATCGCGGCGAAGACGACGTTGATGAACAGGCACCAACGCCACGAGGCCCACTGGGTCAGTGCTCCGCCGAGCAGCAGTCCGATCGCGGCCCCCGATCCCGTCACGGCTCCGTAGAAGGAGAAGGCCCTGGCGCGCTCGCGGGGACCTTCGAAGGTGGTGGTGAGCGTCGCGAGAGCGGCCGGTGCGAGTAGGGCGCCAAAGACTCCCTGCACGGCGCGAGCACTCACCAAGACGGTGAAGCTCTTGGCGATTCCCCCCGCCGCAGAGGCCACCGCGAAGCCCGACAAGCCCACGTAGAGCGAGATCCGTCGACCCCATAGATCACTCAGTCTCCCGCCGAGCAGCAGCAACGAGCCAAAAGCCAGCGCGTACGCCGTGATGAGCCACTGGCGGTTACCCGCCGAGAACCCCAGATCGACCTGGGCACGCGGCAGCGCGATGTTGATCACGGTCGCATCGAGGGCGAGCATGAGCGAGGCGATACTCAACACCGCCAAGGTCCACCATCTTCGAGCGTGCGCGGAGACCGGGGCTGAACTCATAATGATGGGTCCAGCCTAAGGAGATTTCGCCTTCTGCTCGTGCACCACAACGGCCTCAGGTCATCCCGGGCGGGGAGCTGAGTCGACGAAAACCCATGATTTTCAAGGGCTAACGCCCTATCGTGACGACGTTCGCCAATGCGAAGCCACCTCAACTCGCCGTGGTCCTGGCTGCGCCGCTACGAACGGGCCTTGAGCGCCTCGATCAGGGCCGGCAGCACCTTGTGCACGTCGCCCACGATGCCGAAGTCGGCAATCTGGAAGATCGGCGCGTCGGGGTCCTTGTTGATCGCCACGATGTTCTTCGAACCCTTCATGCCCACCATGTGCTGGGTCGCTCCCGAGATGCCACAGGCGATATAGACCGTGGGCTTGACGGTCTTGCCGGTCTGGCCGACCTGGTGGGAATAGGGAACCCAACCGGCGTCGACGATCGCTCGACTGGCCCCGGGCGCGCCGTTGAGCAACTTGGCGGCCTCTTCGATGAGCGCGTACTTGTCGGCCTCGCCGAGCCCGCGTCCGCCCGAGACGACGACCGAGGCCTCTTCGAGTTTGGGACCAGTGCGCTCTTCGACGTGACTGGTGAGAATCTTGGCCGCACCGGCCGCACCGGTGTCGCCGCTCGAGGCACTGACGATCGTCGCGGGAGCTCCGTTGGCCGACTCGACGGCGAAGGACTTGGCGCGCACGACGACGATGCCGGGACCCTCGCCCGTGAAGCGCGCGCGAACCGTCTGGGACCCTCCGAAGATGGGGTGCTCGGTGACGAGTCCCCCCTCGTCGAGCAGACCGGTGACGTTGGTCAGCACCGGTCGGTCCAGTTTCGCCGAGAGCCGTCCGGCGATGTCGCGCCCGTCGTAGCTAGTGGGCAGGAGTATGGCGTCGGGTGCGCCCAACGAGTCCACCAGGGCCGCGATGGCGTACGCGACGGGCACACCGGGCAGCGCGCCGGCGAGGTCGCCGACGTCGTAGAGGGTGCTGGCCCCGTACTCCCCGGCCTGGGCCGCGTTCGAGGCACCGTCGCCCCAGGTGATCGCCGACACGCTGGCCCCGAGGCTTCGCGCGTGACTGAGTAGTTCTAGTGAAGTCGTCGTGAGCGATGCGCTGCTCGGCTCCACCACGACCCAGATGTTCGAAATTGTCATGACACGCTCTCCTAGAGGACCTTGATTGATTCGAGGAAGGCCACGATCTTCTGCGCGCCGTCGCCTTCATCCACGTACTTCTCGCCCGCCTCGCGCGATTCGGCCGCCACCACCGCGGTGATCTCCTGGCGCGCACCGGCTCGACCGGTGACGCCTTCGAGTCCGAGTTCCGCCGCGCTCAGGGTCTCAACGGGCTTGGACTTGGCCGCCATGATCCCCTTGAAGGAGGCGTAGCGCGGCTCCACCACGCCCGCGGTCACGCTCACCAGGGCCGGCAGCGGCGAGACGACTTCGTCGTAACCCGACTCGGTCTGTCGCTCGACCTTGAGCGTCTCGCCGTCGACCGTGATGGCCTTGGCGAAGGTGATCGAGGGCAGCGAGAGCAACTCGGCCAGCTGGACCGGCGTGGTGCCGGTGTAGCCGTCGGAGGACTCGGTGGCGCAGAGCACGAGGTCGGGGTTGATGCCTTCGATCACCTTGGCGAGCACCTTGGCGGTGCCGAGCGCGTCGGTGCCGCGCAGCGACTCGTCGCTCACGATCACGGCCTTGGCGGCACCCATGGCCAGCGCATTGCGCACGCCGGCGAGGTCGGTGCCCGAGCCCATTGAGACCACGGTGACCTCACCCGAACCGGCCTTGTCGACCAGTTGCAGGGCCATCTCGACACCGTAGGTGTCGGCCTCATCAAGGATCAGTTTGCCCGAACGGTCCAGGTTGAACGAAGCGTCCAACGACTGAGGAGCCGCCGGGTCGGGAATCTGTTTTACGCAAACGACGATGTTCATGTTCCTTAATCTAGGGCATTGTCGAGTAGCGCAAAATCAGCGAGGGCCGAGCAGCGAACGCACGAGTCCAGGATCGTCACTGATGATGCTCGAGACCCCGAGCTCGGCCACTCGCGTGATCTGTTCGGGCTCGTTCACGGTCCAGACGTTGACGTCAATGCCCAGATTTCGGGCCTGATCCATCGCTGCACGGTTGAGTGAGGAGAAGTGGGGATGGACCGCGTTGAGTCCGAGGGACTCAGCTCGCAGCAGCGCACTGGACATGTCGATTCCCCACAGCAGCCACCCCACGTCAATCGTGGGGTCGAGGGAACGGACCTTGGCACACGTGGCCTCGTCGAAGCACGAGATGATGAGCGAATCGGACCGCCCCAGGGGACCGAGCTCCTCGAGGACCTGCTGGACAAACGCCCCACTGGCGTCGTAGGTCGGTTCATGGGGGCCTCGGATGTTCTTGATCTCGACGTTCACTTTGACGCCCTCGAGCACCGCCATGGCCTCGGCCAGCGTCGCGACGTACGAGGGCAAAGAGCTGCGCGTCGAGCGCGCGATGACGAGCCCCTCGATGGCTGGGTCGTGATTGACCACGAGGACGCCGTCGCGAGTTCGGCGCACGTCGAGCTCGACCCCGTCCACGCCGAGCTCGACCGCGCCACGAAACCCCTCGACAGTGTTCTCGCGCTCGCTCCGGTGCAGTCCTCGGTGGGCGAAGATCTCGATCATCCGGTAATTCTGCCAATCAGGGGCCCCGGGCCGATAAGAGTTCGATAAAAACCCTCTCCAGCCCTTGTTTTTACACGGCGTTCACACTAAAATTTTCTTTCCGTCGACGCAGTGTTCCGACACCGACCTCGCTCCGGAAATACCCCCCAATGAAGGATTTATCATGTCGTTGATCTGGAACCGTACCCATGCGTGGGACGATGCCGACTGGCGCTCGAATGCGGCCTGTCGTGACACCGAACCCGAACTCTTCTTTCCGATCGGATCTACGGGCAACGCCACCGACCAAATCGAGTCGGCCAAGCGCGTCTGTGACAAGTGTGACGCCCAAAAGGCCTGTCTCGAGTTCGCCCTGGCCACCAACCAGGAGTCGGGCGTCTGGGGCGGAACGACCGAAGACGAACGGCGAAAGCTGCGCAAGCAGTGGCTGGCCGCTCGACGCCGAGCCACCAGCCTCTAGGTCTCCTCGGTCGCTCAGACCGATCAGTTCGGTGCTGAGAGGGCGCGACTAGGGCCGCTCGGAGAGTGGCACGACCACGCGCACGAAGGTTCCGCCACCTTGAGAGTCGGCGACGTTGCTCATCTCAATCGTCCCGTGAAGTTGCGCGCGTATGAGGTCTCGCACGATTGAGAGCCCGAGGCTGGTCGGTACCTCGAGGGAGAACTCGTCGCCCAGTCCCCTTCCGTTGTCGCGGATCTCGGCGATCGCACAATCGTCGAGCTGATACAGATTGAGCGTCACGACCCCCACGTGGTGTTCGTCGAAGTCCCCGAAGTCCGTGAACGCGTGCTCCACCGCATTGGTGAGGAGTTCGGCCAGTGCGACCGCGAGCGGTGTCGCCAGGTCCGTAGCGAGCGTACCGAGCTCTCCGTTCACGACGATCTCGACCGGATGAAGGGCGAGCACGGTATCTTCCACGAGCAAGACGAGCGAGCGCACGATCTCATCAAAGGCGACCTCCTCGCCGGGTTCGCGCGACAACACCTCGTGCACCACCGCAATGGAGCGCACCCTCCGCTCAGCCTCTTGGAGGGCGATTCGCGTCTCCACCTCGTCGCTCCGTCGCGCCTGGAGTCGAAGGAGCGACGATATCGTCTGGAGGTTGTTCTTCACTCGGTGGTGCACCTCTCGAACGGCAGCTTCCTTGTTGAGCACCAATCGATTCAGCTGTCGCAGGTCTGAGACGTCGCGAACCAGCACCACGACCCCGGTGACCACAGCGTGTTCCACCAAGGGCACGCAGTGAAAGAGGATCGCCACGTCGTGTCCCCGGTCGACCTCTTCCATCGCGGGTATCGCGAACTCGAGCGAACGCTCCACGACGCGAACGCGCAGGCCCAATTCGCGCATCGTATGCCCCTCGGCTGAAGCGTAGATCCCGAGTCGGTGCAGCGCATTGGTGGCGTTGGGCGTGGCGAACTCGACCTGTGCGGCACCGTCGATCAAGATGATGCCGTCACCGACGCGGGGCATCCCGGGACCGGCGACGTCGTCTTCTCGATAGGGGAACGTCGAGTCGGCCACCATCGAACAGAGCCGCTCGAAAATCGAGAGATAGGCCTGTTCGTAGAGCGAGGCCGGTCCACGAAGCGGCCCCTGGAGGCGAACCATCACCGCCACGACACGGCCGTCGAATCGAACCGGCACGCACCAGACGGGGATGACCTCGTCAACGGCCTCCACCTTCACCTCACCCACGACCTTCGTCCCGCTCTCGAAGGTGAGGCGCACCAGGGGCCAGGCGTCACGCCGTTGTGTCGTGCCGACGAGGTCGTCATTGAGCAACGTCGAGCGGTTGTTCGGACGCATCTGACCCAGCACGACGAAGTTCCCGTCACTCGAAGTTGACTCGTCATCGACTTCGGCCATCAGCAACATGTCCGAGAAGGCGAGGTCCGACAACAGCGACCACGACGCCGTCAGGCGCAACAGATGGTCGATCACCGGTTCGCCCAGCGAGGTGCGCTGTGCGGCCAGCTCGGCCAGGGTCGCCACTACTCGGACCGCAGCGCGATCATCTGGCGTTCGCGCAGCGAGTACGAGGCCAGTTGGTGCACACCACGCGCTTCGAGAAGCTCAGCCAGGTCACCGGCGCGCTCACCAACGCGCTCGAGACGATGAGCGTCGCTCGCGGTGGTGAACGTGAGCCCCGATGCGACCAGTCGGTCAAGGAACCCCTCAGCGGGATACTGTTCACCGATCGGCTTCTTCCATCCGGCCGAGGAACACTCCAGTGAAACGTCCACGCGCTGGGCCGACTCGCTCATCAGGTCCCAAAAGTCTGAGGGATTGGTCGCGTAGAAACCCGCAACCTTGATGAGGTCTGGATGAGCGAGCACGTCAACGGCGTTCGACGCGCACAGTTCGTCCAGGGCCCTGGCGTAATCGGCCCAGCACTGGTCGACGTCTCGAAGCGTCCATTCGCGCATCTGGGGCGCGTTGTCGATGTCGTCGAACTGCCAGGTCCCGAGCCAGTGCACCGAGCCGATCAACACGTCGAAGGGGTACTGGGCGAGCAGCGCCGACACGACGTCCATCTGGTCTTGGTAGTAGTCCACTTCGAGTCCGACCTTGACCGGAAGGCCCGACTCCTTGGCGGC
This sequence comes from Acidimicrobiaceae bacterium, assembly GCA_013044405.1. GTDB lineage: Bacteria > Actinomycetota > Acidimicrobiia > Acidimicrobiales > RAAP-2 > RAAP-2. Next base: position 21,736 of record JABEUR010000101.1, on the reverse strand, counting down.
GAGCGCGAGCGCTACGTACTGCTCGAGCGAACTGCGTGCGTGGAAGTCGAAGTAGTCGGCCATGACGGCGCTCGTGGGCTCGTGACCGGACTTCAACCAGAATGGCCCGACCACCGACATCACGTCCACGAATCGATTGGCGTGTTCGGTGATCGCCAGTTCGCTCACCCCGTGCTTGGCGGCCTCTTCGCAATAGGCCGCGATCTGGTCGAGCTTGAACCAGACCGACGACTCCTCATGGGGCCACAGGTGTAGGTGATAGTCGATCACGTGGTGCGTCCGAGGTCAGGCGGTGCCAAAGCCGACGACCCGCTCACTCTTGGGCGTGCCCAACTCGATGTAGGCAATGCGCGCCGCCGGTACCCCGACTCGTCGGCCCTTGCGGTCGGTGAGCCACAGGACCGAATCGTCTTTGAGCGTCGACTCGACCTGCTTTACGACCGCTTCGCGGTCGGCGTCCTCGGGGAGTTCGACGTCGATCTCCTTCATCGACTGCACGATGCCTATACGAATGTCCACTGCAACTCCTCTGCCCGGTTGGCGTCTCCCACCATGTTACGGCGCTGGGGCAAGATGAGAGACGTGAGCCACGAGTCCGAGACTGAACGCAACCGGCGCTGGGCCGCCACGATGGAAGGTTACGAAGGTGCCTCGGACGACGTGACCGTTGCCCATATCAACTCCAGCGCTTCCATCGACGTCGCATCCTTTGGATCCATCGGCGTGACCGGCAACCTCGCGCAGCGCGAAGACCAACTCGACCAGCTGCTCGCCGTCGGAGCGACGCGCTCGAGCGGGGCGGGGATGCGCGAGCACGAGGAGGAGCCCGACGAGTTTCGTACCTGCTTCGAGCGTGACCGCGACCGAATCCTGCACTCGACGGCCTTTCGTCGCCTCGCGGGAAAGACCCAGGTCTTCGTCTTCCCCGAGGACCACATGCGCACCCGACTCACCCACGCACTCGAGGTGGCCCAGGTGGCCACGGGTATCGCCCGGGCAGTTGGCCTCAACGTCGCACTGACCGAAGCCATCGCCCTGGGCCACGACTGCGGCCACGGACCCGGTGGCCACGCCAGTGAAGAAGCTCTCGATCCTTACGTGATCGGGGGCTTCGACCACGCGAACTGGGGAGCCCAGGTCTCGCTCAAATCGCTGAACCTCTGTCGCGAGACCCTCGACGGCATCGCCAACCACTCGTGGTCACGGCCCGCACCACTCAGCCCCGAGGGAGAGGTGGTGAGTTGGGCCGACCGGATTGCCTACGTCTGTCACGACTTCGAAGACGCGGTGTCGGCCAACATCGTCACGGCCGCCCAGCTACCCCCGCTCGTTCGCGAACGCTGTGGTGAGCGGCGCGGACAACAACTGGGATCGTTCATCAACGCCATGATCCGCACCATCCGCTCCAACGGAGTCATCGGCATGGACGCGCGACACGCCGAGGCGCTGGCGGCCTTTCGCTCGTTCAACTACGAGGCCATCTATCTGCGCGGCGTCGCGCGCGAGCAGGCGTCGGCCGTCGTGGGAATGTTGCGTGCCTTGGTGGAGTTCTACGCATCGCATCCGCACCTCATCCCCGGCGTCGCCCAACGAGCGGGCGAGGTGACCAACGAGATCGAGGCGATGAATGAGGCCGTGGCCTACGTCGCGGGAATGACGGACCGCTTCGCCTGTCGAAGCGCCGTCACGTTGCTGGACTGGCCAATCGACCGCCTACCCAACGGAATCGATCGGTAGGCGCCCTTCGACTCCGCAGCGCGTTCGAGTGGTCGTGAATGCACGGGCGAAGGATCCTTGCCCAAGGACCATCGGTACACGCCATTCAATGCATCTGGAGCTACCGAGTCATCCAGTGATGCCGGCACCGGTACGAGAATCCGTGAGGACCGGTGAAGGTCGGACGCATTCACCGCGAAACACCACAAGGTCGGACGCATTCACCGCGAAACACCACTAGTTCGGCGAGCTACTCCGCTGCAATCGTCGAAGCCCTGGGACCTTCGAAGTGACCCGTCAGCTCGGCGCCTTGACCCCGAGGTTCGCAAACGGCACTCGACCTCCGCGCATCCACTCGAGGCGCTGCTCCGTGATGGCGATCGCCGAGTGCTGGTGGGTGAGGATCCAATACTCGTTCGACGCCACCGCATCCTCGATGGCTCGAGCCACATCGGCAGCGTCTATACCTGCGTCGACGGCCTGCTTCGCCAACTTCATACCCTTTTGGACCATGGGGCTCTCGTTATAGCTGACCAGGTCTCGGGGCATATTGCGTTGGGACTCGTAGATTCGAGTGCGCACGAAGTTCGGGCACAGCACCGAGACGTGTACGTCCTTGCCCGTCATCGCCAACTCGTGGAAGAGCGACTCCGACAGCCCCACCACGGCGAACTTCGATGCGCAGTATGGACCCATGCCGCCGACCCCGACCAACCCGGCTTCGGAGGCGGTGTTGACGACGTACCCTTCGTTCTGCTCGAGGAACAACGGCACGAAGGCGTTGACACCGTTGATGACACCGTCGAGATTGACACCGAGCACCCAGTCCCAGACCTTCTTTGGAGTGGCGATTGCGGGTCCGCCACCGACACCGGCGTTGTTGAAGACGAGTTGGACTGCGCCGAACTCCGCCAGCGCGGCGTCGCGCATGGCGATGACGTCGTCCTCCTTGGACACGTCTCCTTGGATACCAATGACCCGGGCGCCGCCGGCGCGCAACTCATCGACCGCGACCTGCAAAGGGCCGTCCTCGATGTCACCGAGCACCAGGTTCATCTTCGAGGCGGCGAACTGGCGTGCGGTCGCGAGTCCGATCCCGCTCGCTCCGCCCGTGATGACCGCGGTCTTGCCCCGTAACTCCATGGTTTCCCCCTTGACGCTAGGACAGCTTGAGTTCTTGACGATAGACGCGTGCGGGTCCCTGCGCGGCGACCGTCTTGGCGAGGGCTCGAAAGGCCAGGGCCGATTCGCTGCTCGGGTGCGTCACGACGATGGGTGCCCCGACGTCACCGCCTTCGCGCAACAGTGCCTCGAGGGGCACTTGGCCCAGCAGCGCGATTCCGAGCTCGCGGGCCAACTGCTCGCCGCCGCCCGATCCGAAGATCTCGTAACGCTCACCGTCGTTACCGGTGAACCAACTCATGTTCTCGATCACGCCGCGCACACTCAGCCTCAGCTTGCGCGCCGCGTAGGCCGAACGCTGCGCGACCCGCTGGGCAGCCGGTTGTGGGGTCGTGACGACGTACATCTCAATGCGCGGCAGGACCTCGGACAACGTGAGGGCGACGTCACCGGTTCCCGGGGGCATGTCGATCAACAAGAAATCGGGCTCGTCCCACCACGCTTCGGTGACCAACTGTTCGATTGCCTTGTGCAACATGGGACCTCGCCAGATGACCGGTTGCTCGTCGGCGACGAAGTAACCCATCGACACGCAGCGCACCCCGTGCGCGAGAGTCGGGATCACGGTGTCACCCAGGACGATCGGGTCGTTCACGGCGCCGAGCATCTTGGGTAGTGAGAAACCGTAGACGTCGGCGTCGAGGACCCCGACGTCGAAGCCGTCCAGGGCGAGGGCGATCGCCAGGTTGACCGTCACCGAGGACTTGCCGACCCCGCCCTTGCCAGAGGAGATGCCCAGCACCCGCGTTTTGGAGAGCTTGTCGAGGAATCGCGGCTTGACGTCAGCGTGGCTGTGCTGGCCCGGTCCCGGGTCGCCGGCCATGGCGCCACGCAAGAAGTTACGCAGTCCGAGCAGTTCTTCCTCGTTCATCGCACGCACCACCACGCTCGCGGTGCTGGCCCGCTCTCGAATCGCCGCTTCGAGCAGGTCGAGGTTCGGCCATCCCGTGACGGGCAGCACGAGCTCGACGCGTGGCGATCCATTGGCTTCGCCAATGGCCCCGAGGAACCCGAGTTCGCCCAAGGTGCGCACCAACTGGGGTTCGACGATGTCGGCGAGGTGGTTGCGCAGGTTGGGGTCAGTCGTCACGAGATTCCTTTGGGAGGGCCCTATGAAGGTTACCGTCGCGCGAACGCCATCGGCTCGTAGTATGAAAGCGTGCCGGTGATGTCGAGTGAGAACGAGTTGGACCCGTCGCTGTTCACCGCGACGGTGACCAGTCTCACCCACTCCTTTGGCGACAACACCCGGCGAAAGATCTACCTCTACCTGCGAGAGAACCCGGGTGCGACGGCGAGCGACCTGTCCGTGCACTGTGAAGTTCACGCGAACGTGGTTCGACACCACCTCGAGCGCTTGAGCGAGGCCGGCTACGTCACCTTCGACAATGTCCGCAAGACCACCGTTGGACGTCCCGCCAAGGGCTACCGCGTGGTCGACTCGAGCCTGGTCATGGACGGATCGATGCGACGAGACGCCCTGCTGGTGGCGCTTTTGGAGATGGCCCTCGAACGCCTCGGACCCGACGCCGCCGAGGCAATGGCCCACGACGTGGGTGTGCAGTACGGTCGCACCCTCGGACGCGGTGTTGGTCAGAGCGAGAACGCCCGCTCGGTGAAGACCGCGATGGCCTCGATCGCGGGACTGCTGACCGCCCACGGCTTCGCCGCTCGCGCCGAGGAGCACGACTCCGAGCAGTCCGTCGTGTCCGACAACTGCCCCTTCGGTTCAGCGGCCCAACACCACCCGGTGCTCTGTGCGGTGGACCGCGGACTCATCTCGGGCATGCTCGACGGACTCGGTGCCGAGTGCACCCGCGTGACCTTGACCTCTCGGGCCCGCGGCGACGACACCTGTCGTGTCACCGCCTGAGCTGGCGCTCCGTGGTGTCACGGGCGAATCTCAGTAGCCCGCGAAGCCCATCTGGTGCAGGAAGGGGCGGGCGATCGCCAACTGGCCCTTGGAGGGATTCAGTCGCAAGAAGATCGAGAACTCCTTCTTCGCCGTCGTCGCGTTGCCCGGCGTCGATGCGGCGACGATGGCGAAGTAGAGGCGCGCAGCCGGGTCCTGGGGAGCAACCGCGATCGCCTTCTCCAGGTTCTTGATGCCGGCCTCGATCACGGGCGAGTCCTTTGCCTTGCTGCCGGCCGAGAAGTCGAGCCAGCCGCTCTGGGTGAGCGCCACGGCGTTACTTGAATCGAGGCCGAGCACCTGTTCATAGGCGATGAGCGCGGTCGCGGTGTTCCCGTTGGCGATGTCGGCTTCGGCCTGGATGAGCAGTTGCTGGACCTGTTGAGTCCGACTGAGGCTGAGCGAACCGGTCGCGGAGTTGCCGGCCTGACGCGGGGCGATGGTGCCATAGAGCACGACGCCGAGTGCCAGGGCGAGGAAGAACAGTCCGACGATCAGCCACAGCGGGCGGCGCACCCGCGGGCGAGGCTGCGTGTTGGGACCAAGCGGATCGCTCAGTGACCACAGCTCGGTGCGTGCGAGGTCGAGCAGGGCCGTCTCTCGGCCGGTGATGGTCACGAACTGATCGGTCGTGAGTTCGCCCGCCTGGTGCTCTCGCGCGGCGTCGACGAGCGACGCCTCGCGCAGGGCGATCTCGTCGCGCAGTTGCTGGGGCGTGCGGTTCACCGTCGCCTCGCCGAACGCCAGATGGACAGCGCGAGCACGAGCACGAGCAGTATTGGAACGAGCCAGAGGAGGGTTCCCAGTCCCGTGGTCGAGGGGCTCAGCAGCACCGAGGTGCCGTAGGTGGATTCGAGCGCGGTGAGGATCGTGTTGTCGGACTGACCTTCGTGCACGCGCTGGGTGATCTCATGGCGCACCGCCACCGCCGAGGTCGCATTGCTCTGGGCCACGGAAAGATTCTCGCACGACGGGCACTTCACGAGCGACTCTAGGTGCGCGATACGGCTGGACGAACTCGGGGCGCTCGGGGCGCTGGCGAGGCTGAGCGCGACGACCGCGACGAGGGCCGCGGCCCACAGGGAGAAGGAGCGCAGCACCCTCACGTGTTCACCCGCGCGACGACGGCGGCGAGCTGTTTGGCGGTGGTCGCGCCCAGCAACGTGGCCGCGACCCGGCCGTGACGGTCGATGATGTAGGTGGTGGGCGGCGACGTCACGCCGTAGCTGTTCGCGATCACCCCCCCGGGGTCGACGATCGACGGGTAGAGCGAACCGTAGAGGTGGGCGAAGGCGGTGGCCGCGTTGATCGTGTCGTTAAAGACCACTCCGATCACGACGACGCCCGAGTTGCGGTGCTGCCACGCGAAGGTCGAGAGCTCGGGGGCTTCGCTCTGGCACGGCGCGCACCACGACGCCCAGAAGTTCACCACGACCACTTTGCCCCGTTCGGCGCGGAGACTGAAGTGTCCCGAACCGAGCTCGGCGCCGCTCAACGGCGGGGCCAATTTTCCGAGCAAGGGACTGGGCGCGCTGGTCGCCTGACTCACCGGCTGACGGGTCGCGAGGAAGGCCGAGAAGATCGCGACGACCACGAGCACCAGGATCGACGCCAGCGCGACGCTGCGTCTCATGATTCCACCTCGTCGCGATGTGAGCGGCGAAAGAAGGAGAGCGCGGCACCGGCGCCCACGAGCAGACCACCGATCCAGAGCCACGAGATCAGCGGCTCGACCGTGACGCCCAGGACCACCGAACCGGCCGGGAGGTTGCCCTGGACCTGGGCGCCCGACGTCGCACCATTGCCGCCCACGGCGTCGAAGGTGAGATAGACGTCGCGCAGCGCACTCGAATCAATGGCCGGAGTCCCGACACTCTGGCCAGTGCGCCCGTTGTAGGTCGTCACCGCCGGGCGCAGCTCGTGGCCACCCACGAGCACGCGCAGTTGGGTGGCACTCAACAACGAGTTCTTGACCGAGGCGAAGCCTTCGAAGGTGATGTACTGGCCCGCGACGACGGTACTCTGGCCCGTGGCCAGAGTGACCTCGGCGCGCGTCGCGTAGGCCGTTGACGTGACGATGCCGAGCGCCATGACGACGATTCCCAGATGCGTCACCATCCCGCCGGTGCTCGGTCCACGCAGGACACTGGTCCAACGACGTGAACGACGCCTCGCCGACACGAACGACCCGCGCAACGTCCGTAACGCCGCACCCGCGGCGCCGGTGGCGAGGAAGTACGCCAGCAGCACGGTGGGGCGCCGCACGCCCAGCGCGACGAGCACCACCACGACCAAGAGCGCCGCCCACGAACTGAGTCTCACTCGGTTCCAGAGCACGCCTCGATCGAGCGTTCGCCATCCCACGAGCGGGGCCAGGGTCATGAGGGCGAGCAGCACGACGCTCATCGGAGCGGCCACCGAGGCGAAGTATGGTGCGCCAACGCTCACCTGGCCACCGTTGACTGCCTCGTAGAGCAACGGGAACACCGTACCGAGCAGCACCACGACCGCGAATCCCACGAAGATCACGTTGTTCACGACGAAGAGGCCCTCCTTGGAGAGTGGATGATCGACACCCACCACCGAGCGCAGGCGATCCCCGCGCCAGGCGAGTAGCCCCGCGCCCAGCACGACCACGAAGAAGAAGAAGCCGATCAGCAGCGGTCCGAGGGTGCTCGACGAGAACGAGTGCACGCTCTGGAGAACTCCCGAACGGGTGAAGAACGTCCCCAGCACGGTCAGCGCGAACGTCGCGATGGCCAAGGACAGGTTCCACACCCGAAAGAGACCCCGGCGGTCTTGAACGATCACCGAATGGATGTAGGCGGTACCCGTCAACCACGGCAGCAGCGCCGCGTTCTCCACCGGGTCCCAGCCCCAGAACCCTCCCCAGCCGAGGACCTGGTAGCTCCACCACGCTCCGAGCACGATGCCCACCGACAAGACGCCCCAGGCGAGCACCGTCCAACGCCGCTGCTCGAGGGGCCATCGGTCCTGGACCCGTCCGGTGATCAGCATGGCGATCGCGAAGGCGAAGGGTACCGTGAACCCGACGAAGCCCGCGTAGAGCAGCGGCGGATGCATCGCCACCAAAGGATTGTCCTGGAGCAGCGCGTTGGGCCCGGCGCCCTGGAGCACCTTGGCGGGATTGGCCAGGAACGGGTCGGCAGGACCGACCATCAGAAGCGTGAAGAAGGCGCTCACGATGAACAGCACACTCGTCGCCCAGCCCACGACCTCGTCGTCGCTCTGGCGCCGGTAGTAGCGCGTGACCAGGACGATCAGCCCGCTCAGCAGGAACGCCCAGAGCAATAAGGAGCCTTCGAGCGCGGACCACATTCCCGTGATCGAGTAGAGCAGCGGCGTGAAGGTCGCGTTGTTCTGCGCGACGTAAGCGAGGGAGAAGTCGTGGGTGATGAGCGCGTACTGCATCACCGCGATCGCGGCGACGATGCCCACGAGTGCCACGAGCGCCCAGCGCAGCGAGTGAGCGCGGCGGCCACGACGCATCGCCACCAACTGGTTCGCCAGTCCGATGAGGGAACCGGCCAAGGCGACGTAGAGTCCGGCTCGACCCAACCAGGTGAGCATCAGCGGACCGAACCGTTAGGGGCCTTCACCCGCGACGGATACTGGGCAATGTACGAAGCCGAGTGCTTCACCATGATCTGAGTGCCCTCGAAGGTCAGCGAGGACCTCGATCTGAAGTGACCGACCACCACCACAGGGATATTCGCCTGGAACAGTTGGGGCGGCGTGCCGCGCGAGACCACGAAGACCTCGTTGGTTCCCGAGCCGGTCACCCAGAACGACGCCCCGTACGAGGTGCGATGGATGGTGTGGGGCTTGACGACTCCTTCGAGTCGAATGGTCGAGGTGGCGATCTTCGCACGTTGAGCGAGCACCTGGTCGACGGTCTCGAAGTAGTTGAGCGAATGCAGGAGCCCCTGGCTCAAGAGCGCGAGGATGGCTGCTGCGAGCACGACGAACACGCCGATGCTTCGACGACGACTCGACGAGGATGTTCTGGGTGGGGCGACCGGGGCGAGGTCGATGGTCGAATCAGGCACCACGACGTCCCCGCCACCAGATCGACAGCGCGTAGAGCGCGAGTCCTCCGAAGGCAACGGCGTAACCGGCGCTGACGTAGCCCATCAGTGCACACCCTCGGCCCGACGCCGCGACAGGGCGACTTCGAGCGATTCGCCCATCGCGCGCTCGCGCTTGAGCTCGAGACGGTATCGCGCGCGCAGCAACCAGGCGAAGGCGAGGCTGAACGCCACGAAACTGATCAACAAGGTCCAGGCCATGATGCCGTGGATCAAGAGCGTGCGGTTCGACGTGAAGACGGTCGCGCCCTGGTGCAGTGTCTTCCACCACTGCACCGAGAAGTGGATCAGGGGAACGTTGAGCGCGGACAACATGGTGAACACCGCGCCGCGGCGCGCGCGCAACTCGGGGTCATCGTTGGCCCTGCGCAGGGCCAGGTAGCCCAGTACCAACACGCCCAAGATGGCGGTCGAGGTGAGTCGGGCGTCCCACGCCCACCACACGCCCCAGGTCGGGCGCCCCCAGATCGACCCCGTCGCGAGGGTCAGCGCGATGAAGACGAGGCTGACTTCCATGGCGCAGTGCGCGACCCGATCGGCCACCATCGAACGAGTTCGCTTCCACAGGTAGAGCGCGCTCGCGATGGTCGCGGTGCCAAAGGAGAGGTAGAGCGCCACCCACGCAACCGCGGGATGGACGTAGACGAGTCGCGCAAGGTCGCCTTGGACCTTGTCGGGCGGCGTCACCCACAGACCGAGCACGAACGTGACGGCCATGGCGATCAACGTGGCGGGTCCGAGAAGGCGTTGGGCAAGTAGTTTCATCACGATTCCTCGAGAACACCGTAAAGGAGAATCCCGAGCGCGAGGTACGCAACCATCGCCACCAAGGAAATCACCCACCACTCCCACAGCGCTCCGCCCGAAAGCGCCGAGCTGAACGAGCGCTCTCCGGCGATCAACAGCGGCGCGAAGGCCGGTAGGGAGATCACCGGAAGGAGCGTGGCCCCGTTTCCCGGACTCGTGAGGGCTCCGTAGAGGGTTCCCGCGGCCGCCAGCGCAGCGAGCGTCACGAGAATGCTCGGCAGGGCCCTGAGGGTCCCGTGGAGTTGGGTGTGTAAGAGTAGTACGCTTCCCGCGAGCAGTACCAGCGCGGCGAGCCAGAGTTCGAGGCACAAGGCGGCCGCCTTACCCAAGAACACCCCCGCAGAATCGAGACCGAGCGTCGCCACCGATGCCCGCGTTCCCGGAGTCGACTCGACTGCGTGGCTGCGACTGATCATGAGCAACTCCACCAGTACCACCACCAAGTAGAACAGTCCCGGCGCCGCGCTCGAGTGACCAGCGCGCTCTGGACCGAGGGCGAGCCCCGAGAGCAAGAGGGCCATCACGCCAAAGGGCACGACCTGCCAGAGCAGGACTCGACTCCTGCGCTCGATGCGCAGGTCCTTACCCGCCACCAGCAGCGCAGTACGGATCATGGTTCTCCTCCGATAATGCGTCCGCCGGCGAGCACGAGGGTGCGCGGGGCGAGGCGGGGGCTGCGTAGCGCATCGTGCGCACTCACCACCACCGTCGCGCCTTGGGCAACCACGTCGTGGAGCAGCTCGTCAAAGAACGTACGACCATCGTCGTCGAGCGACGCGTAGGGCTCGTCGAGGAGCCAGAGCTCGGGGCGTCGAAGCAACAGCCACGCCAGGCCGAGGCGGCGGCGTTGACCGGCGGAGAGTTGACGCGCGGGTGTCGCGCGACGCGTTGCCAGTCCCACGCGTTCGAGCACGTCGCCCAGTCCATCGAGGGGACGTGACAGAGCCCGAGACGCGAAGACCAGATTCTCCTCGACGCTCAGGTCGTCGTAGAAGGATCCTTCGTGGCCGAGCCAACCCACCCGGCGTCGTAGCTGGCGCCGATCACCCGAGGCCAGGTCGATGCCAAGGACGCAACCCGACCCACCAGAAAGTGCGACGAGCCCACCCAGGAGTCGCAGCAGGCTCGTCTTGCCCGCTCCGTTCGCACCGACCAGGACGCTCAACGTGCCCGCTTCGACGTCGAGGTCGACGCCACTCAAGAGCGGGAAGCCGTTGACCAGCACCACCGCACTATTCAGTCGGGCAACGACACCTTGAGCGCGGTCCACGACCGTCTAGTGCGCCAGGGCGTTGATATCGGCGCCGACCATCATTTCGATGAGTCCGTAGAAGTCGACCTCGCACTTCCAGCCCAACTGCTCGTGCGCTTTGGTCGAGTCTCCGACCAAAAGATCGACCTCGGCGGGACGGATGAAGGCGGGGTCGATCACGACGTAGCGCTCGTAGTCGAGGCCCGCGGCGTTGAAGGCGACCTCGCAGAGTTCGCGCACCGAGTGGGTCTTGCCCGTCGCGATCACGAAGTCGTCGGGCGTGTCGCGCTGGAGCATCGCCCACATCGCGCGCACGTAGTCCGCGGCATATCCCCAGTCACGCTGGGCATCGAGATTGCCCAGACGCAGCTCGCTGGCCGCTCCGGCCTTGATTCGCGCGACGCCGTTGGTGATCTTTCTGGTCACGAACTCCAATCCGCGCCGGGGCGACTCGTGGTTGAACAAGATGCCCGACGAGGCGTGCAGGTTGTAACTCTCGCGGTAGTTGACGGTGATCCAGTGTCCGTACACCTTGGCGACGCCGTAGGGGCTGCGCGGATAGAGGGGCGTCTCCTCGTTCTGAGGGACACTTCGTACCCGCCCGAACATCTCCGATGAACTGGCCTGGTAGAAACGGATCTCGGGGTCGACGATGCGAATCGCGTCGAGCATCCGCGTGACCCCGAGTGCCGTGATCTCTCCGGTCAAGACGGGTTGGGTCCAGGACGTCTGCACGAAGCTCTGCGCGGCCAGGTTGTAGACCTCGCTCGGTCGATAGTCGCGTAACACGTTGATGAGCGAGACCTCATCGACCAGGTCGCCCGAGACCAGCGTTATGCGGTCCTGGATATGACTGATCCGCTCGATCGTGAGCGTCGAACTGCGCCGGATGAGACCGATGACCTCGTAGCCCTCGGCGAGCAGGAGTTCGGCCAGATAGGAGCCGTCCTGACCGGTGATACCGGTGATCAGAGCACGCTTGGCCACTGATAATCCCTCCAGAAATGGGCACTGACCCGTGGCCACTACCGGGGCCAACCTTACTAGAGGGTGCTGAATTGGCCCTGCGCCTAGCCTTTGAGCGTGGCGCGCATCGTGATCGTGAGCTTTCGACTCGGCGGAAATGACGGGGTCTCCATCGAATCGGCCAAATGGACGCGAGCGCTCACCTCACTCGGCCACGAGGTCACCACCGTCGCGGGCGAAGGTCCAGTCGACGTCACGCTGCGGGGCCTCGCCATTGGCTCGCCCGTTGCCCCGACGTTCGACGATCTAGAGGCGGCCCTGGGCGGGGCGGACCTCGTGATCGTGGAGAACCTCGCGTCGCTGCCGCTCAATGTCGGCGCGCGCGACGTGCTCTATGAGGTGCTCGAGGGTCGAAGGGCACTCTTTCACCACCACGACCTCGCGTGGCAGCGTGAACACCTCGCTGGCCTCGAGGGCCCACGCGACCGCGACGGCTGGTACCACGTGAGCATCAACGAGATTTCCCGGCGCGAACTCGCCCAGCGCGGTATCGAAGCGACGACGATCATGAACTCCTTCGACTGCGATCCGCCGCTGGGCGATCGCCGTGCGGCGCGCTCGGCACTCGCAGTGACCAGCGAGGTCGTGGCACTCATGGCGACCCGGGCGATCGCGCGAAAGAACGTCGCGGGTGCGCTCGAACTCTGTCGAGAACTCGCCGCGACGCTCTGGCTGCTCGGGCCCGCCGAAGACGGCTACGGACACGAACTTGACCAATTGATCGCGTCTCAGGGAGTCAACGTCTTGCGCGGACTGCCCGCCGGGCTGGACATCGCCGACGCCTACGCCGCAAGCGACCTGGTCGTCATGGCATCGACCTGGGAGGGCTTCGGCAATCCCGTGCTCGAATCGGTCACGCACCGTCGTCCACTGGCGCTCTTCGCCTATCCGGTGGCGCGCGAGATCATGGCCTACGGATTCGAGTTCTTTGAACTCGATCAGGTCGATGCGATTTCGCACTTCATCGAACGACCCGATGGGGGGGTGTTCGAGCGCAATTTGACGATTGCACGCGAGCACTTCAATGTCAACCAGCTGAGCGGGCGCCTCGCGGTGCTCCTCGAGACGATAGGAGTGTCAAGCGAAGCGCTCTCGAGCCCAGAATCGCGCTCACCTGGGTAGCGGTACTGTGGGTACATGATCCTGTGCGTCCCGGTCACCCCTGAAGAGACGGTCGACCCACGTTGGGGCCGTGCGGATTCGATTGCCGTCGCTGAGGTGCAAGGTGGCACGATCGAGAAGTGGCAGGAGTTCGAAGTCTCGTGGAGCCGCCTACACGACGAAGGTTCGCCGGCGCGCCACCACGCCAGGGTGGCGCGCTTCTTGCGCGAGAACCACGTCGAAGCAGTGGTCGCGAACCACGTCGGCGAGGGCATGGTACGAATGCTCGACACGATGGGAGTTGCGCTGCACCTCGAAGCCGAAGGCGACGCTCGCGCCGCCGTCGTGGCTGCGCTCCACTAGGACACCTCGATGACCCAATAGAGGGCCAGCGTCTCGAACCTCAACCGGCATCGTCGCTACCGTTGGGCGGGTGCGGTCTTAGTGCCCGTTTCCATTACCGTTTCCCGGCCCCGGGTTGCTGGGTCCCGGATTGCTAGGCGTGGGAGTCGACGTCGTCGTGGTCGTCACCGCCGAAGCGAGGTGCAGAGCCGACGCCAAGAGGACGAGGTCGTTCTGGAGGATGGCCGCTTCTCCTGACGTGACGACGCCACTGGCGAGTGCGTTGGAGATCGTGGTGGCACTCTGTTGCAGGTCACTCGACGCGAGGACCTTTTGGCCGGCGTTGTATTGGGTCACGGCGTCACTCGCACTCTGGATGAGCGACTGCGAAGTGGGACCGTCGATAGCGCCGCTACTCTGAGCCAGCGCCACGTCGGCCAACAACCTAGAAAGTTGGCTCGCCCCCAACGATCCCTGAAGGGTCGTGGTCGTCGAAGTCGAAGTCGAAGTCGAGGTCGAGGTCGAGGTCGAGGTCGTCGTGGTGCCCGGGGGGTTGCCCTGCAAAGCGACGGCCGCTACGGCCCAGAGGAGGGCCACGATTACAGCGCCCAGCGCCGCGATCTTCCACCAGTTGCGTGTGGAGCCTGAGCGCACGTCGGGAGTCGGGCGAACGGGCACGATACGTGTCTCGTCGCCAGCGAGCGAACCGGCTACGACCGCACCCATCACGAACGTGGTGTCGTCGGGACTGACCAGTGCGATTGGTCTGGTCGCGTCCGGGTCACGCGGGATCCAAGGTTCGTCGAAGGCCCTCGTATCGAGCAGCGCCGCAGCCTGGGTGGCCGTGAGACGCCGCTCGGGACTGTGTTCGAGCATTCCGGCCAAGACCTGGCGCCACGGAGCCGGAAGGTCGACGGGCAACTCCACCGGCCCAGCGAATCGACGTGCCAGCACCTCACTGGGCAGGCCGCGATAGGCGCGCTCACCAGTGAGGCATTCGAGCAGGACGATGCCGAGTGACCAGATATCGGCCGGGGCCCCGACCTGGTGATTCTCCAACTGTTCGGGCGCCATGTAGGAGACGGTCCCCAACGTCGTACCGGTGATCGTGTGCGACGTCGAGTCGTCGTCGCGCGCGATGCCGAAATCGACCAACTTGGCATTGCCCTCGCCACTGATCAAGATATTGGAGGGCTTCACGTCTCGATGCACGATCCCGCGCTCATGGACGTAGGCGAGTGCAGCGGCCAGTCGCGCGCCCAGCGCCGCACTGCGTTGAGAACCGAGCGGCCCGTCTTCCAACGCGCGCGCGAGGGTCGTCCCGTCGACCAGGTCCATCACGAGAAATGCCTGAGCGGCAAAGACTCCGGCATCGATCAGGCGAACGAGTCCGACGTGGTCCAATGGCTCGAGGACCCGGGCCTCTCGGGCCAGACGTTGGGCGAATTCGGGGTCGCCCGATCGCACCACCTTCAAAGCGACGTGGACGCCGTTGTCGAGGTCGGTCGCCTCATAGACATCGGACATTCCCCCTCGACCGAGCAAGCGGTCGAGTCGATAATGACCGCCGAGGACGTCAGCGATCGAGGTCATAAGTACAGTTCAAAGTGTCTCCATCGTACCCCCAGAGGCAGCAATCTCTCCCGAGCGGGTACAAACGGGACCGAAACGCACCTTGGTCCCGACTTGGCTCGATCTACGACGATGGCCGCATCGCTCAAGGCGAGGTGCCGATCGCCCACTAGTCTCTGTTCGATGGTGATCAACGACGAGCGTCCCCAGTACGCCGAACGGCGTGAGCAGCTGTTGTTGGTGGCGAGGGGCATCTTCGCCGAGCGTGGATTCCAGGCGGCCACCATGGACGACATCGCTCGAGAGGCGGGTTTCACCAAACCAATCCTCTACCAGTACTTCGACTCCAAGACCGACCTCTACCGAGAGATCGTCACGCAGACGGGCGCCAAGCTGCTGGTCAACCTTGAGAACGCGGTGTCGAGCGTCGACTCGCCTCGAGCCAAGATCGAAGTGGCGTTTCGCGTCTACTTCGAGATGGTCGTGAGCGAACCCGACGCCTTTCGCGTCCTGTTCATCCACTCCCACGACGGGGAGAACTGGCTGGACCTGCGTGCGGTTGAGTTGGGGCTGGTCTCCTTCCTCGAACCGCTGATCGTGGTGTCGATCAGCGATGAACACCGTCGCCAATTGGCTGCGGGAGTGGTCGGCATCGCCGAAGGCGCCGCCGTGGCGTGGCTCGAGCAACAGGCCGCCAAGGGATGGCCCCCGCCGGCGCCCGGAGCAGCTCAACGACTCGCCGAGCGAAGCGCCACTCTCGCGTGGGGCGGACTGCGAACGGTCCAGCAGGACTAATCGGTCTCCTCGCCTACCAGGAGCGCGAAGACCTGTGCCAGTTCCCATAACTCCAGAGCGCAGGCGTTATAGAACTCTTGATCGGCACCGGCCGGATCGACAATATCGAAGGCGGCATCGGGTTCGATCATCGCCAAACCCGCCAGCTGATCGTTCAACGAACCATCCAGTGCAGCGAAGCGCACGAACTGGTGCAATTGGACGACCTTGGGGGTGGCCGGCGCGAAGTGGCGACGAAGGAAGTGCACGTGAGCGGCTTCGACTGCGACGACGACGTCGGCCCAAGCAACGTCATCGTCATCGATCTGGTGACTTCGATGGGCGTTGAAGTGGTGGCCCGCCAGTTCCTCGATGGTCTCAAGTGCCGTTCGGGTCCTCGAGCTCATGGCGCTACCCTCGATGGCGTGGGTTCCGCCAGTGCGCACGCGCCAGTCCTGACCTGAGGCTTCGCCCAGGGTGATGAGCATGTAACCCAGCATGACTGAACGCGCGACGTTTCCGGTGCACACGACAACGATGTTCACCGAAGAACCATACGCGTCGACGATCCCAACATGAAACAACTCCGTCGGATCGTGGTCCCAACGTTTAGAACGCCTCGTAAAACTCGAACGCCCAATGGATGCGCGTGACGCGCACTTTCAGGGCAACGTAATAGAGGGAATACGTGAACACCCCGCTATGAGATGAGGACATGAGCTGGCAGTCTCAGCATCGCGCTAGCTCACGTCGCCTGGGAGGTTGAGCTCACGCCTAAGCCTAACCATGCGGACCCTTTCAGGTCGCCTCCGGCGCAACTTGAACTCGGTCAACGATCTGCTCCAAGTTCATGAGTCCGCTTCGACCACGCGGTGGTTTCCTCTTGTCGCCAGTGCGCAGGGGTGCTCCTGGCGAAGCGCTGTTCCGAAGGAGGAGTCGCGTTCAATGCAAACCTCATCGTGGAGACCCATCGAGGTTGGGACCATTCGACCACTGAGCTGACGTGGCGACCCAACACCTTGACGACATCGACGTTGGACTGAGTCGAGGAATGCCACACCCTGGTAGATCAGCCACCCTTCGAGATCGCTCCGGATCCGAGGGCCTTCGCCCACACGTCTCGCTTGGCGTTCACGAAGTCACGATCGGCCAACCACTCTGCACCGTGACCCTCACTCCAGAGTTTGCTCCAGGGTTTCGTGCTCGACTCATGACCACGCCGCAAGAGCTCGTACATCGACCAGATGCGTGGCCCGAGCATGTCGAGCAGTCGAGCTCGTTGTGACTCGTCGAGACCGTACCCGTTGACGAGCGCGGCCAGTCGTTGAGCCGCGACGTCATCATCCAGCCCAGCCCTCGCCGAGAGCGGGACGAAGCCATGGGCCGCGTAGGCGAGGTCCCACAACCTCGAACCAGGACCAGCGCCATCCCAATCGATGATGGTCATCGATTCTCGTGTACGAACCAGGTTCCACGGTGCGAGGTCGTGATGACAGATCAACTCTTCGCTGTCGGGAGTGATCGCAACGTTCCAGACGAGCTGCGGTGAAGGAACGAAGGAACTCGCTGCATCGTGGAATCGTCGGATCAGTCGACCGACTTCGACGAGTCGATGCACGTCAAGGTCCGATGGATCGGGATCGGCGTGCCCTTCGACGTAGGTGAGGACCTGTCGATTCTTCTCGTCATAACCCAGGGGACGCGGCGCACCTTCGAACCCGACGAGACTCAGGTGGATGAGCAGTGCGTCCACACTGGCGGACCACGCCATGGCGGGACGTCGAACGGTATTGGCGACTCGCACGACCCCTTCACTCACGTTTCCCTTCATCGGCACTTCGTGAGTGGAGTCTGGATTCATCGAATCTCAGCGTAGATTGGCCCGATCGTGAACGTGGGCAACGAGCCGGTCGAGATGCCAGAATTGTTCATGATCACGTACCGCGAAGCGATCGATCCGGACCGCTCCGACATTGCCAGAGTGCACGTACGTTCGTGGCAAGTGGGCTATCGAGGTCTGATACCTGATGAGTACCTCGACCAGTTGAGGCCCGAGGATCGAGCGGCCCGATACACCTTCGGTGCGGAAGAGTCGACGGGACCGCAGTGGATCGTTGGCGTTGACGAAGCCGCGGTCGTCGGCTTCATCCAGTTCGGACGTTCGCGCGACCAGGACGCGCTCGAACACGGCGAAGTCTTCGCTCTGTACGTCGATCCGCAGTACTGGGGTCGTGGCGTGGGGCGAGCGCTGCTCGATCGTGCTCAACACAGCCTGTACCACAGAGGGTTTCGCGCAGCCAATCTGTGGGTACTCGCCGACAACGTCCGTACCATGCGCTTCTACGAGCGCAACGGCTGGTCACCTGATGGCCTTCGCCACAGTGAAGAGGTGTGGGGTCTCGTGGTCGAGTCGGTCCGATATCAGCGAGAACTGGGCGATGTCACCACGCTCCAATGACCAAGGGCCGCGACCGGCGAACGTTCGATGGTCATGGGGATCCACGCCCTGCGTTGGGAGATCGGCAGAGAAAGACGCCCGCGTCCTTCGACACGCCCAGCACGCCGCCGGAACTGGCCATCCGTGAGGAGACTTCCAGGTTGAGCTGACGAGTCTGCTCGAGCGACGCGTAGATTCCCGGCGGCGCCGAGAGCAGATACGCGACCACGTCATCGACGTCCGTGCACGCCAATGCGTCTGGGTGGGCGCGCCACTCGACGTCGTCGAACACTTCACGAAGGACCGCGAGTCCCGACTCCCTGCCGAAGACCTCGGCGTGGTTGTTGTGACGACTAGATGAGCCGAACACCGCGGTATCGATCTCGTACAACTCGGCCAAGTGACGGGTGCCGTTGGTGGAGGCGACCAGCACGCCCTCGCAGCGAAGTACCCGAACGAGCTCTCCCAGCGCCGCTCGAGGATCGGTCGCGTGATACAGCATGTGATTGGCCACGACCAGGTCGAACGACGCGTCGCTCAGGGGCAGCGCCTCGACCTCGGCACGAAGTCCGCGCAAGGATCCGACGACCGGCCGGGCGATGGCCGAGGCCGCTTCGAGCATCGCTGCCGAGATGTCGGTGAGGGTGAGTTCTAAGTGCGCGACCGCGTCGACGTCCACCTTGTCCCAGAGCAGTCCCGTACCACAGCCGACCTCGAGCACGCTCCCATAGGCCCGCCAATCCACCTGGGAAGAGAGCCAGGAGAACCACTCCTGGTCAGCCGTACTGTAGCGCTGGTGGAGTGAAGCACGGGCATCGAGATTGCCTGTTGTGACGTACTGAACGTCGCGCAGGAAGCTCGGATCACGCATCGTAGGGATCTCGCCGGGGGGTGGTTGCGCGGTCACGCCGTCTCGCTAACGCTCCACCGACGGACCCTCGAAGGGGCTGCTCTCACGAAGAGCAAGCGCGAGGTCACGCTGGTGCTCGAGGGGGACCCACTCGGACTGGGGTCGCCGCATGTAGTCAAAGACCTTCGTTCCCCGCAACTCACCCGCCAGATTCGTGTCGCGCGGGATCACGTGAAAGTGCACGTGGGTGAACCCGGGCGTCTCGGCCAACATGACGACGTAGGTCTTGGCACAACCAAGAACCTCGACGAGCGCCTGGGACACGTCACGAAGGAGCGGTCCGAGCTCGGCGGTCTCGGCGCCATTGAGTTCGTGGATGCCCTCGACGTGGCGGCGAGGCAACACGACCAACCAACCCAACAGTGCACAACCCATCGCGTGAGCGACTCGCCATTCATCGCTTATCCAAATGGCGGCTTCGGGACGCTCCATCGACGAACGTTGCTCCTCGGCACAGGAGTAACAGGCGGAGTCGGTCATCGTCCTAGTGTGTCACCGACTTCACCCGCGACGCGGACTCCCCAAACCCTGGCGCCTGGAGCCGAGTGACGTGATCACTGGCGACTACCAGTGGGTGCTGCGCAACTGGTTGCCCTAAAGACCTGCCTCGAAACGGCGAGTGTGGTGTTGGGGCCCCAACGATAGGCACTCGAAACCCGGCGCAACCTGAACCTCCCTCAGTCAGGAGCGCATCGTGCCGTACGAACTTGAACGCCACCTAGTACCGGCCCCGCGCCCCAGAGCTTCGCCATCCTCGGGAAGGTCGACGTCATCGGGCCACAGGGGTGTTGCCTGGGAAGCGGCTTCGAGAACGGCCGACGCGTCAACCTCAATCGACGTCTGTGGCACAGCGAAGTCACGCCACTCGAAGACGAAGGCCATCAGTCCCGCCGGAGGCAGCGGCTCGCACCAGAACTCTTGGGACCACTTGCGACCGCCGCCCCCACCGCCTCTCGGGTGGAGTCTTCGCACCGCCCGCTCTGCGCTAGGCATTGAGTTCCGGCGGCTCAACGCCTTCGAACCGTCGCTGAACCCGATACCGAAGCGAAGCTCACCACCGCTGGAGCCGTCTCGCCCCGCGATCCCCGGTCGCAGGAAACCGAGCGGCGACGGAGCCGGATTGAGCCGGCTGATTGCCTCGAGTGAGAAGGCGAAGCCCGTCGGATACGCGAAGAGGCCAGACACGATGATCGCCGCCTGGTCACTTCGCACCAACAGTGGACTGAGGTCGACAGGGACCCCGGCGGTGTCATCGCTGTCGCCTCGCCACCTCATTCGTTGGGGTTCGGGCCCACGATGAGCATCATCTGGTGTTTCCAGGTCAGCAAAGAAATCCACGGTCCCAGTCTGGCACGGTGGACAGGGACGACGCGTCGTTCACTCCGACGTGAGACCTTGCCTACCTGGCGGGCCAGTCCGCCAGCGTCGTGTTGATTCGTCCGACTTGTCGTTGGCCAAGGATCTCAAGGATCATCCGCTTCGCACCCGATTCTCGAGTCGTCCGATCGATTGGTCACGCGCGATCTCGATCTCGAGTCGATGATCGATTGGCGACTACTTCGCGACGATGGTCGTCCGGCGGTTCTGGGGCGAGTCGTAGGGCTTCACGGCGAAGTGTGAAGCTCCATATCCCCTCACCTGCACGGTGACCCCTCGTACGTGCAAACGGGCCAACAGTGCCTTGAGATACGACGCGACCGCGTTGGCGCGATTCGCGGCGACGACTTGATTGGCGCGCTGCGTGCCCGAGGAACTCGCGTAACCGTCGATGTTCAGCGTCGTGAGGTGGTGCGCCTGGATCTCGTGCGCCAGCACGTCAAGCACGTGCTTCGAGTTTGGCGTCAGCGCCCACGAATTGGACGAGTAGTAGAGCACCGTCGAGACGGTGCGTGGCACTGGCTTGGGGTGGACGATCGGGGGTGACGTCACCGTGTACGAGATCGACGCCGTACCAACTTGGCCGGTGGTCGAGGTACCCGTCACGGTGTAGGTGAAGACTCCGGCACTGGAGGTGTCCAGTACACCGGTACCGCTGCTCGACAGTCCGTCGGTACAGGTGGCGATCGCCGGAGCGCCTGAGGCACTGGTGCAGGAGAACGACGTCGTGACCGATTGACCAAGTGCGTAGGTTCCGCCACCAGTGGGCGAGGTGATCGTCACGACGGGCACGGGAGGGGCAGGAGGGGCCGTGACGGTCGCGGTAGCGGAGCTGGTGGCACTGGCGGAGCCCGAGATACTGATCTCGGTGATGGTGACCGTGATGGTCTGGCCGAGATCGCCCGAAGCCACCACGTAGGTCGGTCCCGTGGCCCCGGTGATCGGACCGGCCCCGGTGGACCACTGGTAGGTGGCGCTCGGGGTCGGGCTGCCGGTCACCGTTCCAGGAACCGCGCTCAACGTCTGGCCCACGACCGGGCTGCCGGTGATGGTGGCGCCCGAGATGGTGGGCACCATGTTGATGATGACAATCGGAGGTGTAATCACGGCTCCGGTGACCGTTGCGGTCGCGGAGCTGGTGGCACTGGCCGAACCGGCGGTGTTGGTCTCGGTGATGGTCACCTTAATGCTCTGGCCGAGATCGCCCGAAGCCACCACG
>JABEUR010000100.1 GCA_013044405.1 Acidimicrobiaceae bacterium | reverse complement strand
GCGCGATCATTTCAGTCGCGTTACAACTTTCACCGGGGAGGAGGGCATGCTGTGACCCGTTTTGTTGAGCGCACGCACGATCACCTTGAATGTCCGGCCTTTGGCCAGGTTAAGTATCTTCGCGCTCGTCGCTCCTCGGCGCATGGCCACCCAGGTGTGACCATTATTGATCGAGTACTGGTAGCTCGAGAGTGGTGGCGAGCCCTTGACGCTGGGTGCTCGAACGACGAAACTGATCCCGCCGACGAGCGCCGTTACTTTCGAGATGGAGGGTCGGCCCGGGACCGTTCTCAACGAACTCGTCAGTGAAGTCACGAAGAGTATTGACGTCTTATAGACCGGTTGACCCTGGAAGGCGAGCGTGACGCTGACTGCTCCGGGTGCGGTGTCACTGATCTGGAAGGTGGCTTTGCCCGAAGCGTCGGTGGCGACACTGTAGGTGGCGGCGCCGCTGGCCGTGGCGCTGGAACTGTCAGCGTTCACGAGGACGCTACCCGAGGTGCCCGATGCCGACAGGTCGACCGAGGCATTCGAGATCGGGTTGCCGTTGGCGTCACGGATCACGGCGGTGATGGTGGTGCCCGAGGTGTTGACGAGGGCTTGGGTTGTCGTCAGAGTGAACGAACTTCGTGCAGCGTCGAACGTGATAGGGCACAGTCCCGCGTAGAACGTCTGGGGATTGGGACTGCCCAGCCCCGACGCCATGTCGTAACCCACTCCGGCGCTGTAACCGCCGACGCCGAACAGGTCGTTGGCACCAGTGGTCACGTCGATGAAGCCCGTCGACGCCATTGCGTAGAAGGTCGGGTTGAGAAAGCCGAGTCGACTCACGCCACACGATTGAGCGGCCACCGCGGTCATGGCGCTGAGTAGGGGCGAACCAATTGAGGTCCCACCAATGGAGCACCACCCCGAGCAGGCGCTTTGTGAGCCGGGCGTGAAGTAGTAGATGAAGCCAGTCGAGGGATCAGCCATTGCGGACAGGTCCGGTACCATGCGCATGGTCTCGGTGGGCGCAATCCCAGGCGCCACCTGCCAGGAAGGACGCGACCAGAGACTGGAGAACCCTCCCCCTCCGGCGCCCGATGAAGCTTTGTCGAACCAGACGGTCTGGGAGAGCGGACTGATGCTCGAGACGCTGAGGCCGCCAACCCCCGTGACGAAGGGTTGCGAGCTCGGGTCGTCGACGGCCAGGGCGTTGTTCACTACCCCCGAGCAGTCGGACGATCCATAGTCGCCGGCGGCCGAGTAGACGGTCTGACCCTGAGCCGCCATCTGTTCGAAGATCGGCTGTTCGGTGCTGGGCGAACCATTGGGGTCCGCTTCGCACGTACCCCACGAGGTCGAGATGATGGTCGCGGTGTTGTCGTCGGCCATTTGTTGGTAGGCGTCGGTGGGACCCGAGCCCGAGTTGGGTGCTTGGTAGACCACGATCTTCGCCCCCGGGGCGAGACCCGCCGCCTCCTCGATGTCCAGGGTCGCCTCGTCGATCGCTCCGCTGGCCGGACCACCGTCGACGTTGACGTTCGTGACCGATGGCGAGATTGCGTAACACGAGAAGTAGGTGCTCAGGTCCGCGGCGTTGTAACCACCCAGTTCATAGACACCGATCGTCTGGCCCGCCCCGGTGTGTCCGCTGGTCCACTGGGTGCTGAGTCCGTAGAGTCGCGCCTGTTGTTGGAGCGTGTAGCCGTTGTTGGTACTGGCGACGTTGCTCGTGGAATTGCCGGCCGACGGGCAACCTTGCGGATAGGCGACCTTGGGCGCGGCGTGAGACACCACGGCATTCGAACTTGGCGCGATCACCGACGAGAGGCCGGCGACGCCGACGATGTCGTGCGCCACCGACTGGGGCAATGTTGCTGCACTGCGCAGTGCGGCAACCAATATGCCGTCCGAACGACGAACGGTCGAGACCGGTGCCGCGAAGGCTCGAGCGATGTCCGTGGTCGAACCGCTCACGTGGAGCAAGATGTGTCCCTTGCTGATCGGACCGACGTTCAAGCCGTAACTGGCGAAGTACGCGCGCACGGCGTCGATCGTGCTCGTCGACGCACCGAAACGCTGGGCGAACTGCGATGTGGTGAGGAAGTGGCGATAGTTGGGCGAACTGGGATTCGAGAGGCTGGCGACGAACGTATTGAGCGCGGCCGCGTTGCCCTGATGAAGCGCGACGTCGAAGCTCGCACTGATCGGGGTCTTGACGACGACGTCGCCTCGAGGGATGAGTGAGGAACCCACCACGACCACGCGCGGCTCGCTCGCCGAACCTCTGGTCGCGGGGGCTGCGACCGAGATCAAGCCCGCGCCCACTGCTGTCAGAGTGATAAGGGTCCGCTTAACACGAGGGAGCATCCTCTCAGCCTACGAAAGAGTGGGGGGTACGTGTTCTCGCCGGGCGCAAGTCTCAGAAATCATTGAGCAAATTCTTACTCCACGACGTAGCCGGCCGCTGCGTAGCGTGCCGAGAGGTCGCCGCACTCTGCGCATACCGACTCGGGCACGAGGCCGATACGAATCAGCCAGCCGAATATCGTGCAGCCCAGACAGAAGCCGAGGAACCCTTCGAGGGAGGCGGCGACGACCAGAGGTACCAGGATCCACTGGGCGGTCGACCAACCAGCGAAGAGCCAAACCACGCACGTGGACAGGCTGAAGACCGCTCCGATTCCCTGGGCGAAGCGCTTCGGCGGCCCCGGGACGAACTTCTGCCAGGCGTCGATGCGAGGACCCGCGACGCGAACCGCGAACTGACCGAGCGGGGAGATGGTCGGACCCGCGAGCAGACGCGCGACGAAGCCGTAGGTCAAGGGGATCAGCAACCAGGCAGACCTGGTCAACAGCGCGAGCACCGTCATCGTCACCACGCCGAGGGCCACCGTTCGTGCCGAGGCGTCATTGACGGGATTGGGGAAGCTGAAAAAGTTCTTCATCCATATAGTTTAGCGAAATAGTCAGGTATACGCCACCGGTTTCGTGACCCTCAGTAGTTGACGAACAATCGCACCGTCGTGATGGCTCCGGTCGCCACCACCAAAGCGCGTACCACGTTCGACGAGAGGCGACGGAGCAGCAGCGTGCCCAGCCACCCGCCGATCAGGGTGCCGACGGCCAACATGTAGACCGCGTCGAGAGCGAGGTGTCCGCGGATGACGAAGATGACCGCCGCGGTCGCACTGATGACGATCGACAGCGCGATGCGCAGGCCCTGAAGATCGGCGACCTCGTAGGGGAGGGTCACGGCGAGTATGGCGAGCAGCAGGATGCCCAGCCCTGCGCCAAAGTAGCCGCCGTAGATCGAGATCGCGAAGACGCCCACGTAGAGCGCCCGTCGCCGACCGGGGTGGTTGTGCTCGATGCTCGTCAAACGTTTCGTGATCACGGGAGCGAAGGCGAACACCAGCGTCCCGACGGCGATCAACCACGGGACGACCAGACGAAACGTCGACGAGGGCAGGGCGAAGAGGAGAACGCATCCCGCGCCGGTGCCCAGCATGCACACGGGCACCAGGGTCGTCACGAGGCGCCGATGGGTGGCGAGTTCACGTCGAAAGCCCCGGACACCGCCGATGAAACTGGGCACGACCCCCACCGTCACCGAGACGTTGGACTGCAGGGCGGGCACGCCCATCGCGAGCAGCGTCGGGAATGCGATGAACGTTCCGCCGCCCGCTATACCGTTGGACACCCCCGCGGCAATGCCCGCCAACAGGAAGATGGCGAGTCGAGCCAGCAGGGGAGCCGTGGTAGCGAGCATTCTTACTACTCTACGAAGGTGAATTCTTCGCGAACTGGACGAACCAATGCCGACGCGTCGCTCCTCGCTCCTCTAGCGTTGGCTGCGTGTACCTGATGAGTGGTGAGTTGATCGTCCCAGCGGACTCGCCGAGCGATCTCATCCGAGCGGCCGGTGGCATCGTCATACGGTTCACGGCGCTCAATCGAGTCGAAGTGGCGTGCATCTACCGAGAGGCCCGTGGTGACTGGACCTTTCCCAAAGGCAAGTTGGACGCCGGCGAGACGTTCGAACAGGCGGCCCTGCGTGAGGTCCTCGAAGAGACGGGCATGCGGTGTGAGGTCGTTCGATTCGTCGGCACGACGAATTACACCCACCGCAAGGGCAAGCCCAAGATCGTCGCGTACTATCTCATGTCGGTGAGCGACGGGGAGTTCGCACCCAATGAAGAGGTCGACGTGCTGGTATGGCTCCCCCTTGAACAAGTTCGCGCCCACCTCACCTGGGACCGCGACCAAGAGCTGTTCGACTTGATGACCACGTTGCCTGAGGTTCGCGCTCAGGCTTCCTAGTGCACTCGTTCCAAGAACGCGCGAGTGGACTC
>JABEUR010000014.1 GCA_013044405.1 Acidimicrobiaceae bacterium | reverse complement strand
GTTCGGGAAGTTGTCGTAGGCGAAGTCGTAGGCGCCACTCGCGATGAGCAGCTGGTTCGCGGCCCCCGTCGCCGGTCCCGCCACGAACGCCACGTCCTTAGGACGCACGCTGGGCGCCTCGAACGACGTGGGGACCCGCACGAAGACCGTCTTGGTCGGCGCGTAGGACTTGAGGGTGTAGGGACCCGTGCCCACGGGATGCGTATTGGTGAACGTCGCCGGATTGCTCACGTGCGACCAGATCGCGCTCGGCACGATCGGCACCGCGGAGATCGCCTGGCGTAGCGGT
Organism: Acidimicrobiaceae bacterium; assembly: GCA_013044405.1. Taxonomy (GTDB): domain Bacteria; phylum Actinomycetota; class Acidimicrobiia; order Acidimicrobiales; family RAAP-2; genus RAAP-2. Next base: position 2,404 of record JABEUR010000014.1, on the reverse strand, counting down.
ACGTCCGGCGTCTTCAGCTTGAAGGTGACCCGGTCGCCGGCGGCGGACACCGAGGTCACGTCGGACCAGACGCCGCCGCTGTCGAGCGCGGGAAACTTCTTGAGCAGTCTGAACGTCCCCACGACGTCAGCCGGCGTGAACGCCTTGCCGTTGCTCCACTGCACCCCGCTTCGGATCGTGTAGACGAGAGTCGTCGCATTGGTCGCCGCGAAGCTCGTGGCGAGTTCCGGGGCCAGCACCCCATTCACGGGGTTCAACAACTCCAAGCTGTTGTACACCAGATCGACGCCGAGATCGCCCCCGACGAACGGGTTCAGGTTCAAGACGTTGTTGGTGTTGCCCTGGATGGTGAGCACGCCGTGCGCCGCCGTTTGCGCGTGCGCAGAACTGCCGACGCCGCTGGCCCCCGCACCCGACGCGACCACGATGGTGGGGGTCAGGGAGAGTCCCACCATCGTGACCGCGATCGCGAGCGAGACACTACGTGGCCTCGTGTGTGTTTTCATGGTTTACCTTCTCTCTTCGACCGGATATTCATCCGGCAGATAGTCTGAGCCGGGCGACGCCCGGCATGGGGATAAAGAACGTGACGGTGGCCTCACCACCCGTCGGCTGCACATCGGCCAGCCGCTCTTGGTGCAGGACGTCACTCGCGCGCAGGTGCGACCACGTCGCGGCGTCGGGCCAGTCGACGCCGGCGGGCAGGGCCGCGATGATGTTGGAGTGTTCGGCGTCGACGCGCGCGAGTCGTGCGACGTAGGACTGGTGCGCCAGGTTGCGCAGGCGCACGCTCACCGTGCGGTCGAGGCGCGGGTCACCGCTGCTCATCTCAGTGTTGATCGTCCCGTTCCACACCAGTACGTCAATGGAGCCGTCGTTGTGGCGAGTCGCGCTCGCCCCGACCAGGACCTCGGCCCCATCGCCGCTGACCGCGAGGCTCAAGACGTCATCGCCCTGGGCCGCCGCGAGGTGCGCAGCCCAGAACCGCGGCTTGCGCAGGTTGCCGACGCTGAGAAGGCCGAAGCCGTCGTGAAACAGCCGCGGCGGTCGTCCCAGTTCCTCGAAGTGGTCGCTGATCACCCAGTACGCGAGTGCATCGAGTCTTCCCTGCACGGCGTCGTAGCCCTGGAGGATGAAGGGGGCACCCATCGGTGAGTCGTGAATGGCCCCGAAGTGCGTGCTGCCCACGCCCCATTCCGTCCACCAGATCGGGATTCCCGCGAAGTCGTAGCGCTCGAGCTGCGGGCGCAGGTCGATGGGCAGGTTGCCGTAGGTGTGCGTTGACACAAAGTCCAGCGGGACCTGACGGGCGCTGGCGAAGTCGAGGAGTGCCTCGACCCACTCGCCGGCCGCGCTGCCGGGCCCCCCCACGCGGAGTCGCTCGTCGACCTCCTTGACGGCTCTCGCGGCCTCCTCGTAGAGACGCAGGTACTCCTCGCGCGTGCCCGTCCAGAACACCTCGAGGTTTGCCTCGTTCCACACCTCGAACCCCCACGCCGCGACCTCGTCGATCCCGTAGCGCTCGACGAGATGGCGCACTAGGGCGCAGACGAGGTCGTGCCACTCGGTCCAGTTCGTCGGCGGCGAGATGATGCCGCGGTACGTGAAGACCGTCGCGTGGGGATCGCGCGCGAGGGCCGCGGGCATGAACGAGAGCTCCACGATCGGGCGGATCCCGATCTCGACCAGGCGGTCGTAGACCGCGTCGATGCCGGCGAAGTCGTACGAGAGCAAGCCCCGGGGGTCGCGGCGTACGACCGCGAGGTCGTCGTGCAAGATGGCGTGAGCGCGCACGAATCGCACGCCCAGTTCATCACGGGCGATCCTCAACGCCTCTGCGAACTCGTGACCGACGTCGTGACCGTGCTCATCGACCCCCAAGCGCAACTGCGAGAGTCTCTCCGCGCCCACCATCTCCCACACGCGCCGCAGCGATCGGATCACCGAGGCGGCGTCGACGTCCACCTCGATCGGGGCCAGCGCGCCACGACGGGTGCTCGCCACCACGGGGGCCGACCACGCCTCGATCACGTCGCCGGGATTGCGCACCGCGGCCACCCGGAGGTGGTACTCGACCCCCTCGTCAACGCCGGTCACCGCAAAGTGCGTCATGGGGATTGCCGCGACGTCACTGCCCCCGTGACGAAGTACGGTGGGGACAGTGCAGCCGTCGGCCACCTCGATGACGTACCCAGCGGCTGCGGGCACGGGCTCCCAGGACAGGCGGATGTGCCCGGTCCCGGACTCGGCGACCACCTCCGTGGGCGCCGACAACGTCGACGACTCGGCCGCGGCATCGGACCTGTGCGAGATCCGAGACTCCCAGTCCTCTCGAGCTTGAAGCGAATCACTCATGTCACACTCCTCGTTGCGAGATCACGTCGTTGGTACGGCACCCACAGCT
>JABEUR010000099.1 GCA_013044405.1 Acidimicrobiaceae bacterium | reverse complement strand
GGCGACCCCGGTCTGTCGGCCTACGCAGCGAGCAAGGGAGGGATGATCGCACTCGGTCGCTCGTTGGCCGTCGAAGGGCAGCGCCGTGGCGTGCTGACCAATCTCCTGCTCCCTTACGCCACGACCCAGATGACCGATGTCGACATGGATGAGACCTACACCAAGGTGGCAACGCCCGAACGTGTCGCTCCGGTGCTGAGTGCACTGGTCGACCAGGCGTGCAGCTTGAACTCGACGTTGATCGTCACCGGTGGTGGGCGGATACGCTGCGCGTCCGTTGTCGAATGGGGGACGGTCCTCGTGCCCGAGGACCTCGGTGCCCACGAACTCGAGGAGCTGGTGCGCCGGTCCAAAGCGGGCCCGCCAAAGGAGTTCAACGGGGCGACCGAGGCCTTCTTCGACTTCATGGGTGAGCGACCCCTGTGACGTGGGGACCTCTCGTCGTCAACCTCGTGGCCACGATCGCAGTCGTGGCGGCCCTGATGCTGGGCACGTTCGCCTACGCCATGCGCACGGGCGTCCAGGTGATCATGGACACCATGTGGTCCCTCGGATTCGTGGTCATCGCGGGTGTCACGTTCGCCCTCTCACAGGGTCACGGCGACCCCACGATCCGCATTGTCGTGCTCGTCATCACCGCCATCTGGGGACTTCGACTGAGCATCCACATCTTCGTGCGCAATCACGGCAAGGGCGAGGATCCCCGCTACGCCTCACTGCTTCGGCGCAACCAGGGCAGCGTGGCGAGGTTCGTGCTTCGCTACATCTACTTCGCCCAGGGCCGCATCATGTGGATCGTCTCGATCCCGGTCCAATTCGCCATGTACGAACGCCATCCCGCCAAGGCGCTGGAGTGGATCGGCGTCGCGGTCTGGGCAATCGGCTTCGGCTTCGAGACCATTGGCGACTGGCAACTGCGGCGCTTCAAGTCCAATCCCGCCCACGTGGGAAAAGTCATGGACACGGGTCTGTGGCGCTACACCCGACACCCTAACTACTTCGGCGACTCGGTGGTGTGGGTGGGGCTCTTCTTGGTCGCTGCATCGAACTGGGTGGGGATCGTCACCGTGGTCTCACCGATCATCATGACGAACCTGCTGGTCAACCACACGGGAAAGGCCCTGCTCGAAAAGCACTTGGGCCGGTCCAAGGGAGAGGACTACGCGTCATACGTTGCGCACACCAGTGGCTTCTTCCCCCTTCGTCCAAAACCCTGAGGGTCTCGCCCGTCAGCAGTCCATCTTGCGGGGTGTCTCGTTCGTCGCTCGTGACGCCTCGAGCAGTTGCCCGGTGTTCACGCCAGCGAAGCTGAAAGCGGGCGACCAATCAGACGAATCGGATCTTCGTGTTGCACAGTTCGACCGAGTCCCCGACCCTCGAGCGCTCCGACGTGTGCATGTCGATTGCCACGAGACCCCGTCGGCCCTCCAGACCCACGAAATGAATCGGGCGACCGCTGAAGGAGAGCACCGCTCCGTCCTCGACCAGTTCTGGTGCGCTCAGCCCGATGATGGTCGCCCACGTACTCGCCATGGCCACCGGGTCCTCGATAGCGATCTGCACACCCACGATGTCGTCGACGAAGGTTCCGCGTTGGGCCTGAGCCACCTTGGCGCCATCGAGGTCGTCCCAGAACCACGCTTCACGCGGGACGAAGGAGTCGAGCTCCAACAACACGCCGACGTCGAGGGGATGGAGTTGGATGATCTCGTGTCCGAGGGCCCGCGCCTCGACAGCGACCCTCACCCCGAGCTGCGCGCATCGTTCGCGAACGCCCTCGAGGTCGGGCACCTGGGTCGAGAGGCACCATCCTGACTTGCCACCGACCTTGTTGAGCCATCTGGTGACCTGGTGATCCTCACTCATCGGGGCACAGACCTCGAGGTAGGTATCGGGGCCCACGGGCATGGTGGCGTCGGCGAGCCCGATGGTGGCCAACTCGGGATCGTCGAACGATGGCCCCAGTTGCAATGTCTTTCGTACCAACTCGGTGTCGCCGGCGTGGTCGAGCGTAGCCAGGACGACTTGACGCAACTGTGCCCATCGTGGTTGTCCGTTCATCTCCATAACCCCTCCTGTTGTATTCCTAGATTCCTCTTGGTCGATCCGCGCAGCGTCCTCAGCTCACCGAGCGCTCGTGCTCGGCCCAAAACCGACCGCGCAGTTCGCGTCGAAGCACCTTGCCCGAGGGATTGCGCGGCAGCGACTCGATGAACTCGACGCTCGTCGGACACTTGTAGTGCGCGAGGTGCTCACGACAGAACTCGATCAACTCCTCCACCGTCACGTTGGAGCCGGGGCGAAGGACGACGAAGGCCTTGGGCGTCTCGCCCCACTTCTCGGAGGGCACACCGACCACGGCGGCTTCCAACACGCCGGCGTGTCCCATCAACGCTGCCTCCACCTCCGCGGGCGCGACGTTCTCACCGCCCGAGACGATGATGTCCTTGATACGGTCGACGATGTAGACGTAGCCTTCGGCGTCGATTCGCCCGGCGTCACCGGTGCGAAGCCATCCTCCGTCAAGGAAGAGAGCCGCGGTCTCATCGGGGCGACGCCAATATCCCGGCGTCACCTGAGGGCCCCGGATCACGATCTCGCCGACCTGACCGACGGGTGCCGAATGTCCGGTCTCGACTTCGACGATGTCCACCTCGACGTCTGTCGCGGCCCGGCCCGCACTCTTGAGTTTGGTGGGGTCGGCGCTGACGTGGTCCTTCGGGCGAAGCAGGGTTCCGATTCCTACCGTCTCGGTGAGACCATAGGACTGGGTGAACTCGGCGTCGAAGAGTTCGACGGCACGCGCGAGCAGAGCCGGATCGATCGGCGACGATCCATAGACCACGGTGTGCAGGCTGGAGAAGTCCGCTTCCCAGGCGTCGGGCATCTCGAGGATGATTCGGATGATCGCCGGCACCAGCGCCGCGTGGGTCGTTCGCTCCTGCACCATGAGCGACAACAGCGTTCGCGGCAGCGGTTCGCGCACCTGGACGATGCGTCCCCCCGCGTTCATCGCGATGAGCGACCAACCCGAGGCGGCGATGTGATAGTACGGCGGCGAAACGAGGTTCGAAGACGACTCGTCGGGCCCGAATTCGTGCGTGAAGTTCGCCACCGCGAAGAGCAGGTTGTCCGCAGTGATCTGGATGCCCTTGGGCGCACCGGTCGTGCCCGAGGAGTACATGAGTACGGCCAGTTCCGACCCGCTCGCACTCCCCCCGGGGTCACGCGCTTCTTCGGCGCCCAGAGCCTCCTCGTAGGAGAACTCGTTAGGCGACGCCAGTTCAGCGTGGTCACCGACGACCAGCGTGGTGATCGGTGCTGGCCGCCATGCTGGACCCAATTCGTTGAGTACCGAGTCGGCGATCACCACGGCCGACGGCTCGGCGTCAAGCATGATGGTCGCGACCTCCGCGTCGGAAAGGCGAAAGTTGAGCGGGGTGATCACCGCGCCAAGCTTGGCGGCGGCGAAGGCGGTCTCCCAGAACTCGGTGGCGTTTCGGTCGATGTAGGCGACCCGATCGCCCCGGTTAACCCCGAGTCGACGGAGCGCGTTGGCGAGTTGACTTGAACGAGCGTCGAGCTCTGCATACGTGATCGACCGGCCCTCTCCACTGATCGCGATTCTGGTGGGTCGCCTCAGGGCCTGGGTCCGCACGATCTGGGCGATCGAGTCAGGCATTGATCGACCCCGTCGCCACGTGATCACCCTTCACCAGGAGCCCGGGAACCGACATTGGCGTTATCGGCCGGTGGACTGCACGTCGACGTTGAGCAACTTGGTCATCTGTCGCTCGTAACGAGCCGGGTCCCTGAAGTAACGGGCCCGCGCTTCGACCGCCATGAAGTCCGTATCGCAGACAGTCTCGCCCTTGTTGAGCGCGTCGAGGCTGGCGCGAGCGATGTCGACGGGCGACTCCTTGCGACCCTCGACGTGCGACGCCATCCGGGTGTCGACCGAACCCACGATCAAGGCGACGACGTCGGTGCCCTGCCCGCTCAACTCGGCGCGGGTGATCGTACTGAGGGTCAGCGCCGCCGCCTTGGACGGCGAGTAGCCGCCCATGAACGGGGCCGCGAAGGCGCCCGCCACCGACAGGACGTTGAGGATCGCGCCACCACCATTGGCACCCAGGGTCGCGGCGAATGCGCGCGTCGTGTTCAACACTCCGAAGTAGTTGACCTCCATCTCTTGGCGAGCGGCCTGGGGGTCATCGCCGAGCACCAGTCGGCGATTCGCGAAGTATCCGGCGTTGTTGATGAGCATCGTTAGGTCCGAGCACTTCGCACGGGCCCGCTCCACGCTCTCGAGGTCAGTGACATCGAGTGCGACGACCTCCACGGCCAATGCGTCGAACTCGTCGCTGAGCGTGCTCGGGTCGCGCACCCCGGCATAGACCTTCTTCGCACCACGGGCCAAGAGCTCCTGGACAAAACCCAGTCCGATGCCCCGATTCGCCCCGGTGACCAACGCAACCGCACCCTCGGCCCGGTTCACACGTGCCATGTCTTCATCCCCCCGCCTGATTGACTGCGACGCTGCTCGCTGGACCAACCCGACCACGACCACGCCTTGAAACTTTATACTACAGTTAACGGAGAGACTACGTCGCCGTGACCGCAGAGGGGTTGACGGCGTAATCGTGCGGTCCCTATTGCCTTTCGGCAATGAACGGCCACGAAGTCCGGTGCAACCACGCCATCCCAGGTCAGCATTCTGCCTCCCAGATCTGGGCGTGCGAAGGTCCAGAACTACTCTCGCCACACCCAGAGGGGGCGTCGCTCAACTCGTCAGGCGCAGACCGGCGTCGGCGACGATTCGATAGCCCTCGCCGAACTGGTGGGCGATGGTGGAGTTCGCATTGCCCCGAAGCGCACGTGCGTACACACCCTGTTGGATCGCCGCTGTTCGAAAGAGGCTGAAGGCCATGTAGAACCTCCAGTGGGGACGCGGATCGCGGCCACTTCGCTCAGCGTAAGCCTCGAGATACTCGTCCTCCTCGGGGATGCCCAGGGCGGCCAGGTCCGCACCGACGAATCCGGCGGCGACCGGATGGCCGGCCGGCAGATGGTAGGTCATGCAGTTGAAGGCGAGGTCACTGAAGGGGTGACCGATCGTCGCCAGCTCCCAATCGAGCACCGCGGCGAGCGTCGGCGTGTCCTGGTCGTAGATGAGGTTGCCGAGTCGATAGTCACCGTGCGTGATGGTCGCCTGCTCATCGTCGGGAACGTGCGCCACGAGCCAGTCACGTAGCAGTTCCATCGACGCCACGTCCTCGCTACGACTCAATGAGTACTGTTTGCTCCAGCGCGACAACTGTCGCTCCACGAACTTCTCGGGACGTCCGAACTCCCCGAGCCCGACACCTCGCCAATCAACGCGGTGCAGGCGAGCCAGCGTCACGTTCATCGAATCGTAGATGGCACTGCGCTCCTGGGGCGTCGAACCGTCCAGCAGCGGATTGGTGAAGATGCGTCCCGGTTGGTAGTCCATCAGGTAGAACTCCGTACCCACCAGGCTCGCGTCATCGCAGTAGCCGCGCAGGTGCGCGACGGGTACCTCGCTGTCGGCGAGGGCCGAGATCACGCGATACTCCCGGTCAATGGCGTGGGCCGAAGGAAGCAGGTCCCCGGTCGGCTTCTTGCGCAAGACGTAGCTGGCGCTCGCCGTGACGAGAAGGAAGGTGGGGTTCGACTGCCCACCTTCGAACCCCAAGATCTCGAGGGGGCCCGCGAATCCTTCGACGTGTTGGTCCATCCACGCCTCGACCGCGGCGACGTCGATTCGATCTGCCTCGCGAAGTGCCCTCGTGGGGCTCGGGGCACCCGCGTGGTTCATCGCCACCGCCCCATCGATGACGAGGTCCACGACCGGTGGTTGAAGAGCTGACCGACCTCTCGACGCACAGTCGTCACCTCGTGGGTAACCCGAGTCGACTGGCAATGTTGTTCTTCTGCATATTCGAGGAACCACCGACGATGGGCATACACACGATATCGCGCACGTAGCGTTCCATGTCGTACTCGCGCGCGCAGCCGTACGCCCCCAGCACTCGCTGACAGGTCAGCACGATGTCCACCGAGTTGTCACCGACGAAGAGCTTGGCCATCGAACTCTCCACGCTGCAGTCCTTGCCCTCATTGGCGAGCCAAGCGGCGTGGTAGAGCATGTGTCGACACGCGGCGAGCTTCGTCCTCGCCTCGACCAGCATGTTGCGGATCGCCTGGTGGCCGCAGATCTTGCGACCGAACTGCTCACGTTCCTGGGCGTAGCGCCACGCGTCATCGACCGCGGCCGAAGCGATGCCGAGCGCCACGGCCGTGATCTCGAGTCGTTCGACGTCCAGTCCGCGTCCGACCAGCATCTTCCATCCCTCGTTCCAACACTCGGGACCGCCCACCACGTTCTCGATGGGGACCTCGACATCTTGGAAGATCACGTCGGTCGTCTCGGAGTAGCGCAGACCAACGTGGTCGATGTCGACGATACTGATTCCCGGGCTCGAGGTCGGCACCAGCACGAGCGAGAGGTTGTGGTATCGGTCCTGCTTAGGACCACTGCGTACCAGGGTGTAGATCACGTCAGCGACCCGCGCTCCGGTGCACCAGCGTTTGGTGCCGTTGATGACGACCGTCGTAGCGTCCTCGCTGAGCGAGGCGCTCACCTCGGCCGAAGCGAGGTCCCCTCCAACATCGGGCTCAGAGAGTCCGTAGGCGAAGAGCATCTCGCCGCGAGCCAGTTTTGGCAGGTAATACTGCTTTTGTTCATCACTGGCGTTCTCCACCATGTTCATCGATCCGTAGAAGGCGCAGTGGATGAAGGGGCCCGCGAGCGACGTCCCGCGCCTGGCCAGTTCCTCGATCACCACAATCGCCGACACGATGTCAATACCGGTTCCGCCGTACTCCTGGGGTACCGTGACGCCCGTGACGCCCAGTTCAGCCAATTTGGCGAATGCCTCCTTGGAATAGGCGGCCTTCGCGTCGAGTTCTCGGGCCAGTTCTCGTGGCATCTCCTTGTCGAGGAACCGGCGAATCATCTCGCGAAGTTGCGTCGTCTGCTCTGATTCCGCGTAGTCCATCAACTCTCCTTCATACGTTGCGGCTTCGTCCGTCCCAGTAGGAGGCGCGAATTGCCTTCTTGTCGACCTTTCCGAGATTCGTCAGGGGGATCTCGCTCACGAAGTCGACACTCTTGGGGGCCATCAAACTACCCTTGGCAGCCTTGACGAAGTCGATGAGGTCCTGGGCGCTGACCGTGGACCCTTCGCGAAGAACCACGACCGCCTTGACCTCCTCGCCCCACTTCTCGTGGGGGACCCCGATCACCGCAGCCTGCTTGACCGCGCAGTGCTCGAACAAGGCGTCTTCGACCTCGCGCGGAAAGATGTTGAAACCTCCGCTCACGATCATGTCCTTCTTTCGATCGACGATGGTGTAGTAACCCTCTTCGTCACGTCGTGCGATATCTCCGGTGAACAGCCAACCGTCACGAATCGCCGAGGCGGTGGCCTCGGGATTGTCGAGGTAGCCCGACATCATGTTGGGCGCGCGCGCGACGACCTCGCCGGCCTGACCGGGCGCAACCTCAACGCCATCGTCGTCGACCAGGCGAATCTGTGTGGCGAACGTGGGCCGCCCGGCCGAGGTCAACACGGCCAGTTCGCGGCGCGGATCGACGATCACGTGATCCTCGCGCTGCAGGGCGGCGAGGGCCATCGGGGCTTCGGTCTGTCCAAAGAACTGGGTGAGGATCGGGCCAAAGACCCCCAGCGCCTGCTTCAAGCGGTCCGGTGCGATGGCGGCGGCACCGTAGAGAATGTTGCGCAGGCTCGTGTAGTCATATCCGTCGCGACTGTCGAGGTCGAGCAACGCGTAGATCATGGTCGGCACCAGCAACGTGGCCGTCGCCCGTTCGCGCTCGATCGTCTCGAGCAGCAACTGGGGTTCGAAGTGGTCCAGCACGATGCAGCGCCCCTGACGCAGCAGCACGGGCAGGATCAGACATCCTCCGGCGTGCGTCATGGGCGTCGCGAAGACGAAGCCCTCGCGTGGCGCAATGGCGAAGTCGAGCGTCTCCATCCAGTAGGTGTGGAACCAGGCCCGGTGCGAGAGCATCACGCCCTTGGGCCGACCGGTGGTGCCGCCGGTGAAGTAGATGCCGGCGATCTCTTCGGGATCGACGCTGGGCGAGACGTGCACCGGTTCATTCGTCGCCAGCAGTTCCTCCAGGCCAAGGTGACCCGGCGCCAGCTCGTCATCTTCGCCACCAACGCAGATGAAGTGTTCGACCATGTCCAGTAGGGGCTCCATCGCCGCGATGCGCGATGCGAACCTACGGTGATAGACAACGACCGAACAGCGCGCGAGGGTCATCATGTACACGTGGTCATCGTTGCCTAGTAGTACCGCCAGGGGAACGCGAACCGCGCCCACATTCGCCACCGCGTATTCGCACGCAACGTACTCAACGCAGTTGGCCATCAAGAACGCCACGCGATCACCGTGACCGATGCCGAGTGATGAGAAGGCACCGACGAGGCGCGCCGCTTGATCACCGAGTTCACCGTAGGTGACGCGGCGCTCGCCGTGGCTGAGCGCGACGAGGTCGCCACCGTGCAAGACGGCCCGATCGTAGAGTTCAGAGACGGTGAGGGGGATCATGTCGGATCTGGTGAATCGCCACGAAGGTGGAACATCATCGTGTAGTCGAAGGTCATCACCGTCTCGTCACGCTGATTTCGTACGCTATAGAGCCAGGTCTGTACGCCCTTGTTCGGGTTACTCGTCACTTCGTGGCTCTTCACCTCCACGATCACCGTGACGGTGTCGTCGATCCTCACCGGTGCGAGCATGCGCATGTTGTCCGCACCCAACCAGGCGATCACCGAGTCCTCACCAATGCCCGACTGCGCCACCAACCCCACGGCGAGGGCGAAGATCAGTGGTCCATGGGCGAGTCGCTCGCCGAACTGCGATGATTCGGCGTAGACCCGGTCCATGTGCAAAGGGTAGAAGTCGCCGGTCAGTCCGGCCCAGTTCACGACGTGGGTCTCGGTGACCGTGATGCGCCCGGTGTGAAAGACGTCGCCGACCTTGAAGTCGTCACCATATTTGCGTTGGGTCATCACAAAAACCTTCAGCGCACCGGACGGAATTTGGGCAGGGTGAACTCCTCGTCGAGGTGCTCGAAAACCACCTCGACCTCTTGATCGCAGAACAGTTCGTCGTGGTCGCATTCAACGATGTTCGAGAGCATCTGCACGCCCTCGGCCAAGCGGATGACCGCCACCACGTAGGGAACGTCGCCGGCAAAGGCCGAGGGAGCGTTGGACTGCACGACCGTGAAACTGTAGATGGTGCCGCGCCCACTCGCCGCTCGCCAGTCGAGCTTGGTCGAAGAGCAGTGGGGGCACACCATGCGCGGGTAGTGAATGACCCGATCACAGTCCTCACAGTGCTGGAGGATGAGGCGCCCCTCGCGCGCGGCGTCCCAGAACGGGCGGGCCCACGGGGCCACCACGGGAACCGGCTTGGCGGGTCGGACATCGTTTGGAGTCATCACCATCTCCCTCCTAGGGAATCTCGGCGCCCAGGACGGTCACCTGCGCGTCCATATACGTTCCACCAACGGCGGTCTCCACGGCGAAACGGCAATCGGGCACCTGGCGCTCACCGGCCTTGCCCATGACCTGTCGCACCGCCTCGACCAAGAGTGAGACCGATCCACCAGCACCGATATGCCCCTTGGAGAGCATCCCGCCATCGGTGGTGGTTGGCATGGTCCCACCAGGTGCGGTAGCGCCGCTCATGTGCAACGCGCCAGCCTCGCCACGAGCGCAGAGACCGATCTCCTCGAAGGCGATCAACTGATAGATCGGGTACGAGTCGTAGATCTCCGCGACATCGATGTCACCGGGTGTAATGCCCGCCTCCTCGAAGGCCTGGCGTCCAGCCTGGGCCCAGCCAAAGCGCGTCAGGTCCGGCTCTTGATGGTAGGCGAAATGGGTAACGAGACCGCCCTCGCCGAGCACGTAGGCCGGTCGCTCGACGAGGTCTCGGGCCCGCGCTCCCGAGGTGACCACGTAGGCCGCCCCGCCGTCGAAGAGCATGTTCGACTGCTTGGCGCGCAGTGGCGTCGAGAGCATCTTGGAGTTCATGACCTCTTCGATGGTGAGCGGCGTACGAAAGAACGCGTTGGGGTTCAACTCAGCCCACTTGCGGTTCGACACGCAAACGGCCGACAACTGCTCGTCGGTCGTACCGGTCTCGTACTGGTAGCGTTGCGTCGCGAGCGCCGCGACGGTCGAATAGTGCTGACCGTAGGGGACCTCCCACTCCATTGAGATCCCCGCGGTCGAGAACAGGTCGATGCCACCCTGGGCGCTGACGCCAGTGCCGAGTTTGTCGGTGTGCACAAACAGGATCGAGCGAGCCCGTCCCGTTTCGATCAGCGCACTGGCCACACGTAGTGCGTTCGTACTCGAAGAACCGCCCGAGAAGACCTCGCAGTTACTGGTGACGTTCTTGAGACCCAACTCCTCGACGAGACGACAGGTCGCCAACTCGTTGCTGAACTGGGAACTGAAGAGTGATCCAGTGGGGATGACGAAGTCGATCTCGCTCTTGTCGATGCCGGCGTCGCTGATGGCCATGAGTGCGGACTCCAGCGCGAAACTGATGGCGCCCTGGTCGCTGTGACGGCCGGTCGGTACTTCGCCAATGCCGATGATCGCGCTTTTACCTCGGTTGTTGGCCATGTCACTGAACCCGTGGTCGCCGTGAGGCGAGCCAGGAGGTCCTTCTCGCGCTCATGATTCCTGCATCGCGGGAATGCCTCGGTGGTAGTCCGGCATGATCTGCTCTTCGAAGTTGGAATTCGTGATCGTGTCAACGCACATCACCGCCGAGAGTGCCGCACCGTCCACGCCACCGCCCCACAGGCGCTTTCCGTACTGGTCTCCGGCGAAGAAGAGCCCTTCGACGTGCGGGGACTTCACGTCGGGACGATCAGTCCCCACGGGACGCCAGAGTCCGTACGCCTCGGGACCGGGCGTCCAAATGGAGAACTCCTTGCTCTCCTCCCAGTCGGGGAAAGTGTTGCGGGCCCACTCCTCGCAGAGTTCGATGACGCGGTTCACGCGGTCGGGATTGCGCATCTCCTCGTCGGTCAGTGCGGTCGAGAACAGGTACTCGCGTTTTCCCGCGGGACCTCGCTTGGCCGTTCCATTGCCCCACGCGGTGAAGTCGCACATCACCATGTCGACCACGCCGATGAAGCCTTCTTCGGGATCGGTGATGCCGGGCATGAAGACGAAGCTCCCTTCGTCGATTCCGGCGTCGGGGAACTGGGACTTGGTCATGCCGTACCAACCCGTGAGCAGACCCGCTCCCCAGAACTTCTCGGTGAGCAACTCCACGTAGTCCGCGGGGAAGTGCTCCTCGGGCAGGACACTAAAAATGTATTTGGGTGGAATCGTGCAGATCACTTGGTCGGCACGAATCTGGCGATCACCTTCGTAGTCGTTGTCGTCCGCCTTGATGCGCACGCCCATGGCTCGCCCGTCCTCGATCAGCACCTCTTTGACGTGGGTGTTTCGCCACACCTCACCGCCGTTGGCCAGCACGACCTTCTCGAACTGCTGGGGAATGGCGATGCAGCCAGGCTCGTCGGCGGTGGCCACCGAACCGCTCACCAAGTTCATCCGGATTCGCCCCGCGATCGCCATGTACCCGAGGAAGTCCCCGGTCGGGGTCATCGCCGGTTCGGCCTGGGCGGTCTGGGACGCAGCCAGGACCTTGATGTAGTGATACGCCTCGGGATGCATCTTGCGCTGGAGCAACCACTCTTGCAACGGCGTGTTCATCAACTTGGCCATGTCCTCGAAGGTGGTGTGCGACATGCCACCGAGTTGCTCCATCGTGGCGGCGTACCCCTCTTCGCTCATCCAGGGATAGGCCTTACCCTTTTGCACCTGGAACTGCTCGGTTGGTTGACCCTCCCCCTCCCACTTGATGAAACCGAGCCCTTCGTTGAGCGGAAGGTTGTGGTGCACGCCCAGGTGTGTCATGAGAGCGTCAACACGGCTCTTGTTACCCCAGAAGAGTCCATGGCCACCGGCTTCGAAGGTACGGCCATCGAGCAGACCACGCTCGAAGATCTCACCGATCGACGGTTCACACTTGCCGAGATAGCAGTGGGCGTACGAGAGAGACCGGCGAAACTCCTTGGCATCCATCTCAATGCCATCGGCGACAACTTTGTCCCCGCGACCCACGAATGACAGGGTTCGCCCCCCGATGAAGGGTGCGCGTTCCAAGACCAGTACGCGTTGTCCGTGGTCCTTCGCCAAAAGCGCCGCAGCCCCCAAACCGGCAACACCCGCACCGATGACGATGGTGTCGAACTTTTGCGTTGCAGACATCAGATCCTCCTCCTAACGAGCGACCCAATGTGTCCTCTCAGAACCCTGGGCCGGGCAACAACATCGCAGTAACTCCGCTAACTGAATTATGCCCACGTCCTCTCGGCAATGCAAAATCGACCCGGCCCGACGCCTCGACTTCGTGATGAGTCAACACGTCGCGCCACGAGATTCGCGAGACGACGCGATGAGTGCGGAAAGCGACACACGAATCATTGATTCGAAACACCTTTCATTTCACCAGAGAAGATCGGCTCGAGCACGCCGAGACGACGGCTCGGCCAGGCGCACTTCACGTGCAGTGCCGAGCGCTCTCCTTAGCGTGGGTGACGGGTCCGATTCCTCGCTCAAGGCACGCGAGCCGTCCGCTGCGCTGGAGCGCCATCGAGTCCGTCGTCCACTCGATGGGCCGAGCGTGATCGAAGCAGCTGGTTGACTCGCTCGAAGCGCGCTGCTCGCGCAGTCTCCTTTGCGCGAGCGATTCCTCTTCGCGGGCCAACACCTCGACAAATACGCGAATTCACCGGAGATTCTCGGCCAACGTCACTTGAAGTCCGCATGTTCAAGACGGTGGCCAAGACCACCGAAGACCACCACACACCGTCGGCGCAGCGTCGAACTTTACACTACAGTTACCGGAGTGATTCAATGGTTGAACCATTGGCACTGACAATTGGGGGATGGGCGTGACCTTGGACCGCTGGCCTGCGTTGGCAATGTCGGGTCTTGGCGACCACCTCGTCTTGGGTATCTTTAGCGGCCACGATGGCTCACCACGCAGCACCCTGGGTTGTCCAGTCGGTGTCTACGTCGACTCTCGATCCGACCGCGCGGTCATGGACCGTGCTAGTACATGTGCTTTGGATCGACAGGACTCATGAACACCTCACCGCTCCCCTCTGTAGGCGTCTCGTTGGGACTTTGGCAGGACCGCCCCTCGGACGAAGTCGTGGTGACTGCACTCGCGGCAGACCGCCTCGACTTCAACGATCTCTGGATCGGCGAGATGGCGACCTATGACGCCTTCGCGCTCGCAACGGTGATCGCCGAACGCACGCGGCGAATACCGCTGACCCTAGGACCGTTCGCCGTAGCGGTGCGAGACCCGGTGATGATCGCCATGGGAGTCGCCTCGGTCGCTGAACTGACCGGGCGCCGCGTGAACGTCGCCATCGGGTCGTCGAGTCCGATGGTCGTCGAACAATGGCACGGGCGAGTACAGCGTCGCTCGGCTCAGGCGTTGCGCGAGATGTCGGGCGCCCTGCGCGTGCTCCTCGCCGGCGAAAAGTTGAATCTCGACGGAGAGGTCTTGCAAAGTCATGGCTATCGCCTGCGTGCTGCGCCACCACGCAGCGAGTTGACCATCGCGGCCTTCGGCACTGGCGCGATCGACGTGGCCGCTACCATGGCCGACCGTATGGTCGTGAACTTGGTTACGCCCGAATTGGCGGGACGACTGGCTCGTACGATGTGCGAGGTCGCACAAAGAGCCGAACGAAGCGCACCACGCGTCGCGGCTTGGGTCACCGCTTCAGTCGACCCGAGCGCCGACTCATTCGAACAACTTCGCCGCGGGATCGTCGGTTACCTGGGCGCCCCCGGCTACGGTGAGATGTTCAGCGAAGCGGGATTCGAAGAAGTCGTCGCTTTCGCCCGACAGGGTCCACATCCCAGAGACCTTCTCGCCGCGATACCCGACGAATTGGTACGGTCAATCTCCCTGATCGGTGATCTCGACGAAGTGAGGGCCGGTCTCGCGCGTTACGCCGAGGCCGGCGTGGATGAAGTCGTCGTGGTTCCCTCTTCGGTTTCATCGGACCCGGGTGGCGTGCATACGTTGGAGTCCCTCGCGGGATTGTCCAACCCTTCTCGAAGCGGGGCGAAGTGATTGACTTTCGAAGCGTCGACGTAAAAGATTTCTTGAGGGGGAGATGATGGGACTGCATCCAGACGAGCGTGTCGCCGAGTACCGCAGCAAGGGCTATTGGAACGATGATCTGATCGGTGAACTGTTCGAAGAGCGAGTGCGCCAGGACCGCGATGCTCTGGCGCTCGTGGATCCGCTGAATCGTGCCGACCTGGTCGAGGGACCCTTTCGCGAACTGACTTGGGGCGAGCTCGACGACCAAGTGAATCGAATGGCCCAGGTCCTGCTCGAAGAAGGTGTCGGACCGGGCGACGTCATTGGGGTCCAACTGCCCAATTGCGTGGAGATCGTGGTGGCCTTTCTGGCCATCTTGCGCCTCGGCGCCATCGTCACGCCATTCCCCGTCCAATATCGTTCCTACGAGCTGACCCAGCTCAGCAACGTCGCGAACGTCAAGCTGTTCGTCACCTCTACGCGCATCGGCAAGACGCGAGAAGCAGCTCGCGAACTCGCTGACCTGCGCGACGCCATTCCCTCGCTCCAGCACATCCTGGCCTTCGGTGAGACGCTCGTAGAAGGCGTCATCGCCCTCGACCAGCGGATGGCCTCGGCCAACGATCGATCCGCTCTCGGCGAATTTCGGGCGTCCTTCGAACCCGACCCGAACGACTGTGTGACCATCTGTTGGACCTCGGGCACCGAAAGTACCCCCAAGGGCGTTCCGCGCACGCACTACGACTGGATCGCGATGTCGTGGACGACGGTAGAGGCGCCGATGCTGACCAAGGACGACGTCTTGATCAATCCCTTCCCGATGGTCAACATGGCGGGCATCAACGGGATGTTCTTGCCGTGGCTTCGAGTTGGCGGTGTCTTGGTCCAACACCACCCCTTCGACCTCTCCACCTTCCTCGAACAGGTGTCGCGCTACCGGGGGACCTACACCGTGGCGCCACCGGCCCTGTTGACCCAGTTGCTCCACGACGACACCCTGCTCGCCAACGCCGACATCTCGTCGCTACGCCTGTTGGGATCGGGTTCCACACCGCTCGCCCCCTCGCTACTCCAGGGCTGGCGTGACAAGTACGGCATCGAGATCTTGAACCTCTACGGCTCGAACGAGGGCATCGTGCTCTTCAGTGGACCGGTCGACGTCCCAGATCCCGCCGAGCGCGCCATGTACTTCCCTCGCTACGGCGTTCCCGGTCGACAGTGGTCCTTCAGGGTGTCTGAGTGGATGCAGGTGAAGATCGTGGACGTGCTCAGCCGTGAAGAGATCGTCGAGCCCGCTAAACCCGGTGAACTGTTGATCAAGGGTCCGACGGTCTTCGCTGGCTACCTCGCGGCATCGAAAGTCAAGGATCCATTCGATGACGAGGGCTTTCTCATCACCGGTGACCTGCTCGAGATCGCGGGTGACGAGCTCCAGTACCTGCACTACGTCGATCGCACCAAGGACATCGTCGTGCGCGGTGGCATGAAGATTTCGGCATCGGAACTCGAGACCTTCATCGCGGGGTTCCCCAAAGTGGCCGACGTCGCGGTCATCGCCTATCCCGACGAGATACTCGGCGAGAGGGCGTGTGCGGTGGTCGTTCCTCGGGCCGGTGAGGTTCCCACCCTGGACGAGATCATCGCCTATCTGCGCGGCCTCGGCATCGCCACCTTCAAACTGCCCGAGCGACTCGAGATCGTGGAGTCGCTCCCGCGCAATCCCGTCGGCAAGGTGCTCAAGCGCGAACTTCGAACGCAGTTCAACCCCTAGGAGGTAGTTCGACGCGAGTCGTCATCCACCCACGGGCCCGTGCCCCAAGGAAGGATTAGTCCCGTAATCCGGATTGTAAAGAACCTCACGTCCACGAGTGACGTGACACCGAGAAACAGAGGTATTCATGTTTGACCTATCAGGCAAAGTCGCCGTGATCACTGGATCGAGCCGTGGGATCGGCCGCTCGATCGCCACGAGTATGTCCATGGCCGGGGCCAAGGTCGTCATCTCGAGCCGTAAGGCCGAGGCGTGCGAGAAGGTCGTCGCCGACATCGTGGGAGCGGGCGGTGAGGCCATTTCAGTACCCTGCAACGTTTCAGAACACGCCCAACTGCAGAATCTCGTCGAGCGCACCATCGAAGCCTTCGGGCGACTCGACATCCTGGTCTGCAACGCGGCCGTCAGTCCCTACTTCGGTCCGATGGAGACGATGCCCGAAGACGCCTACGACCGGATCATGAACTGCAACGTCAAGTCGAACTTTCTGCTCACCCGCATGGCGGCTGCTCACATGGTCAAGAACGGCGGCGGCAACATCATCCTGATCTCCTCCATTGGCGCCAACCAGGGCAGCAACACCTTGGCCATCTATGGAATATCCAAGGCCGCCGACTCCTCGATGGTCAAGAGCCTGGCCATCGAATGGGGACCGCGCGGCATCCGCGCCAACTGCATCGCCCCGGGCCTGATCAAGACCGACATGTCAAGGGCGCTCTGGGAGAACGAGAAGTTGCTGAAGAACGTGGAAGAAGGTACGCCAGTGCGGCGTATGGGCCAACCTGAGGACGTCGGCGGCGTAGCCGTCTTTCTCGCGTCGAGGGCCGCCGCGTACGTCACGGGACAGACCATCGTTGTCGACGGTGGAATCACGATCAAGGAGCCGGCTTAGGAGTTGGCCCGACTGCGAGGGCTGCGCCGGCGATCGGTGGCCCGGACGTGGTCGATGCCTGACTTGATTCGCCGCTCACGGGCGGCGGGGCGAGAGAAAAAGGCTCGACGACTCTGGTGCGAATCGTGACCCTGACCTTGACGGACCACACTCGCGCATATAGTCTCTCTCTGAGTTGTAGTTTCTCTGTTAATTGTAGTTAAGTACCAACGGGGCTAAGGCGGGGGGCTGGATGCTGGCGATCGATGGCGTGACTGTGCGTTTCGGCGGGGTGAAGGCCGTCGACAACTTCAGCACGCAGGTACGCGACGGCGAGATCTGCGGACTGATTGGTCCGAACGGTGCGGGCAAGACCACGCTGTTCAACGTCATCACCCGCATCCTGCAGCCCAATGCGGGCACCATCACCTTCGATGGAGCTGACCTGCTGTCGGTTCGAACCCATCAGGTCGTACGTCTGGGCATCTCGCGCACGTTCCAGAACCTGGCACTCTTCCCCACGATGAGCGTGCTCGAAAACACCATCGCCGGTACCCACTCGCGCTCTCGGGTGAGCCTGGTCCAGTCCGCCGTGTGCTGGCCCCCCGCCCTACGCCGTGACCGTGAACTCAGGGACGAGGCCTACGAGATATTGCGTCGTCTCGACCTCGAGGATGTGGCCTTCGTACGTGCCGAGGGACTGCCCTTTGGCACGCTCAAGCGCGTCGAACTGGCCAGAGCGCTCGCGGCCAAGCCAAGGATGTTGCTGCTCGACGAGCCCGCGGGTGGCCTCACCCACGGCGAGGTCGCAGAATTGGGCGATCTGATCAAGCACATCCGCGAAGAGTTCAGTCTCTCGGTGCTACTCGTGGAGCACCACATGGGCCTCGTGATGTCCATCACCGACCACGTGGTGGTGATGGACAATGGAGAGAAGATCGCCGACGGACTCCCCGACGAGGTCCGTGACAATCCCAAGGTACTCGACGCGTACCTGGGGCGTTCGTCATGACCCTGCTCGAGATCACTGACCTTCGCGGCGGCTACGGCCCTTCGATGGTCTTGCACGGCATCTCACTCAGGGTCGACGAAGGCGAGATCGTCGTTGTGCTCGGGGCCAACGGCGCCGGCAAGACCACGACCATGCGCGCGATCGCCGGTCTGATCTCGAGCAAGGGTGCCATCACCCTCGACGGCCACTCGATAATCGGGATGCGTCCCGACAAGGTCGTGGCGGCGGGTATTGCGCTCGTGCCCCAAGGACGCGGGACCTTCGCGAAGTTGAGTGTCGACGACAACCTCCTGATTGGCGCCGCTAAGCGCCGCGACCGCGCGGGCGTCAAGGACGACCTCGAGCGCTGGTATGAGGTGTTCCCGAGGCTCGCCGAACGAAAGAAGCAGCCGGCCGGGACACTCTCGGGTGGCGAGCAGCAGATGCTCGCGATCGCGCGCGCCTTGATGAATCGCCCTCGACTGCTGCTGTGCGACGAGCCCAGTCTCGGCCTGGCCCCCCTGGTGGTGCGCGAGGTCTTCTCGTTGCTTACGCGCATCAACAGCGAGCAGCAGACGGCGATGTTGATCGTCGAGCAGAACGCCGAACTAGCCCTCGAGATCGCCAGTCGCGCGTACCTGCTCGAAGCTGGAACCGTCGTGTCCGAAGGTACGGCGGCGTCACTGCGCGACAGCGACGCCGTGCGCCGGGCCTATTTAGGGTATTAGGAGAAGTCGCATGCAGCTCTTCCTCGAGTACTTGTTCGCTGGCATCAGCAACGGGGCCATCTACGCAGCGCTCGCGCTCGCGCTGGTCATGGTGTTTCGCGGCACCGGAACGATCAACTTCGCCCAAGGAGAGATGGCCCTCTTCACGACCTACATCGCATGGGGACTGACCACCAAGAACGTGCCGGTCGTCCTGTGCCTGCTCATCGCGACCGCGGCCGGCTTCGTCCTGGGTGCGGTGACCGAGCGAGTCCTCATCCGCCCGATTGAGCGCAAGAGCCTCCTCGCCACCCTCATTGTCCTGCTGGGACTCTTCCTCGCGCTCAACTCACTCGACGGAATCCTCTGGGGCAACCAGAACTACACCATGCCCAGCCTGTTCCCCAACGCGGTCTCGTCGTTCATCACGGTGGGGGGCGCACGTCTGTACTGGGCGAACCTCGGACTGTGGATCGTGGTGGCCGTCTTGGTCGGCGCGATGTTCCAACTCTTCAACCACACGCGCCTCGGCCTGCACATGCGCGCCACGGCCTCGAACCGTGAATCGGCGTCACTGTCGGGCATCCCGGTCGGGCGGATCCTCA
This sequence comes from Acidimicrobiaceae bacterium, assembly GCA_013044405.1. Lineage (GTDB taxonomy): Bacteria > Actinomycetota > Acidimicrobiia > Acidimicrobiales > RAAP-2 > RAAP-2. Next base: position 10,573 of record JABEUR010000099.1, on the reverse strand, counting down.
TGCTCGGTTGGGGCTTCTCCGCCGCGATCGGTGCAATCGCGGGCGTCTTGCTCACCCCGCTCTCGCCCGACTCACTCGGAGTCGGCGAGATGTTCCCGATCCTCATCCAGGCCTCCGCCGCCGCACTCTTCGGCGGTCTGGACTCGCCCGGTGGCGCCGTTATCGCCGGGTTGCTGATGGGCGTTGTCGAGGCGCTGCTCTCGGGCTACGTCCCGGCCATCGGGGGCCAACTCCAAGAGGCGATCGCCTTCGTCGCCATAGTCCTGGTCCTGCTCGTACGGCCCCAGGGACTCTTCGGTTCGAAGGAGGTCGAGCGAGTATGACCATGACGTCCGACTCACCCTCGAGGGCCCCGTTGCCACTCCAGATCGGCCAAGGTTCGCCAGTGCACCGATCCCTCCAAGTGCTGGGTCTGGCAGTCCTCGTCGCGCTGGCGATCCTGGGTTCACGGACCAACTCATTCCAGGTCGGCCTGTTGACCCAGGCCCTGATCTACGCGATCGCGATCGCCGGGCTCAACCTCGTGACCGGTTACACCGGGATGTTGTCGATCGGCCACTCCGCGTTCTTCGGCATCGGTGCGTACACGACGGGCATCCTCGTCGCCCAGCACAACTGGAATCCGCTCGTGACCTTCATCGTCTCGTTCCTGATCTGCTTCATCTTCGGTCTCATCGTCGGATTGCCAGCACTTCGCATCCGAGGGATCAATCTCGCCCTGGTGACGTTGGCGCTCGCCGTGGCGTTCCCCGAACTCATCGATCGATTCCCGGGTCTGACCGGTGGGACCCTTGGGCTCAACGTCAATCTCACCCAACTCTTGCCGCCGCACTGGACCGGTATTGGTATCCAGAACCGTTTCGAGTACTACTACTGGATCGCCGCTGTCGTGCTCGCTCTGGTGCTGGTGCTCTGTGCCAACTTGACCAGAGGGCGCAGCGGTCTAGCGATGCGCGCGACGCGCGACCGCGAGACCGCTGCCACGGCCGTAGGGGTAAATCTCGCCTGGATCAAGGTGTTTACCTTTGGCATCTCCGCCGCCGTCACCGGTGTGGCGGGTTCGGTGTTCGCCATGTATCTCGGTTCGCTCTCGGCGGACTCGTCGTTCACGCTCACCTTGTCGATCACGCTCATCACCGGACTCGTCATCGGGGGCGTCGCCACCATCGTCGGGCCCATCGTGGGGGGCTTGGCCGTTATCTATATTCCCCACTGGACCGAGAACCTGCGCCAGGGCCAGACCGAGGGACTGTTCTTCGGAACGATCTTGATCATTCTCATGTTCGTCATGCCCGATGGCCTCATGGGCTTGTTAAAGCGCCTGTCACGCCACGTGGTGCGCATCAAGCCACGCGCGCCCGAGGTCGCGATGGCGGTCAGCGAGGAACTTCTCGCCCACCGAGATCGCAGTGCCGATCCAGATCCTGAGGGGAAAGGAGACACCACACTCGCCGTGTCGTAATCACGACCGTGCGTTAGGCGGGTCCGTCCTCTCCGCGAGAGGTGCGTTCGCCACTTTGCATTGAAGAGATCGACCGATCTCGAAGAAGTAGACCAAACAAAGGGAGGGAAGTAAATGAAAGCGAAATTAGCGCTTTTGAGTTCATTCTTGTTCATCGTCACCTCATTGGTGTTCTCGGGGGGAACGTCCGCTACCGCGGCGTCGACGTCGAGTGTGTACAAGATCAGTACGAGGAACTGTCCAGCAACGGCGACTCAAAAAATCACCGGCACGCTGACGCTGGGTGTCTCGGGACCGCTGTCGGGGCCCATCGCACCGTTCGTTGACGCCTACGTCCAGGGCATCAAGGACCGCTACGCCTACCAGAACGCCCACGGTGGCATCAAGGGCGTGCAATTGGCGGTGACCGCGGCCGACGACCAGTTCAACCCGGCCATGACCAAGTCGAACGTCGACGGATGGATCCAGTCCGGCAACGTGCAGGTGGCGACCCTCTTCGGATCGGGACCGCTTGCTGCGGTCGCGCCGGACCAGAACCTCGCGTGCCTACCGCTGTTGATGGCTTCTTCGTCGGCCGACCAGTACCGCAACATCAAGCAGTACCCGTGGACGACCCAGTTCCTCCCATCGAACTCCGTGGAAGAGACTGCTGAAGTCAAGATGATTCAGAACACGTTCCCCCACAACAAGACCATCACCATGGCCATTGCTGAGGACATGACCGGTTCGGGAGCCGCCTACCTGGCCGGCATGCGCGCCGCAGTCAAGGGAACGAACGTCAAGATCAAGGCGGTCGTCCCGTTCACGAGTGCTCCCACCGCAGCCATCACCCTGAAGAAGGACAAGGCGAACGTCGTGTTCGGCGCGCTCGTCGTTCCTGAGTGCGTGCAGCTCACGGGCGCTATGGCGCGCGTCGGCTACAAGCCACCGCTCACGGTGCAGGCCTCGAACTGCGGGAGTGCGGCCTTGATGTTCGCACCGGCCGGTGCTGCCGCGAACGGACAGAAGCTCGTGTTCTGGGAGAAGGACCCGGGCAACCCGATCTACAAGAACGACCCGGGCTGGAAGCACTACGTAGCAGCCGCCACGTCGGTCGACCCGACCGCAGCGGTGGGTAACACGTACTACGAGACCGGCTACATGACCGCTGACATGGAGGTCAACTCCTACCTGATCGCGGCCAAGTCGCCGTCGGGACTCACACGAGCGAGCATCATGCAGGCAGCGAGGAACCAGAACTACCAGGAACCGCTGTTCATCAACGGCTTGAAGTGGATCATGAACGCCAAAGAGGCGTTCGGCATCATGAAGCTCCAACCGCTCGTCTACTCGGCCAAGACCAAGAGCTTCGACTACCAGGGCGCGATCATCAACACGTGCCCGCAGATCCTTGGGGCCAAGAACTGCACCGGTGGCCTCTAAGCCAGTAGTACCCACGCAACACTGCAGTATCCAGTAGTGCAGCACCAAGGGGAGTCGCTCCAGCGACTCCCCTTGGTGTGAGCGGCGAAGGTTGATCAAGAGCGAACGGGGAGTTCGAAATGGGTTATCGAGTGATCGTCTGGGCCACGGGGGCCATCGGCAAGACGTGTCTGCGCGCCGTCCTGGCGCGACCCGACCTCGAACTGGCCGGTCTCTTCGTCTACAGCGAACGAAAGGACGGCGTCGACGCGGGAACGATCGCTCGCTCGGCGCCGACGGGCGTGCTCGCCACGCGCAGCCGCGCGCAGATACTGGCCATCGAGGCCGATCTCGTGATCCATACCGCTCGACTCCAGGTGCCCTACGAGACCCACGATGACGACATCATCGCCCTGTTGCGATCGGGCAAGAACGTCATCACCACTGCCGGCAATCACTACCCCCAGGCTCACGGTGCCGAGCGGGCTCGACGTTTCGACCAAGCCTGTCGTGAGGGCAACACGACCCTGTACGGGGTGGGGATGAACCCGGGATTCCTGCTCGAGCGAATGGTCTTGGGCCTGACCGGACTCTGTGTCGAACTCGAATCGGTCGAGGTCGAAGAACTCCTCGACGCCTCAACGATGCCCGATCCGGACTTCGTCTTCAACGTCATGGGCATGGGCGCTCGGACCAGCGACGTGGACCTTTCCACGGGGGCACTTGCTCATCTGTACGACCAGCTCTATAGCGAGGCCATCCAGTTCTTCGGTGATCGAACGGGTGTCACCTTCGACTCCATCGAGTCCGACCATCGGGTGTTGCCCGCCGAACGCGACCTGCACGTCAGTGCCGGCACGATCACGATGGGGAGCGTCGCCGCCACCGAATGGCGTTGGCACGGGATCGTCGACGGTGCACGCTTCGTGACTCTTTCGGTCATCTGGACCATGGATCCGACCATGACCATCTACCAAGGGCGTGACCACTGGTCAGTAGAGATCCATGGCAAGCCCGATCTACATCTCACCCTCAACATGTCCGATCCAAAGGACAGCCCGCTCAAGACCAGGGCCGGTCAGTACATCACCGCCGGGCCGGTCATGAACGCCATTGACGATGTGATCGCCGCCCCGGCGGGGATCTTCTCTCCAGAGGTGTTCGCACCATACCGACGGCGCCAAGACGCTTAGAGGACGAACCCGCCCACGCCGATCTGCTTTCGGGTCAACTCGTGATCGCACGCCGAGCAGTAGAGCGTCGGAATGAAATCGTTCTTGCACTCCAGGTGAGTGAAGACCAGTGCCGGACCTTCGGGAGACCTGAACCATTGATCGCCCCAGTAGATGAGCGTGAGCATCATCGGAAAGACCGCATGGCCCTTGGGACTCAGTCGATACTCGAGTCGACTCGAACCTTCAGTGAGGACCGCTCTCTGTAACACTCCGATGTCGCAGAACGTCTTGAGTCGATCGGCCACGATCAGCGGCGGTGCCGTCATCAACTGGAGGAAGTCAGTAAATCTGCTCGCACCAAAGAAGACGGCGGCAAGCGCGGTCGCGGACCACCGATTGCCGATCAGCGAGATGGTCTCGGAGTAGAGACCGAAGTCCCCGTTGTCGGGCGTCACACTGCGACGTCGGGTGGTCGCCCTCGGAATGGACCGTTCGAACGAACCGCTCGGCCCAAAGGCTCCCCGCACGTCCTTCACGGAGGCTGGCATCTTGCACTTCGCACATTTGAGAATCGGCGACGCTTCGTTCCCGCACTCGAGATGCACCATTGGCGGTAGGGGGACTGAGCGGTCACTGACCCACTTCGACTCCCAGTCCCAGATCGTCAGCAGCACCTGCCACAGATCCTTGCCGCATTCGGTCAGGCGGTACTCGTGGCGCAGCGGTCGCTTCTGGTAGGGCACGCGAACGAGGACACCCGCATCGATCAGTCCATTGAGACGCGAGGACAGGACCGAGTTGGCGATGCCCAATTTGTCGTGCCATTCCTTGAAACGACGGGCCCCCAGAAAGGCCATACGGATGATGAGGAGGTTCCACTCGTCTCCGAGGAGGCCCAACGCCACGGCGAGCGAGTTCTCGCCTCCTTCAGAGGTCTCACTGGACGTGAATACCGCCACTACCGGCACTCATCCACGCTCGTCATGGCGCAACGAAACTCCATGGCCATCGACGTGCCGCTCATCGAACCAACCATACTACCGAGCCCCTTCGCAAGCTGCGTGGGTGAAGGGGCAAGCGAGATACTCGTCGCGTGAGATGCGTCAGTGCCCATAGCTCCATGAGGTCGCTGCGCTCCGCCAGGATGTGGGCAGCGCACCGTGAGAGATCTTCACGACGACGGCCCTGATCCATGAGTCCGATGACGTGAACTTCTCGTGTTCGCCGACCTTCGCGCAGGACCAGTCGAGCGACGTGTCAAGCAACTCGCCGAGGTCTGGTTCGTCGTATGGGTTCGAGACCCGGCTTTCCTGGAACAAGTCGCCGACGATCATTGGGTCGCGGTCGCTGGTGTCGAAATAATGTTCGACGAGACAAATCGATCGATGGCTCGACGTTGGCCCCTGCGTGGAACCCTCAGGTCGGACCAGCGACGGATTCAGTGCGACCCGACTCTTCGCGTTGAGCCCTCACCAACCATCGGGATCGGGTCGTCAAATGAGGACACGCTGATGGAACGGTCTGTGAACCAAGCAGCGACCTACCAACCGGACATTAAATCTCTATGGACTTGCAACTACCAACCCAAAAGATTCGATCCCTGAGCCCAGCAACTGTGCGTGCCACTGGACAGGCGCTCGGGCAGGCGTACTTTGGCCACCGGACCAGCCGCGACATCGGCGCCGTCGTAGACCACGCACTCAGAAAGGTCCCGATTCATGTCGACGGTATAGGTCACGAGGTAGACGTCATCTTCACCAAAGCGGCCGACCTTGGGTGCGACCCCGATCTCACTGCAGTAGACGCCCTCGTCGAGTTCGACCCGAACTTCGCTGGCGGACAAGGTGTCGTGCTTGACGAAACCGTTGAACAGAAACCAGCCGGGTCGGTTCGTCGCAGCGTAGACGTAGCGCGACGGTCGACCGGCGTAGTTGGCGTTGATGACTCCGAACTCACTGCAGGTCGAAGTCAAGTCCTCTTCCTTGATCACACCCGACACCAAGTTCATCCGCCAACGGTGCAGGCGAGTCTGCAACATGTCTTGAGCCAGGAATCGGAACATTCGAGATGACGGCCCGTCTGGACTGGACTCCTTGGGTTCGGGACAACCCTGGAAGAAGCCTTCGACCACGATCTCGTCACCGTCCTCCCAGGCGTTCGTCCAGTGCAACACGTACGTGGGATCGAATTCGAACCACTTGATCGTCTCAGAGCCACCTCGCCGTGGGATCACGCCCAGTCTTGAGGGCACGTCTCGGTGGAGGCGCGACACGTAATGACCTTGCTTGATCAGATCGGGATCCCAGAACAGCGGAAGGTCGTTCAAGATGGCGTAGTTCTCGGTGAAGGTCATGTCGTGGGGAAGACGCGCGCCGGGGATCTCGATGGGCACATAGTGCACCAGGTGACGCCCCGCGTCGACCACCCCGTAGTGCAGGAACGGTGGCTTGGTCGAATAGTTGAAGAACAGTAGCTCACCGGTATGCTCGTCAACCTTGGTATGGGCGGACACGCCAACGTCCGAGGGGTAGGCCCCACCCCAACTCTCCTTGCCCAGATCCTCGAGCGTCAGCGGATCGAGACGGTAGAGGTCGCCACACTGCCAGAAACTGGTCACGGCGACCCCGGCGTGCACGATGACGTCGGTCGAGGAGGCGTCCTTGAGCAGGCCGCGCGCCCCCCACCCATCCCTTCGAACGGAGAGAGCCGGACTCTCGGCGATGCCGGCCCACAGTGGACCTCCCGCGTCCTGCTCGGCTCGAAAACCGTCGGTCTTGACGAAGCGATTGCGATAAGTTGCCTGACCGTCGCGAAACGACGTCATGTGGATCATGCCGTCACCGTCAAAGGGGTGGTAGCGCACCAGTGCCGGATGAACCGGGTTCTCGGTATTGCGAAGGTAGACGCCGTTCAGGTCCTCGGGCAACTCTCCCTCGACGGCGAGGTCTTCGGCGTCGAACTCTCGGTTCTGGGGTCGCCATGGCCCGGTTCGATACGGGTGATCATCGTCCTCAGGCAACGTTGAAAGCACGTTGGCCACTACTGAAATGTCCATTCTCCGATTTTCCTTTCCGAATGTGGCGGAACGTTACGTCTGATGTAGCGGTCAGTCTTGGCCGCTACCAACGACGAAACTCACCGTCGTTGTCAGGCTGCCTCCGATGTTGAGGGTTGCAAATCGGCTGGCTCCTTCGACCTGGCAGTCCTGGGCGCGTCCGGTCACCTGACGAGAGGCGTCGTGCAACATCCGTACACCGGTCGCGCCCACCGGGTGTCCGATTCCGATAAGGCCGCCGCTGGGGTTGATGGGGATCGCCCCGTTCTTCTCGAGATCACCGTTCTCGATCGCCTTCCAACTCTCACCGGGACCGGTGATCCCGAAGTGGTCAATCGCCACGTACTCCGACATCGAGAAGCAGTCGTGGACCTCGATGCCGTCTAACTCGTGCACGTCGCCAATACCGGCCCGTTCGAGTGCCTGACTCGCCACTTGGCGAACGTGGGGAAATACGTGAGTCTCGTTGCGGCTACGAACCAACTTCTGTTCGAGATCAAGGCCCGCGGTGGCGTGAGCCCAACCCATGATGCGCGCTGACTCGCGTCGCGACTTCGCCAGTTCTCGAAATCGATCAGAGACGAGCAGTACACCCGCACCGCCGTCGGTCACCTGACTACAGTCGGTTCGCCGCAGTCGACCCTCGACGATCGGGTTCTCCACGTCGCTGTCACTGAAACTGGCGTCAGTGAAGTTCCACGCACGCGTCTGGGCGAGCGGATTGGACCTCGCATTTCGGGTGTTCAACTCGGCGATGGCGTGAAGATGCTCGTCATCAAGCCCGTAGCGGCGCTGGTACTCGTCGCCGATCTGACTGAACATGTAGGGCCACATGAATTTGGCGTCACCACCCTCGTGCCCGACCCACGCGGCGGCGCCAAGGTGGCGCGGCGCATCGGAACCAGGTACATTGCGCTCCTGTTCGATCCCAAGTACCAGCACGCAGTCGTATCGCCCAGCTTCCAGCTCAGCCATCGCCGCCAAGACTGCGACTGAGCCCGAAGCGCACGCCGCCTCGTGGCGCGCACCTGGAAGACCCCAGAATCGATCATCGAGCGTCGCCGGCATCGCTCCCAACTGCCCCTGGCCGTTGAAGAGTTGGCCGAACGCGTTCCCCACATGGATGGACTGAACGGCTCCAGCGTCCACCTGGGCGTCTTCGAGGGTACCGTTGACGACCTCGGCGACGAGATCTGAGACTTCGAGGCCCTCTCGCAGAAGATTCCTGGAGAAGTCTGATTGATAACTGCCCGCTATCCACACGCCGGTCGTTCCCATGGCGCACCCCCAAACTGATTGCTTTCTCTACAATAACAGGAGTCACTATTAATTGGCCAGAAATCCTGCGCGCTGCCCACAGCTAACGACGAAAGGCCGGATCGTCGGGGAACTTCAAACCGTGTCGCATCCGGGTCACGTCTGGGGTCAGGTAGCCGCGAACCCAGGTTTCGTTGGTCGCAGCGTCCAGATTCCACTCCCACAGGAGTTGGCGATGGGCGATTCCCCATCGCCCGTCGCGTCGCTCCATTCGGTCAATGATCCGTGCACCCACGAAACAGTCGTAGCGCTCACCGTCGCTCTTCACTCGCGCAAAGGTCGTCGCGTACGATTCAACATTCGCGACGTCGCCATCGAGATCGATCAGAACGTTGCTCAGCACGTGGCTCGTGAGGCTCTTGGGATGGGTCACGCTCGCGGCGATACTCTCGACGTACTGCTCGGCCGGTCCCTCCCAAAGGCCGCCATGGTCCTCGGTGGCCCCATCCAAGTAGCACGAGCGCAACGTCTCAACGTCACCACGATCCACCGAGCGAAAGTACTTCGTGAGTACCTCGGTGATGGCTTGCTTGTCCAGGAGTCCCTGGATCTGATCGTCACGATCCGACATTTCAACCCGCTTTCTCGGTGCGCCTCGTACTTCTCGAACACGTCGCGTTTCCCACGTGCTCCTCAGTAACTACAGTTAGAAGAGTGACAATTCGACTCTACCCTCTTCGGTTGCTCCAAAGCAACTATTGACTACATCGAGGTCAGCACCTCTGTGGTATCACAAGTGCACCCCAGTCAGAGCACTGTCGTCTTGTTTCTCGCTATGACCGACCAGCCTCTCGAAAGTCGAAGTGCCGCGCCGCGAGCCAATACATGAGCCTGGTCCATCCATACGAATCCTCCATCTGAATTCTGGCCCCTGGTCGTTCGATCGCGCAGACCACGTTGCCTCAGTTGGAGGAGGCGACGAACCCCTATCAACCACCTTGGACTTCCTGGTCCATAGCGTGTCGTCTCGCTGCGCGGATGCAGCCCATGACCCATCGTGTTGGGCCCACAATTATCTGGACCCGTTGAAAAACGAATGGAACACCTCGGCGCCACACCTCGAATGGCGCTGCCAGGACTAGCGTCGTATTCGAAGGCGACTGACCGTCGAGAGAACCAACGGTGGCGCGAAGAATTGGTACGAGTCAGTGACGAGGGGCGGTTGACGATGAGTAAAGAGTCATTCAGCGGTGCGCAGCGCGAAGCGGATCTCACCCAGTTCCCGCCGATGGTTCGAGAATCGAACTTGGTGGCACCACCGCATCCGCCTTCTGGTCGACTGCCCATATCGACACCGCAAGAGTATTCAGCGCTCTATCAGCGTTCAATGCAAGATCTCGGTGCGTACTGGGCGCAAGTGGCCAGTGACCTCGAATGGTCGAGTGGATGGCCGCCGTCTCCTGCGATGACGGGAGACCTCGCTCAAGGGTTCACCTACTTCCCGGGCGCGATGGGCAACGTCAGTGTCAACTGCGTCGACCGTCACGCCCGCACCAAGCCCGACAAGGTGGCGGTGCACTGGATCGGCGAAGACGGCTCCCAGCGCACCTGGACCTACGCCGAATTCGCCGATCACACGGCTCGCTTCGCCCAAGCGCTCGTCGAGCTAGGCGTGCAAAAGGGTGACGTCGTGGCGATCTACCTCCCCAACCTCTTGGAGACTTTCGCCGTGGTGCACGGCTGCCTACGCATCGGCGCTATCTACAACATCATCTTCTCAGGCTTCTCGCCAGACGCGCTCGCGGACCGGGTCTTCGACACCGAGGCGAAGATCGTGGTCACCGCCGACGAGACCTTCCGTCGAGGCAAGCCGATTGCGCTCAAGGCCACCCTCGACCAGGTTCTTCCACGTCTGCCCAGCGTGACCAACGTCATCGTCGTTCGTCGAAGCGCCAACCCCGACGTCTCGATGACCTCTCCTCGCGACCGTTACTACGACGAACTGCTCGGCGCGACCACGAGCCTCGCCCCCGCGCTCGACCTCGAAGCCAACGATCCCGGATTCATCATCTACACCAGCGGCACCAGCGCCAAGCCCAAGGGACTCGTGCACAGCGGGCTGGGCTTCCTCGTAGGCACGTATCACAACGTCAAGATGTCGCTCGACCTCGGTCCCGATGACGTCTACTGGTGCACCGCGGACTGCGGCTGGCTGACGTTTCC
>JABEUR010000098.1 GCA_013044405.1 Acidimicrobiaceae bacterium | reverse complement strand
CGTGGATAGCAGTATGTGCGTACGCCGCGTGGTGGCAGGTGGGACGTGCCGCACAAGGGAACTCCCTGAGCTACTTCTACGCGATCGAGTGGCCGGTCTTCGCGATCTTTGGCGTGCTGGGCTGGTATGCGCTGCTCAACATGGAAAAGGTCACCGAGGAAGAAGAACAGGCTCGACGAGAGTACGAAGAGATGCGTCGCGCGGAGGCCCGAGCCTTACGAGAGGCCAACAAGAGTTTCGAAGACCCTCAGCTCGCGGCCTACAACGACCACTTGGCGGGACTCGCCACCAAACCCAAGAAGAAACTTTGGGGACACTGATGAGTCCGGTGTTCCTTCGATATCGCTGGATGTCCTTCATCACTGGTACGACTTTGTTGTCGCTCTTCGCCACCCTGTTGCTGCACGCCGTGGACTTGAACCTTTGGCAGCATCTGCAACTGTTCGTGAGGGTCGACGGCCTGGTGCACGGCGTGATCTTGTATCCGCTCTACATGATCATGTGCTTTCAATTGGTCCTGAAGTTCAAATTGAATGTGGCGCTCCTGGCGCTGATGTTCTTCGCCGGTTTCGTCCCGGGGCTCGCTTTCTACTTGGAGTACCGCATGCGCTTGAAGATCTATCCCGACCAGAACAGCTCAGTGTGACCAACGTTTGGTTGGAGCGGCGCGTGATCGCCTTCGCTCACCAGGGTGGGTCCTACGAAGGGCCCTCCTCGACGTTGGCAGCGATTGCCCACGCACTCGATGTTGGCTGTAGCGCCATCGAACTTGACGTGCATGCGACGAGTGATCGTCGAATAGTCGTCTGTCATGATTCGACGGTGGAGCGAACGACGGCGCACCGCGGGGCCATCGCGGGCCTGTCACTCGATGAGTTACGTCAGATGGACAACGCTTTTTGGTGGTCGCCAGGCGAGACCGTGAGTCCAGGTCTCTCCCCGGCTCACTACCCCTATCGCGGCCTAGCCCCTCGAGACCTGAGATTCTCCATCGTCACCCTTGAAGAGGTGGCCCGTACCTTTCCCGGGGTCTTGTTGAACTTGGACATCAAACAGACCGATCCCGAGGTGGAGCCCTACGAAGAGCTCCTGGCCCGAGAACTTCGACGACTCGAGCGAACGGATTCGGTGATTGTCGCTTCGTTCCACGATCGAGCCATCGTTCGATTCAGGCAGTTAGCCCCCGAAGTGGCGACGTCAGCGGCCACGGGGGAAGTCTCCGCCTTCTTTTACTCACTCGATGGGCACCCCGTGGTCCCGCCGGCCCAAGTTCTGCAGGTTCCGGCCAGGTTCGCCGACATCGAGGTCGTCAGTGAACGTTTCGTCGACGTGGCCCACGAGATGGGCGTCGCGGTACACGTCTGGACGGTCAACGAACTCGATGAGATGCGACGACTCCTCGATTTGGGAGTGGACGGACTCATCAGCGACACGCCCACGCAACTGAGCGAACTCTTGACGCAACGCGGTTGCGGGTGGGACGGTGCGCTGTAGCGGCGACGGCCCTAGCCGCGACCGCAGTTCGGCTTCTTGCCGTGGTTGGCCTTCTTCTTTGCGCGTAACTTGCGCTTTACGGTCCGCTTCGACATAGGTGACAATCTTAGTAGGTGCAACGCCCTAGAAGCCAAACGAGGTGAGCGCAGTGAACGAACCCACAGGAGCGAGCGGGGAGCTCGTGGTGGTGGCCACGCCCCTGGGCAATCTCGGCGATATCTCCAAACGTGCTCTGGAGCTGCTCGCGCGAGCGGACGTTGTCTACTGCGAAGACACCCGCCGATCGAGCACCCTCTTCAGCGCCAATGCGATAAGCGTCAATGCCCGGCTGCGTGCCCTACACCAGCACAACGAGGCGTCCCAGTGCGCTGAGATCGTCGACCAGGTTCGCCGAGGTCTGCTGGTGGTTCTGATCAGTGACGCCGGCACGCCCGGGATCAGCGATCCGGGCAGCCGCGTGGTCGGCGCCGTCGCCCAGGCGCGACTCAAAGTCACCACCGCACCCGGACCGTCCGCCGTGATCGCGGCGTTGAGTATCAGTGGCCTCGACACCGAGAGATTCTGCATGGAGGGCTTCTTGCCCCGCAAGGTGGGCGAGCGCGAGAAGTTCTACGCCCAATGGACGAACGAACCTCGCACCATCGTCTTTTTCGAGTCGCCCCAGCGCATTGGCAACACCCTCAACGAGATGCGAGGGCGCTTTGGTGAGCGCCGCGTGGCCGTGGCGCGTGAGATGACCAAGCTTCATGAAGAAGTGATTCGGGGCACTCTTGACGAGGTGGCGGACTTCGTCGCCGGGGGAGCGCTCATTGGAGAGATCGTCGTGGTGATCGAAGGGGCGAAGGATGCGCCCATCGTCACTGATGCAACGTTGGCCCGGGCCCTGCGCGAACAGGTCGCCCAAGGTGCTACGACTCGCGACGCGGTGGACTTCGTGGCGACGTCACTGGGTGTCGCCAGGCGGGTCGTCTATCGAGTGGCGCTGGAGTCTCGCTCGGACGATGGCCCTTGAGTCGGTACCCTTGATGGATGGGTCGCTTCTACATCACTACCCCGATCTATTACGTCAACGATGCCCCGCACGTTGGTCACGCCTACTGCACGGTGAACGCTGACTCACTCGCGCGCTGGCATCGTTTGGTCGGCGACGAGACGAAGTTCCTGACCGGAACTGATGAGCACGGACAGAAAGTGGCTGATGCGGCCGCCAAGAACGAGATGTCGCCCCAGGCGTGGACCGATCAGACCTCCGCAAGATTTCGCGAGGCCTGGGACGCGCTGGGAATCAGTTACGACGATTTCATCAGAACGACGGAGCCCCGTCACTACGAGAGCGTTCAGAAGTTCCTCTCCACCATCCACGACAACGGTTACATCTACAAGGACACCTATAAGGGTCTGTACTGCGTCAGTTGCGAGGACTATTTCACGATCGAATCAAGCGTGGACGGAAGGTGCCCGATTCACGGCCGTGCCCTGATCGAGATGGAAGAGGAGAACTGGTTCTTCAAATTGAGCGCCTTCGAGGATCGACTGATCTCCTACTACGAGGAGCATCCCGGTTTCGTCACGCCCGAGACCAAGCGTAATGAGGCCCTTTCGTTCATCAAGGGCGGTCTTCGCGACATCTCGATCACCCGTACGTCGATCTCCTGGGGCGTGCCCGTCCCGTGGGACGCGAATCACGTCTTCTATGTTTGGTACGACGCCCTGATCAATTATTTGACCGGCATCGGCTACGGTCGCAACGACGAAGAGGTCGTCCGGTGGTGGCCCTCCTCGCACCACCTCATCGGCAAGGAGATCATCCGCTTCCACTGCGTTTGGTGGCCCGCGATGTGCATGGCCGCGGGGCTCGAGCCCCCTTCGCACGTGCAAGTTCACGGCTGGCTGCTCGTGGGGGGCCAGAAGTTGTCCAAGACCATGGCCGCCGAGGGTGCCGTGCGCCTCACCGATATCTCACCGGTCGTGCTCACGAGTGAGTACGGTGTCGATCCGATTCGTTATTACCTGTTGCGCGAGACCTCGCTCGGCAATGACGGCGAGTTCTCCCTCGAAGGGATCACGCAGCGCTACAACACCGATCTCGCCAACAATCTGGGTAATCTGGTCGCCCGGGTCACCACCATCGTGGCCACCAAGTGTGACGGTATCGGTCCCGTTCCCCGGAGCGACTCCTCACTGCGACCTTTGGCCGAAGAAGCGCTCGTCAACGCCGCGGGCGCTTGGGAGCGCTTCAGTCCCCAAAGTGCTCTCGAGGCGACGTGGGGGCTCATCGGAGCCACCAATGCCTATCTCGAACAACATGCGCCCTGGAAGATGGAGCCGGGAGACGCCCTCCAAGGCGTCATCGGTGACGCGCTCGAGGCAATACGGCTCGTCGCGGTACTCGCCTCGCCGGCGATGCCCGAGGTGTGTCGCGAGATCTGGCGACGAATTGGACTCTCGGGCTCGCCAGACGCGGAGCTCTTCGAGTCGAGCGCGGTCTGGGGACGCTACCGCGGATCCACGTCGATCGTGCGAGGGGCACCACTCTTTCCGCGGATCGCGAGCGATCAATGAGTCACTGGACCGACGCACACTGTCACCTTCAGGACCGGTTTCTCTCCGGTGACGCCGAAGTCGTTGGTGACGCACTGGAGGTCCTCACGCGCGCCTCCGAGGCGGGCGTGAATCGGGTCGTGGTGATCGGTACGGAGATCACCACGTCCAAGGAGGCACTGGCGATCACCCAGATCGGTGGACCCGTGGACATCTACGCCACCGTCGGTCTTCACCCACATTCGGCCCTGGATCCGATCGAGCCCATTGTCGAACTCGCTCAAGCTGGGCACCCCAAACTCGTGGGAATCGGTGAATGCGGACTCGACTACTACTACGAGCACTCACCTCGAGATGCTCAACGTCGCGCCTTCGCGACCCAGATCCAACTCGCTCACGTGCTCGACCTCGCCTTGGTGATCCACGCCCGTGATGCCTTCGACGACTTGTTCGACGTCTTGCGAAGTGAGGGGGTTCCTGCGCGAACGGTGATCCACTGTTTCACGGGCAATCCCGATGAAGTCCAGGGTTGTCTCGAGTTGGGTTGCGACATCTCGATCTCGGGTGTGGTCACCTTCAAGAACGCAGCCCTCCTGCGTGAAGCCGTCTTGATGGTCCCCCTGGAGCGTCTCCACGTCGAGACCGATGCCCCCTTCCTGGCACCGGTTCCGTATCGCGGAAAGAAGAACGAACCGGCGTACGTCAGCGTCGTGGGAGAGTTCGTGGCCGAACTCCGAGGTGAGAGCTTCACCGAGGTTCGAGATGCCACGGCGTCCAACACCGCTCGACTCTTTCAGATACCTTCAGCATAAATTACCGATGATCAGGGATTGTTAAGTTTTTTAAGCAATCGAGTTGCCACGGGCCACACCCTTGCCTAGCGTTGTTGATCGGGAAGGCTGTTGAAAACCCGTGGGCCTGATGGAGGGCGGAGATCTGAGGGCATCATTCCAACGGGCGTTCCTGCGCCCGTTGTCACTTCTGGCCGTGACGACCGTGATGGTCGCGTCAATGGTTATGGCGCCGCCCGTGCACGTCGGTGCCGTTAGCGGGCACGCGCCGGTACACGTTCCGCGCCTCGTCGGTCTCTCCAAGGCCCGGGTCTTCGCGCTCATGAGGGCCGACGGACTCTACTTCGTGACCAGGGGACCGGGAAGTTCCGATGGGAAGTGGGTCTCGGTCGTGGCCCAGTCGCCCGCCGCGGGAGTGGTCGTGGCCTGGCACTCACAGATAGTCCTCACCACGACCACGCAGTCACCCACCGGTCCCAGGAGGGTTCCGCGCCTCGTCGGTCTCTCCAAGGCCCAAGTCTTCTCCGCTATGAGACGCGCTTCGCTCTATTTCGTCACCGTTGGACCAGGCAGCAGTACGGGCCATTGGGTCGTGGCCCTGCACCAATCGCCTCCTGCGGGCACGCTGGTCAAGTGGCACTCCCAGGTGGTGGTGAGTGTGAGCACCCATCGACCGCTCGTCAAGGCCCTGGTCAAGATCAGTGCCAAGCCCAAGCCCAAGCCCAAGAAGAAACCGGTGATTCGATCCTCGCCAGCGGCGACCACTTCGACCACGTCGACGATTGCGTCAACGACCACCACCTACCCGGGAGAGACGACGACGACGGCGCCTACCACGACGACCAGCACGACCGTTCCGGTCACGACGACCACCGTGAAGAAACGACCCGTTCGCTACCGCGTTGGAATCGCGACGTGGTACAACGACGCGCCGGGTTACTGTGCGACGTGGTACTTGCCCATGGGGACCCGTGTGACCATTCGAGACCTCGCCACCGGGCGCAGTGTGCACTGCGTGGTCAACGATCGAGAAGCGTCGCACGGTAACCGGGTGGTCGACCTCGCCGAGTCCCAGTTCAGTCAGCTGGCACCATTGGCTCAGGGCGTGATCCTGGTACGAGTCACCTGGTGACCCACACCCGCAGTGAACTCGTGGCCCTGATGGAGTCTCACGGTCTTCGAGCGTCTCGAGCGTTGGGTCAGAACTTCGTCATCGATGCCAACACGGTTCGACGGATCGCTCGTCTCGCCGATGTGGGTCCGGGTGACCTGGTTCTCGAAATTGGTGCGGGCCTCGGCTCGTTGACGCTCGCATTGGTCGAGACCGGCGCCGAAGTCAGGGCCATGGAGGTCGACCGGTACCTGATTGAGCCGCTCGAGCAAGTGGTCGCACCCCACGGCGTACGCGTCTACCACGCCGATGCGCTGAACGCGGACTACGACACCGTGCTCGAGGGTTCCGAGGCCGTCGTGGTCGCCAACCTGCCGTACAACGTCGCCACACCCCTGGTCCTGCACCTCCTCGAGACCCAGCCCCTCATCCGCCGGATGCTGGTCATGGTCCAAAAGGAGGTCGGTGAGCGCTTCGCGGCCCAGGCGGGCGATGATGCCTACGGGGCGGTATCGCTGCGCCTCCAATACTTCGCCGACGCCCGGGTGGTCGGCAAGGTCGGTCCAAACGTGTTCATGCCTCGACCCAACGTGGACTCCGCGCTGGTTTCGGTGGTTCGAAGAGAGAAGGTTCGTATCGACCCCGACGAAGTCAGCGAGTCCGCCCTGTTCGAGGTGATCCGGACATCGTTCGCCCACCGACGCAAGATGATCCGTCGCTCCCTCGCAGACTGGGTCACCGACGGTGTCTTTGAACGTGCCGATATCGCCGAGACGCGTCGCCCTGAGGAACTCACCCTGGAAGAGTTCGCTCGACTGGCCCGTTCGAGGTGAGCACCGTCCTGGCCCCGGCGAAACTGACGTGGTATCTCGAAATCGTCGGGCGCCGCTCCGACGGCTATCACGAACTGAGAAGTGAGATGGTGACCCTCGATTTCGCCGATCTGTTGGCAATCGACGATGCGGGCGACTATCTGCGATTCGATCCGCCCAATCCTGAACTCGAGGCCGACGAGACGAATCTGGTCACGCGTGCGCTGCACCTGGTGCAACGTCGAGCTGGGGTGCACGTGACCAAGGTGATCCCCACGGGTGGGGGACTGGGCGGAGGCAGTGCGGACGCGGCCGCCATCTTGCGATGGGCCGGCGGGGTCTCGAGTCAAGTCGCACTGGGTCTGGGCGCCGATGTACCGTTTTGCCAATTGGGCGGACGAGCGCTCGTCGAAGGCGTGGGCGAGCTACTGACGCCCCTGGCGTTCGAGCTTCGTCGCGTGACCTTGTTCATGCCTGGATTCTCGGTCAGTACGAGTGACTGCTTCGCCGCTTTCGACGAGATCGAGGGAAGTACCGTGGCTCGAAACCATCTCGAGCACGCCGCTGGACTGGTGGAACCGCGAGTGCGGCGCGCCTTGTCGTGGTTGCGCGCCGAGTTCTCCCCTGACGTGGAACTGGCCGGATCGGGTTCGACGATGTTTCTCGAGGGTCACGTGCGAGAGGGGCAGACGTCGTGGGACGTGCCCGGTCCCGATGGCACGATTCGAATTCGCCAAGCCCTTACATCGCCGCGCTAATGCGCTAGGACGTTATTTACCGGCGGCGCGACGCTGGAAGCGGGTTCGCTTCAGCATCTTCTTGTGCTTCTTCTTGCGCATGCGCTTACGGCGCTTCTTGATTAATGATCCCATGGCTCGTAGAACCTTACTAGGTTTTCGAGAGAGGCTCTTTTCGGGGAGGGGAACATGACGCGATGGCAACTCGATCACGTGCAATTGGCGATACCGGTCGGTGCTGAGGAGCTCTGTGATGGCTTCTACGTCGGCCTTTTGGGATTCGCCGTCCAGACCAAACCGCCCGTGCTCGAACTTCGCGGTGGGCGTTGGTACCGGCGCGACGACGTCCAGGTACACCTGGGTGTCGAAGGCGATTTTCGCCCCGCTCGTAAGGCCCATCCGGCCCTGGCGATCGATGGTTACGACGACCTGTTGGAACGGCTGCGCGCGGCCGAGGTTGAGGTGCTCGAGAACGATGAGATTGCGGGGACGCGACGTTGCCACGTGCTCGACCCGGTCGGCAACCGCATCGAGCTCATCGACGTCACGACTGTTCGGTGACCCGCTCGATTCGCAACGCTTGACGTGGACAGCCCCGCACGGCGTAGCGAGCCGATTCCAGGATGCTCACGTCGGCCAGTGGTGTCGGGGTGACCTCGATGATCGGATATCCCCACTCATCGATGTTCACCAGCTCGGGCGCAAGTTCGTGACAGTGTCCAAAACCGTCACAGAGGATCGGGTTGACCCGCAGGACGAACCCGCCGACTCGACGTCTCATTCCCATATGAGTTCCTCTTCGCGCTCGAGCGCCGGTACGGTGGCGAAGTGCGCGTTGGAGCGCGACGCGGAGCACGGCGCGCCTCGCATGTGATTGGCGATGTCTTCAGAGAACACGTCGAGCGCCGAACGGATCAGACGGATGACGCCGTCAGGGTGGCGACAGGCTCCGCGGTTCTCGATCACCCCGCAGCGTTCGACGATTCGCTTGAAGACCGCCTGGGGTTCACGCGAGTTGTGGGTCAGCTGGGAGAGGTCTTCGGCAAGGGCCGGTAGACCAAAGGCGCACGGGCCGCACTGGCGGGCACTCTCGTTGGCCATCCAGTGCGCGATCCGCTGGGTCTCGACCAGTCCGCAGCCATCTCTCGGAAGAACGATGATGATCCCGGCGCCCACCGTTGCACCGATCTCCTGGAGGGACTGGTTCGAATAGGCAATGTCCAAGCGGTCCCCACTGATCCAGGCTCCGCCGTAGCCACCCATCAACAGGGCCTGGGGGTTGGGGTCAGCGCCGCCGGTGGCCAAAATCGAACGGAGTGAACTGCCCAGCGATGCTTCGAGCACCGTCGGACGCGTCACGGCACCGGTGATCGACACCAGTACCGTGCCCGGACTCTCGCGGGTGCCCAAACCGCGCCACCATTCGGCGCCGAATCGTCCGATGAGCCCCACATTGGCGCAGGTCTCGGCATTGTCGACCAGGACCGGTCCATGACCGATACGCAAGATCGTCGGACGACGAGGTCGGTACTGGGGGAGCGATTGGTTGTCGTCGAGCCAATTGACCAATGCCGACTCCTCACCCGCGACGTAGCGCCAGGGCGGGGTGTGCAGTTCGATCTTGGGGCCGCGCAGACTCCTTCTCGAACGTTCGTGGATGGCGCGTTCGAGGTGGTTGACGACGATCGGGTTATCTCGCGCCACTGCGACGGCGATATTGTTCGCCCCGACCATGGCCGCGAGATATTCGGCGCCGTCGAGAACGAGGTGGGGATTGGCCCCCAGGAGCGTTCGGTCCTTGTGCGAAGCGGGCTCACCCTCCATTGCATTGACGACGACGAACTTGTTGTGGCCGCGTTGGTCGTGGATGAGTCGAACCTTGCGAGCGGTGGGGAAGGCCGCTCCACCGCGTCCGGTCAGACCCGAGGCTTCGAGATGGTCGAGGATCGTGCCCTCGCGTCGCTGGCTGATGGCGAAGGTCTCTTCGTGCTGGGCGAGCGTGAGCGGACGCCCCGAAGAACCGTGGAGTAGACGTGGCAGAGAGTCCGAGGAGATCAACGGCGCTCTCGGTTCTTAGAACTCGGTCGGGGCGCTCGAGTGAACCCGGTTCGATCTTGCGCGTTGGCTGTGGACGCGCGCGTCAGCGCGCCAGTGGTCACTGAAGCGCTCTTGTCGGTCGCTCGATTCGAGGTCGTCGCTTGGCGTGAAGAGGCCAAAGGCGTCAGCGCGGTGCGACCAGCGGCGCGAGATGGGCGTCCCAGGAAACGCCACATTCCTGCGCCGGCGACGACTCCGGCGCACACGACCACGACGATCAAACCAAGGCCCTTTCGCGTGTCGGTGCCCGAGGTGTAGGCGTGCACGATGGCCGTGGCGAAGGCGATCCAGCTGAACCAGTGGATGAAGCGCCAGGACCGATTGGCAATGCGCACCTTGAGCAGGCTCGATATCCAAACGGCGAGGAGCAGGTCAAAAGCGACCGTTCCAATCCCGATCGGTATTCGCCGGTAGGCCGAGGTCATCGGGATGAAGATCGAGATCCAGCCCGTGGGCACGAAACTGTCAACGACGGTGGTCATGATATGGATGACGAGGAAGACCATCGCGATGATCGAGATCGATCGATGCAGCTCGTTCACCTCGAAGCGTCCGACAATCGTGCCGCCGATTCGATTGGCGACCAGGGTTCCGAGCGAGACCACCAGGGTGAACAGGATCAACGTCACCATGCCCGTCGCGCGGGTCGTGTACCAGAAGTACGGTGAAGTCAAAGCGCCAATCATAGGGAGAACTCCTCATCCGGGGGCCACCCACCCACGTACTCAACCGTACCGTCGTGGCGCACGAGTCGTCCGGACCACCCCGCTTGGGCAATGTGGTAACCCGCTTGGTCGCTCCAGAGCAGCGATGCGGTGGCGAAGGCGTTGGCCAACACGCAGCTCGCGGCCGTGACCGAGACCGTCGAGTAGACGCTCTCGGCGTTCGTACCGGTTCGTGGGTCGATGATGTGGTTGACCTCACGTCCGTCCACTCGCCAGGTCCGCGTGGCGATCGAAGACGTGGCCACGCCTCCGAAGGCGAGGCTGATTCGAGGTTCTCGGCCACTGACGAAGAGCGAATCGCTCACACCGATGACCCAATTGCCTTCGGGTCCGTGTCCGCGTACCGCGACGTCGCCTCCGAACTCGACGACCACACCACCCGTGGGGGCGACGTCGTCGGCCACGAGGTCGGCGATCAGGGCCTTCGCACTCGAACCGAGGTCCAGTTGACAGCGCGGATCGAGCTCGACGGTGTGTCGCTCTCGATCGAGGTGGATCGCCGAGAGCCCCAATGGAATCACCGGTGTCGACGCGTGCACGTCCTTCGCCTGGCGAAGTTCGTCGTAGTCGCGGTCGTATCCGAGAGCCAACAGTGCGGGGAGAACCGTCGGGTCACAGAGCCCACCGGTCACCTCACCGGCCACCAGCGCCGCATCGATGGCGTTCTCCAGGGTCTCGCTGATGGCCACGACGCCACCACCTTGGGCGTTCAGTCGTGAAATCTCCGAGTCGGATCGGAATCGATTGCACGCGGCGTCAAAGGCGTTGATGCGCCGCCAGAGGCAGGCCTCGGCATCGGGCATCTGGTGCTCGTACTCGGTGTTCAAGGAGCCACTCAGGCCCCAGATCTCGAACTTCATCATCGGCCTAGTAGCAAGTCACCGTACCCGAAGGCGTCGACGTACAAACGGTGGTCGTCGTCACTGCAGCGGTGCTGGGCGGCGTGTAGGTACCCGAACCGGTGCTCGTCGCCGGTGCCGTCGTGGCGGGGGTGCTCGGAACGGTCACCGTAGTCTTGGCTACCGGTTTGGCCGCGCTCGCCACGTAGCCCACCAGGACCGCCGAGACCACGCCTGATGTCAGGAGTACTGCTTGGGTCAATCGACGGACTCTGGCGAATCGTCGATCTCGCTGCTGGGGGGTGCGTCGTGTGGGGGTCATCGTCCATTCCTTGTTGACCTCTATCCTCCCATCGAAATCTAAGGCGAGGACACCGTGACCTTAAGAAATGGGCTAAAACTGACCTTCAGCCCTATCGGTCGCGTCATCGACGGCGATGGGCAGGGTAATGGTGAATCTCGCGCCACCGAGGAGGGGATCGCGATCGACGACGACCGATCCGTTGAGTTCTGAGACGACTTGGTCGACGATCGACAGCCCCAGCCCCGAACCGGGCAGTGCACGGGCCGAAGGTGAGCGCCAGAAGCGATCGAAGACGTGGGGGCGATCCTCGTCACTGATTCCCGGCCCGCTGTCGCCGACCGAGATCATGCCGCTGCTGGAACGAACCATGATGTGCCCGCCCTGGGGAGTGAATTTAATGGCATTGGTGAGCAGGTTGGAGACGGCTCGAATCAGTCGGTCTCGACGCCCGAGCACTGTCGACTGGTGGACCTCGGAGTCGATGGTGATGTCGCGTATCCTCGCGTAGGTCTTGGCCGTGTCAACGCACTCGTCAACGCATTCGTCGAGGCGCAGTGACTCAATGGCGCCCTCGCTGCGCTCGCCGCGAGCCAGCTCGCCCAGGTCCGTGACGAGGGCCGCGAGCTCATCGACTTGGGTCACCATGTCCCCGGTCAACTGTTCGAGGTCCTCGGGGCCGAGCTGGCCGGCTCGTGAGAGCACTTGGGCGTTGGTGCGCAGCGACGTGAGCGGGGTACGAAGTTCGTGACTCGCGTCGAGAACCAGCTGTCGCTGGAGGGCTTGGCTGCTCTCGACGGTCGAGAGCAGGCGGTTGAAGACCCGTCGGAGGCGACCGAGTTCGTCGTCGTCACCTTCGTTGAGGCGATAGCCCATGTCGTTGGTCTGCGCGACCGTCTCGATCTCGTTGGTCACGTCCTCGAGTGGGTGGAGTGCGGCGCGCGCGATGAAGAAGCTCAACGTGAGGGCCAACAAGAGTCCGGCGGCCGCGACGAGCAGCAGCGTGCGAACGAGGTTGCGTAGCTCGGCGACCTGTCCAGTGATGTCGATGATGAAGATCTCGGCCGTCGTGGTCTTGGTGACGTACGTACCGGTCGAGCCCTGGACGAACGATCCGGCAGGCAGACCAATGATGAGCTCTCGATAGAAGTGTCCGCGCACGTTCACGCTTCGCAGCACCCGTTGGCCGTTACCCCTGGCCACCGCGAGGATCGTCGAGTCGATCGGCACGCTCGTTGCGGGCACGGTCTGAGCATTGGGGAGCACGAGCACGACGTAGGCCCCGATCCGGTAGTCGTCGCCGTTCGATCCGGCGGCGGCGCTCGAGGGGATGGACTGGGCCGCTTGGGCCGTCAGGGACTCATCGACCGAGTGCAGCAGAGAATTACGAGTCGTGAAGAACGAGGCCAGGCAGGCGAGAACGACGGCGATCGCGGCCGCGCCCAGCGTGGCACCGATGACCCGTGAACGAAAGGTCACGAGACACGAAGTGCGTAACCCACACCGCGAACGGTCTGGATCAGGCGAGTCTCACCCTCAGTTTCGAGTTTGCGACGCAGGTAGCCAATGTAGACGGCCAAGGAGTTGGTGCCCGAATCGAAGTTGTAGCCCCAGACCAAGTCGAGGATCTGGTCACGGGTGAGGACCTGACGAGGGTGCTGGAGAAAGAGTTCGAGCAGATCGAACTCGATCTTCGTGAGCTCGACGGCCCGATTGGCGCGTTGGACCTCGCGAGTCTGGGGGTTCAGGCTCAGATCCTCGAAGCGCAGGACGGCGTTATCCCCTTCACCCACGTTGTGACGACGCAGCAGCGCGCGCAGACGCGCCAGTAGTTCGGCGAGGTCGAAGGGCTTGACCAGATAGTCATCGGCGCCAACGTCGAGCCCGGCGACGCGGTCGTTGACCGCATCACGCGCGGTCAACATCAAAATCGGGGTGATGTCTCCAGAGCGGCGAATGCGTCGGCAGATCTCGAGCCCGTCGATGTCGGGTAGTTGAAGATCGAGCACGATAGCGTCGGGAGCACGCAGTTGTATTGCCTTGAGCGCGGTCGCGCCGTCGTCGAAGAGCTCGACGTCGTAGTTCTCCATGCGCAGCGCGCGGCCCAACGCGGTGCGGATGGCTGCGTCGTCATCGACGATGGCGATGTAGGAGTTCGGGTTTGGGGCGGTGGTCACGGGCCGGCTTTCTCAGTATGGGTCTCCAGCCTCTAGTGTTGCTGGTTGGTGTTAACCATCTCCAGTTATTGGCTAAGAATCTTTGAAGATTGGTCCCTAATACCGTAGTGGCGGGTAGTTCAATTGGCAGAACGGCGGACTTTGAATCCGTAGGTTGGAGGTTCGAGCCCTCCCCCGCCAGCCATCAGTCGAGCAAACAGAGGCGGTTCAAGAGCGCGGCCAGAGCCAGGGGCTGGTCGCCCTGAATCGAATGACCCGAGTCGCGCACGTGGACCACCCGGGCGCTGGGTAGGCGCCGCAAGAACTCCGCCTCGTCCTCATCGTCGACGACCGAGCCCGTGCCCATCGCTCGCAGGAGTGTCACGGGCATTTCCAATTCGGAGAGCGCCTGCCAGAGATCGCGCGAATCAGGGGCGTCGAGCAGGGACTGCACGTCACGTTGATGACGCCAGACCCAGGTCCCGTCACTTTGTTGTAGGGCGTTGTGCAAGATGCCACGCCGCAGCGACGACACCGATCGGGTCGGATTGTGCTCGATCGTTCGCGCCAGCAATGCGTCGAAGTTCTCGAACGTCCTGGGACCGTTGACGAAGTCGGTGATGTGGCGGGCCTTTTCGCTATTGACTCCCGGAGTGATATCGATCAAGACCAGAGAGCGGACGAGGTCGGGCCGGTCGTGGGCGACCAGCAGCGCGGTCAGCCCACCCAACGACATGCCCACCAGTGGCAGTGGTGGGCTAATGAGTTGGTCCAGTGCCCTCGACACGTCGTTCGCGTGGCTCACGATCGCCGAATGTGGATAGGGGGAGGCGTCGGAGTGACCATGACCGGGAAGGTCGAGGGCGATCAGGGAGCGCTGCAGGGCGAGGGCGACGGTATCGAAGGTGTGGGCGTTCTGGGCACCGCCGTGCACCAAGACGAGCTCAGGAGCGTCACTGCCCCAGGCGAGGCCACTGAGCTGGCGAAGCCCGTCAACGCTCACGAAGAATCGCCGCACGAAGGGAATCGGTACGTCGATGTTCCATTCGCTCAGGTTCTCGTGGAACATGGAGAATTCGTCGTACGAGTAATCGGTCACGCTTGGCATCGTAGAAGATGGATGATAGAGATGTGGTGGTGAACCGGCCCACTTGCGTTGTCATCCTCGCCGCGGGCGAAGGGACGAGGATGCGTTCGTCGCGTCCCAAGCCACTGCACCATCTCTGTGGGCGGCCCATGGTCATGTACGTCCTCGACGCCGCAGCTCAAGACGACGTGCGCGCGACCGTGGTCGTGGTGGGTCACGGCGCAACCTGGGTTGAGAAGTCTCTGACCGAACGGGCCAGGACCGATGTCCATTTGACCTTCGTCGAGCAGTCCGAGCAACTGGGCACGGGTCACGCCGTCTCGGTGGCCCTGCCGACGATCGATGACGAACTGGGCGCGAGCGATGGCGACGTCTTGATCCTGCCCGGCGACACACCACTACTTCGCCCCTCAACCATTGCCCAACTGCTCGAGACGCATCGACAAAGCGGCGCCGCGATGACGGTGCTGAGTGCGATCGTCGACGACCCCACCGGCTACGGGCGCATCGTGCACGCCAAGAGTGGAGCGGTGGCGCGAATTGTGGAGGAGCGAGACGCCTCGAGCGAGGAGCGCACGATTCATGAGATCAATACGTCGATCATGGCCGTTCGCGAAAGTCTGCTCGGCCCGGCGCTGCGCCTCGTCGATCGGCAGAACTCGCAAAACGAGTACTACCTGACCGATCTCGTCGCCGTGTTGCACGATGCGGGGCACTTGACCCAATCGATGCTGTTGGAGGATCCCAGCGAGGCCGCGGGCGTCAATGACCGCCTGCAGTTGGCTCGGGCCGAGGCGGTCATGCGACTGCGGATCAATGAGAAGTGGATGCTGCGAGGGGTGACGATCTGGAATCCCCACAACACCTATATCGACGCTGACGTCGACGTGGCCCCCGAGGTCTCGCTGCTACCGGGCACGGTACTTCGCGGACATTGTGTGATCGAGCGGGGCGCCCAAATCGGCCCCAACGCCATCTTGAGCGACGTGAGCGTGGGAGAAAACGCTCAGGTCGCGATGGTCGAGGCCACGGACGCTTCGATCGGAGCCGAAGCCAAGGTGACCTCGTTCGTCGTTCTCGGTCCCGGGACCAGAATTGCGCCCGGCGAGTTGGTCACCCCCTTCCACTATCGAACTCACTGATCGTCCTCGGTTCAGCCTGTACGCTGGCGCCGTGGAATCCCTCGCAAAGCGTCGCTTGGTCATCGTCACGGGACGCTGCCATCCGGCCCTCGCTTTGGACATTGCATCGAAGCTGGGTGTGGAGCTGACCGAGGCGAATGTTCGAGAATTCGCCAATGGTGAGATCCACTGTCGTTTCGACGAGTCGATACGTGGTGCGCACGTCTTCATCATCCAGACTCACTCGTCGCCGGTGAATGATGCCGTCATGGAACAGCTCATCATGATCGACGCGGCAAAACGCGCGTCGGCGAAGAGCATCACCGCGGTGATCCCGAATTACGGATACGCACGTCAGGACCGAAAATCGGCCGGCCGAGAGCCCATCACCGCCAAGCTTGTCGCTGACATGCTCCAGACCGCAGGCGCCAATCGAGTCTTGTCGGTCGACTTTCACTCCGGTCAGATTCAGGGGTTCTTCGACATCCCGGTCGACCACCTGGTCGCGGCGCCCGTGCTCGAGGAGTACCTGAAGTCCAACGCCGACGTCCATCAAATGGTCGTGGTCGCCCCCGACGCCGGTCGGGTGAAGGTGGCCGAGCGATACGCCCAACACTTGGGTTGCGATTTGGCGTTGGTCCACAAGACCCGACCAAGGGGCACGACCAACATCGCCGAGGCGCGTCACATCGTCGGTGACGTCTCGGGCAGGCACTGCGTGCTGATCGACGACATGATTGACACGGCCGGTACCATTGTCGCGGCCTGTGACCTGCTCAAGACCCATGGCGCCGAGGACATCTGGGTGATGGCCACGCACGCCGTGTTCTCGCCGCCGGCCGTGGAACGACTGTTCAACGCGCCCGTGAGTCGGGTCATCGTGACCGATACGCTGCCCCTCGGTCCAGAGCGCCGCTTCGAGAAACTGGAGATCCTCTCCGTGGCGACGATCGTCGCGAACGCAATTTCGGCCATTTTTGAAGACTCTTCGGTGTCGGACATCTTTGGCGGGGAGAACCTGCTCTAGCCGAGGAGCCGTTCGCGGCACGCAGGCTAGACTGTTCCACCTGCGCTGCTCGCATTGGAGTCGCCAGCCATTCGTTAGAGGAGTTTTCATGTCACACGCCACGTTGATCGCGTCGACGAGTCGAGACCAGGGTTCGAGAGGGTCGCGTCGTCTTCGCCTCGCTGGGTCGATTCCCGCCGTTGTCTACGGCGAGGGAGTGGGACCTTTGACCATTGCGGTGGACGCCAAGTCCTTTCGCACCGCCGTCTCGGGAGACCAGGGGCTGAACTCGCTGATCGATCTCGACGCCGACGGACAGAAGTTCATCGTCATGGCCCGTGAGATCCAACGTCATCCGGTGCGCGGAACCGTTTCGCACATCGATTTTCAGGTAGTCGACCCGAACCTGCCCGTCGTGGCCGAGGTTCCCTTGCACTTGGTCGGTGACGCCGTTGAGGTTCGACACGCGGACTGGGAGGTCGACCAGCAGATGTTCAGCCTGGAGATCCGCACCCGACCGGACCAGATCCCGACTCACATCGACGTCGACATCTCAGAGCTCAAGGTCGGAGGATCGATTCGCGTCGCGGACCTGGAATTGGCCGCGGGAGTCGAGCCCGCTGGCGACGTTCATGCGACGGTGGTGGCCAGTCGTCAGGGTCGCGCCGCCAAGACGGCCGGCGCTCCCGAAGCCGGCTCCTAGTTCATCGTGGCGCTTCGGCGCACTGGCGACTCCGATCGACGCGGGACCGCGAGCACCTTGGTCATCGTGGGTCTCGCCAACCCCGGATCGGACTACGAAGGTTCTCGACACAACGTCGGGGGCGACGCGGTGCGCTTGCTCGCCTCGCGACACGGAGTTCGACTCACCCTCGAAAGTCGCCAACGCGCGCTCAGCGCCACGGTCGTGTGTGCTCAAGGTAGCGTCACCATGGCCGTTCCGACGACCTTCATGAACGAGTCGGGAGCGGCGCTGGCGCCTCTGCTGCGTCGAACGTCCTTAGCTGACCTGCAGCGCCTGGTGATTGTCCACGACGAACTGGACCTCGAACCCGGCCGCCTCCAGTTGAAGTTCGGCGGGGGCCTCGCGGGACACAACGGACTTCGTTCCATTGCGGCGACCCTGGGCACCCAGGACTTCGCTCGCCTTCGGATCGGTATTGGCAAGCCCGCGACCAAGGAGCAGGGCGTGGACTACGTTCTCGTACGCCCTCGGGGAGCCGCCAAGCTCGCCCTGGTGCGCGACGTCGAAGCCGCGGCGGATGCTTTGGAGTTGATCCTCGAGCACGGCTTGGAAGAGGCCCAACGGCTCGTGAACGCCAACCGTGACTGATTCCATTGGACTGCGACGCGTACTTGAGCTGATCGCTCCGTCACTGCGAGCTCAAGACGCCGCGGGGGGCTTCGCACCGAGCAGCTTCGCCAACCCACTCATGGTCGCGGCGTACGCGGTCCAGTCGCCCTTCGCCGTGGTCCTGACCGCTTCGTCCACCGAAGCCGAGCAGATGCGCGACGCCCTGCAGTCGCTGCTGGGTGAGGGTGAGGAGGTGGTGCTCTGGCCCGGTTGGGACACCCATCCGTTGGAGCGGGTGAGCCCCGATGTCCAGGTGATGGCCACGAGGTCGAGCCTGCGCTGGCGACTTCGTCACGCGCAGGCACCCCGAGTGCTCGTGGCCTCCGCACGGTCGATCGCTCAGGTCCTGGCACCGGGGGAGCCCCTCGCGCCACTGCGGATCGGTCGCGCAGAAGAGGTCGAACGAGATGGATTCCTCCGGGCACTGGCTTCGACGGGCTATCGCCGCGAGAGCCTCGTCGAACATCGCGCCGAGTTCGCGGTGCGCGGAGGCATCGTCGACGTGTGGCCCGCGCAGAGCGATGAGCCCGTACGACTTGATTTCTTCGGCGACGAGATCGAGCGGTTGACCACGTTTGACATTTCCAATCAGCGTTCCATCGGTGACTTAGAGCAGGTGGTGATTGCCCCGGCGCGTGAATGGATACCCGACCAGGTCGCACGAAGCAGGGCCCAGGCGTTGCTCCAGAGCGATCCGTGGGGTGCTTCGAGCTTCGAACGTCTGTCCTCGGGCCAGATCTTTGACGGGATGGAAGGATGGATGCCCCTCTTCGTCGAAGAGTCACGAACGTTACTCGATGAGGTGGTTGACGCGACCGTCATCGCGCTGGAGCCCGATCGGATCGAGCGACGTCTCGGTGAGCTGCTCGAAGAGGAACGAGAGCTCACCTTGGCGGTTGGCGCAACGTGGCACGCACCTCGACCGATCCCGCTCTTGCACGCCACGTGGTCCGAGGCGGTGGCCGGTCGCGTCCATCGCTCACTCAGCCCTTTGGACGGCTCCGACCCCGGATTGTTCGCCCTGAGCTCACCACCGGTGGTCCAAGGAGATGCGTCGCGCATCGCCAACCACGTTCGTCAGTGGTCCCCACGTCGGCGAGGCGTCGTGCTCAGCTCGAACGGAGCAGCACTCGAGCGAATGGCCGATCAGCTGCGCGCCGAGGGCATCGACGTGACGACGAGTCCCGATCGGGTGCTCGATGTGCGTATAACGGTTCTCGAGAGCGCCCTGGCCCATGGATTCTCCCTGGACGACCCCGAGGTGGTGGTCTGGAGCGAGTCGGACCTCACGGGGCGGCGAAGCGTCCACCGCGCAGTGCGCACGCGCGCGCGCAATGTCGACGGATTCTTTGACGACCTGGCGATCGGTAGTTTCGTCGTGCACCGTCAACACGGGGTGGCCCGATTCTCGGGCACGACCACTCGAGCAATCAATGGCACCACCCGCGACTACCTGATCCTCGAATTCAAGGATGGCAGGAGTTATTGGCCGACCGATCAGATCGACGCACTGACGCCCTACTCGGGCGCTGACGCGCCGGCACTTTCGAGGATGGGTGGCGTCGAGTGGCAAAAGACCAGAGCCAAGGCCCGCGCAGCCGCCTTCCTCGTGGCACAGGAGTTGGTTGAGCTCTATCGCGAGAGGTTGGTCGCTCCGGGCCACGCCTTTTCTCTCGACACCGCTTGGCAGGTCGAGATGGAGGACCTGTTCGCCTTCACCCTCACGGCCGACCAGGCCCAAGCAATACTCGACGTCAAGGCCGACATGGAGAGTGAACGACCCATGGACCGGTTGGTCTGCGCCGACGTCGGTTTCGGCAAGACCGAGGTCGCGCTGCGCGCCATATTCAAGGCCGTGCAGGACAACAAGCAGGCGGCACTGCTCGTGCCCACGACGCTGCTCGCCAGTCAACACTTCGCGACGTTGAGCGACCGCTTCTCCGGATTCCC
The DNA here is from genome assembly GCA_013044405.1 of Acidimicrobiaceae bacterium. Classification (GTDB taxonomy): domain Bacteria; phylum Actinomycetota; class Acidimicrobiia; order Acidimicrobiales; family RAAP-2; genus RAAP-2. Next base: position 14,355 of record JABEUR010000098.1, on the reverse strand, counting down.
CGTGAGGGTGGCGATGCTCAGCCGCTTCGTCGACGACGCTGAGGCCAAACGAACCCTGGCGGGTCTCAAGGACGGCAGTGTGGACGTCGTGGTCGGCACCCACCGACTGCTATCGGAGAGCGTCGAATTCAAGGACCTGGGACTGTTGGTCGTGGATGAGGAGCAACGTTTCGGTGTGAATCACAAAGAGGCGATCAAATCTCGAGCCGTCGGTGTCGACGTCCTGACCTTGAGCGCGAGTCCGATTCCGCGCACCCTCGAGATGGCGTTCGCGGGCATTCGCGACCTTTCGATGGTGACCACTCCACCGGCTGATCGGCGCCCGATCCTGACCCACGTGGGTGAATACAGCGAACCAGCGGTGGTCGAGGCGATCCGTCGTGAACTGCTGCGCGAGGGCCAAGTCTTCTTCGTCCATAACCGGGTATCGGATATCGACGAGGTGGCTCGACGACTCGCTCACCTGGTACCCGATGCGCGAATCGCCGTAGCGCACGGGCAGATGGACGAGGGAACGCTCGAGCGGGTCATGCTCGACTTCTGGGAACGGCGTTTCGACGTTCTGGTCTGTACGACGATCGTGGAGTCGGGCATCGACCTGCCTTCGGTGAACACCCTTATCGTCGACCGCGCCGAACGCATGGGCCTGGGACAGTTGCATCAACTTCGCGGGCGCGTCGGTCGAAGCGGCCAGCGCGCCTACGCCTATCTGTTCCACCCGGCCGACAAGGTGCTCTCCGAAACGGCGTTCGAACGACTGCGAACGATCGGCGACAATACCGCACTCGGCAGCGGCTTCAAGATCGCGATGCGTGACCTCGAGATCCGAGGCGCCGGCAATCTGCTCGGCCACGACCAGTCCGGACCCGTCGCGGCGGTTGGATACGATCTCTACGTGCAATTGGTCGCCGAAGCGGTGGCCGACGCCAAGGGCATCGTCGTCCCCGAAGTCGTCACGGTGAATCTCGACGTCCCGGGCGAGGCACACCTGCCCAAGGAGTACGTGGAGGCCGACGACGCACGCCTCGAGGCCTACCGTCGTTTGGCGGGGGTGACCTCAGGCGCCGAGCTTGATGACCTGCGAGACGAGTGGTTGGACCGCTACGGTCCACTCCCGAAGGCGGCGAAGGGCCTGTTGGAGTTGAGCGCACTGCGCCTGGCGTGCATCGAACACGAGGTCTCGACCGTGATGGTGCTGCCGGCCAAGGTGGGGGTCCGATCGAGACCCGTGATCCGGATGTTCCCGTTGGAACTCACCTTCAGCCAACAAGTGCGCCTGCGCCGAAATCACGGCTCTCGGGCCTACGACGAGACGACCAAGGAGTTGCGCGTCGAAGTGACGACCGAAATGGTCACTCCGGGCGCCATCGCCGAGCTGCTCAACGAGACCGTGGCGGTGGCCTCGAGGGCCGATGCGTAACTCGGTAGCATTGAGACGTGCGCCGACTCGTTGCCTTGATCGTTATCGCCCTGATCGGGGCCACCGCCTACGGGCTCGCCAGCCCCTCGTCGGGCATTGGGGTCAACGGCGTGACCTTGTCGAGCCCGACGTTCCAGGCAGAGTTGCGGGCCATCTCCACCAATCCGAGCATCCAGTGCTTCATCACGGCGCTCGATCCGGTGAGCTTCGGTCCGGGTGCCGGTGCTGCATCCATCACCGCCACCGGGGCGTCGGCCTGGGCGAACCTTCGCATCGAGGGCATCGCCATTACCCAGTACGTGAAGAAGAACCTCAAATTCAACCCGAGCGCCGCTCAGTTGACTCAGGCCCAGACTTCACTGGAGGCCGAGCTGACCCAGGCGGCGCTCGCCAAGCAGTACAACTGCCCGGGCACCGCCGCTCAGGCACTCGCGCTGATGCCCGCCGAGATGCGCAACAGTCAAGTGCTCGGCCAGGCGGCTTCGCTCTATCTTCTGAGCAAGCTCAATTCGACGATTCCGCTCACCACGGCTTCGATGCAGTCCTACTACGGCGCGCACACGTCGAGCTACGACACGCTGTGTGTGAGCATTGCGTTGGTACCCACGACTTCGATCAGCGCCTTTGGCGCGGCCCAGGGTCGAGGCGAGACCGTCTCACAGCTCGCCGCCCAGTACTCAATCGACCCCTCCAAGACCAAGGGTGGGGCCTACGGGTGCTATCCGCCGACGAGCAGTCAGTACAGCGGGGTCCGCAACGACGTTGGCACCGATGCACTCAACGTCTTTCCCAAGACACCACAGCTGATCTCCTACAACGGTGGTACCTATGCGCTGTACGTGGCGGTCACCAAACGTACCCCGACCCCCTTCGCCACGGCACAGAGCGCCGTCTTGAACGATCTCCAATCGGCCAACGCGAACGCCGCCAACACGATCAAGCAGAGAATCCTGGCTCTCGCCGCGGTGGCCGTTGATCCGGCGTTCGGACGATGGGGACTGAACACGACCGGCCCCATGGTCTTCGTTCCGGCGATCCCCTCGGCGTCGGACGTCGGCTCGTCGAGCACCCTGACCACGGCTAGCGCACCAAGCTATAAGTGATGCCGATCGTGCGCGTCGCGGGCCTCGGGCCCGGTGACGTCGAACTGATCACCGCACGGACGAAGCGCCTCATCGAGGAGTCGCCGGTGGTACGACTTCGCACCCGAATCCATCCGGCCGCCGAGTCGCTCGGGGACCTCGCGAGTTACGACGAGTGGTACGAGAGCGCCGATTCCTTCGAAGAGCTCTACCCCGCAATCGTCGAGGACCTCGTGAGTCTCGCCCTCGAGTCTCCCAACTCCGAGGTGCTCTACGTGGTGCCCGGCTCTCCTGTCGTCGCGGAACGTACCGTCGAACTGCTCCGTGACCGCAGTGACGTCACCACCATCTGTGAACCGGCCGTGTCGGTCATCGACTCGGTCTGCAGCGCTCTCGGCAGTGACCCCATGGAGTGCGGTCTGCGGATCGTCGACGCCCTCGCTTCGACAGAGGCCCTACGCGGACCCGGGCCGCTCTTGGTGCTCCAAACCTATTCCCAAGAGGTGCTCGCGACCGTCGCCGACCGATTGTCGCCTGAGCTAGCGGTGAAAGTGCTCCATCACATCGGCCTCGCCGACGAGTTGATCGTCGAGACTACGGCGCGAGATTTGGCAAAGTTCTCGCGAGCTGACCACTTGACCTCACTGTGGATCGACGAACTGCGTTGTGCCGGTGAGGCGACTGATGATCTCGTAGCGCTGGTAACGAGACTTCGACGCGAGTGCCCGTGGGACCAGGAACAAACCCACGGGTCTTTAACCAGGCACCTGCTGGAAGAGGCCTACGAAGCCCTCGACGCCCTCGAGGAGTTCGTACGCGTCGACGCTCTCGGTGACGAGCACGAGCGCGCGGCGAGGCACGTTGAAGAGGAGTTGGGTGACCTGCTCGTCCAGATCGTCTTTCACGCCGAGCTCGCCGACGAGGAGGGACTGTTCAACTTCGCCGCCATCGCCGATGCGGTGCGCACCAAATTGATCGGGCGCCATCCGCACGTCTTTGGCGATGTCCACGTCGAGAACGCTGAAGAAGTCGCTCGTCGTTGGGAGGTTCTCAAGCGCGTCGAGAAGGGCCGTACCAGCATCACCGACGGCATTGCGTGGCAGTTGCCGTCACTGACGCTCTACTCGAAGTTGCTGCGAAAGTCCGCGCTGATCGATATGGCACCAGCTGATGGCGACGAGGCTCGAGAGCGAGCCATCGCCGCATTGAGCGCGACGCACCTGGGAGAGCAGCCGGTGGGCGACGCCGAGTCGACGACGGTGGCCCCGCGCAGTTGGGGAGATGCACTGTGCGCGATGGTCGAGTGCGCCCAGTTTGCGGGCATCGACCTCGAAGGAGTCCTGCGCGAACGCGCCATCGAACTTCGAACTCACATTCAGGACGTGGAGTTGCGAGACCGAAGCTGACCCGCACGTGGCTAGTAGCGTGATGAACGAAACTAGAGGAGAATGCGATGAGCGCGATTGAAGTCGTCCTGGGTCGACAGGTTCTTGACTCTCGGGGAAATCCGACCGTCGAAGCGGAAGTGCACCTCGAGTCGGGAGCCTTCGGCCGAGCCGTCTCTCCGTCGGGCGCATCGACCGGCACTCACGAGGCGGTCGAACTGCGCGACGGTGGTGATGCCTGGGGAGGCAAGGGTGTTCGAAACGCGGTCGCCTTCGTCAACGGTGAGATTCACGACGCGCTCGAAGGCTACGAGGCCAACGAGCAGCGTGACGTCGACTACGCAATGATCGACCTTGACGGAACGCCCAACAAGTCGCGTTTGGGCGCCAACGCCATCTTGGCGGTGTCGCTCGCCACGGCCAAAGCAGCGGCCATGGAGCACGACCTACCGCTCTATCAGTACATCGGCGGCATCAACGCTCACGTCCTACCCGTGCCGATGATGAACGTGGTGAACGGCGGCGTACACGCCAAGAACTCAATCGACTTCCAGGAGTTCATGGTCATGCCGATCGGAGCGGCGACCTTCTCTGAGGCCCTCCAGTGGGGGACCGAGACGTACCACGCGTTGAAGGACGTCATCGCCAAGCGTGGGTTGTCAACCGCGGTTGGTGACGAAGGTGGCTTCGCCCCGGACCTGCCCGACAACGAGAGCGCCGTCAAGGTCCTGGTCGAGGCGATTGAGTCGACCGGTCGCGAACCGGGGCGTGATGTCGCCATCGCCCTGGACCCAGCGACTTCGGAGATTTTCCGAGACGGTGCCTATCATCTCGATGGCGAGCGACGAGTCCTCTCGAGCCTCGAGATGGTCGACTACTGGGCCGACCTCTGCGAGCGTTATCCGATCGTGTCGCTCGAGGACGGTATGGCCGAAGATGACTGGGACGGATGGACGTCGCTCACCCAACGTCTTGGCCAGAAGCTCCAACTGGTCGGAGACGACCTGTTCGTGACCAATACCTCGCTCCTGGCAAAGGGGATCGACCTGGGAGTGGCCAATTCGATCCTGGTGAAGTTGAACCAGATCGGCTCGCTGAGCGAAACGCTCGACGCGGTGCGCATGGCCGTCGCCCACGGCTATAGCGCCGTGATTTCGCACCGTTCAGGCGAGACTGAGGACGTGACCATCGCCGATCTCGCGGTGGCGACGAATTGCGGTCAGATAAAAACTGGCGCTCCGGCGCGTTCGGACCGCGTTGCGAAGTACAATCAATTGCTGAGGCTCGAGGAACAACTCGGGAGTCAGGCTCGGTTTCTAGGCGCAACGTCATTGTCGGGGGCGGCTGGTGTCAGTTACACATAACTTCAGTACGCGAGATCGCAATCACTGGCTCGTACCCCTCGCCGTCGTGACCGGTGTCGTCATGTTGGCAGGTTGGTTCCCCTTTTCGGCCCTCATCCATCAACAGAGTCAACTCGACGCCGTGCGCTCTCAGTTGAGCGCCGTGCAGCGTCAACAAGCGTCCCTGGTCCAACAGGCGAAGTCCATCGACACCAAGAGTGCCGCGATTCAATTGGCCCGCGAACAGTACCAGTTGGTAGCTCCCGGCCAAAGCCTCATTCAAGTCTTGCCGGGCCTGGAAGACGGTCAGTTGCCACAGAGTTCTGGAGACCCCGGATTGCAGCCGCTCGTAGCGCCGTCGTCGGCATCTTCTCTGGTCAACTCACCCACGCCATCGACCACCACGAAGTCGCCTTCGACCAGTGGTTTTGTCTCACGGCTGGTGCGCACCCTAGAGTTCTGGCGTTGAGCACATTTCGTGAAGCGTCCTTCGAGGACCTGGCCGTCCTAGAGGCCCTGGTCGGCCGTCCCCTGGCGGGACGCTGTGCGGTCGTTGCTCGACGTCTCGACGGTCGACCAGTGGTCATCGAAAACGAGCCGCACTTGCGAGATGCGACGCCGATGCCGACGTTGTTCTGGTTGGTCGATACCGAACTTCACGCCGCGGTCAGTCGACTCGAGAGCGATGGAGGGGTCCATCGATTCGAAGCGATGGTCGATCCAGTCCGTCTTCGAGCGACCCACGACGCCTACGCCGAACGACGCCGGGTCGCCACCGTGCGCGTCGAAGCCGTGCAGGCCAGGGGCGGAGTCGGGGGCACTCGCGTTGGTGTGAAGTGCCTGCACGCGCATCTGGCGAATTACCTCGTCGGCGCGGACGACCCCGTCGGCGAATTGGTCGCCGAAGCGATCGACGTGCCGGCACTGAGAGTTGAGTTGGTGCGTGACTGAGTCCGTCGCCGCATTGGACTGCGGGAGCAATTCGACCAGGCTGCTCATCGCCGATGGCGACGGGCGTACGTTGCAGCGCGAGATGAGGATCACCAGACTTAGTCAGGACGTTGACGCCACATCGACGCTCAGTGAAGCGGGACTGGCAAGGACCTTCGCGGTATTGGAGGATTACCGGATCGCCATGGACCGATTCAATGTCGTTCGGGGCCTACTGGTGGCCACGTCGGCGGTCCGCGACGCCTCGAACGGGGGCTACTTCTTGGAGCGCTCCGAGAAGATCAGCGGTGTCGAGTCACGAGTGCTGAGCGGACGCGAGGAGGCGAGCCTCTCGTACCTCGGGGCGACCCGGGGATTGGAGCCTGACTCGCACCCAACGATGGTCCTCGACATCGGCGGGGGCTCGACTGAGATGGCTGTTCAAGTCGGGGGAGAACTATTCAGCTTCTCAATGCAGTTGGGGTGCGTTCGAGTGACCGAGCGGACCCTGGGGCGCGGCATTGTCCAGGAGTCCTCGGACGCAGCGACGCGCGCGATGATCGAGTCCGAACTGGACCGCGCATTTTCCCAGGTGCCGGTGTTCCAGTCCATGATCGGCCACGTGCGCCTGGTTGGAGTCGCTGGAACCGTGGCCACGCTCGCCCAATTGGAGGCGGGAATCACCCAGTACGACCGAGACAAGGTCCACCACCGGATCATCACCCTCGATTCGGTCAAGCAGTGGCGTGATCGTCTGTCTCACGAGTCGCCCAGTGAGCGTTTGGCCCGTCCGGGAATGGTGCGCGGTCGAGAGGACGTACTCCATTCGGGACTCTACGTACTGGCCGCGGTCATGGAGCGACTCGCGCTCGATCACCTGCTCAGCTCCGAAGACGACATCCTCGATGGGATCGTTGCCACCGTGCTGGGCGCGTGATGTGGCGTCGAGGTTCCCCACCTGTAACGATGGTGGGGTGAGGATCGACTCATGGTAACCACGCGAAGCTCCATCTACTCGCCCATCTCCCTGCACGGGCGCCGTGTGTTATTGCGCACACTCTCCGAGCCGGACTACGAGAACTGGCACGAAGTGCGCACCCGGTGTCGAGATTGGCTGCTCAAGTGGGAGCCACGTTCGGCACACTCGTCGCACTTGGCCGAGGACCTGAGAAGTTTCGTCAACCGATGCGCGATTCGAGAGCGCGAACGCCAGATGGGCACCGGCTACGGATTTGGAATCTTCCACGAGAGTCGCTTCGTCGGTGAGATCACACTGTCGTCGATCCAGCGAGGACCGCTGCAGTCTGCCTTCATCGGTTACTGGATTGATGAAGCGGTCGCGGGCCAGGGCCTCATGCCCGAGGCGGTGGTCACCTTGCTGCAGTATTCGTTCGAGACGCTACGCCTGCATCGCATCGAGATCAACATCATTCCTCGCAACGCCCCTTCGCGCCGAGTGGTTGAGAAACTCTCACTGCGCTGCGAAGGAATCGCCGAACGCTACCTCGAGATTGATGGCGCGTGGGAGGACCACGCGCGCTACGCCATCACCTCAGAAGAGTGGCGTGACTGTGCGCCAAAACTCGTCGCGAATTGGCTCCTGCCCCAGCGCGATTAGACGGCTTCGTAGGTTCGCTGCTCGAGCTCTTCGAGGCGCGCGGTGCGCAGTTGCGCGCCCATGACCGAGGCGACGCCGAGTCCGCCGAGTGATCCATCACGTGGTAGGACGAGCAGCGTGTCAACAGGACCACGAGCGAGGACCAGGCCCGACAGACGGGCCTCTCTCGCCGGTGCCACGATCGATTGACCCTGCACGTCGCGCTCGAGCACCACGACCGGGTTTTCGTACGCGGTGCGAGATAGTCCTCGGATGTCTCGAAGCATCTCGAGCGAATCATGCGCGACGCGCACCGACGAACCCTTGATGTCCTCCCAGTCGACCGTTAAGGGCTCGACCCTGAGGCCCAGGCGATGGGCGAGGTAGAGCATCTCTGCGTCGAAGGCGAATCGGTCGACCATGGCGAGCAACGCCAGCAAGCGTGCCGGACCCCGGCGAAAGCCCTTGCAGCCGCACTGCGTGTCGCGGATCTCGGTCTTGGTGTAATGACGCACGATGACGTTGAAGGCCGCACCGGCGTACGTGCGAAGCAGCGAGTCGTAGCGGATCCTTCCGTTGACGGCTCGCGAACCGGGAACCACGTCACTGGACCCCAGTGCGACGTCGAAGGCGGGAAAGTGGCGAGGGTCGATCGCCATGTCGGCGTCGGCGGTGATCAGGTGCTCGCCGCGGGCGGCGGCGATGCCGAGTTTGATGGCCGCTCCCTTGCCGAGATTCGATGGCTGTTGGATGAACTGGGTGTTCGCCAGATGTCCGTACACCTCATGGGCGTGGAGCATAGTTTTGTCGTTCGAACCGTCATCGATGACGATGACTTCGAGCCGTTGGGGATCGAGCACGTCCAGAGTAGGTCGCAGGCGATCGAAACCGGCCCGCAGACGCGACTCCTCGTTGTAGGCCGGAATGATGATCGAGATGTCGATGCCTGGAGACACGGCTAGGGCCGACCAGCCCCGATAAGCCCCGCGGTGAAGATCGGGGCGAGGCTCACGGTGGTGCCGGTGTGGGCCGCCGCAATGATCGTGCTCGAGCCCCATGGTCCGCTTCCCACGTACATGACCACGTGGTCGACCAGATGGTCACCGTCGAGGTTGTAATAGAAGAGAAGATCACCGGGTTGGAGCGCCGTGAGCGGGACGTGGACCATGCCCGGCCACTGGGACTCAGTGGTGCGAGGAATCTGGATGCCTGCTCTCGCCCACGCCCAAGCCACCAGGCCCGAACAGTCGAAACCCACTCCCGGCGTCTCGCCGCCCCAGACGTAGGGCACGCCGATCTGGGATTCGGCGTAGTGCAGTGCCGCGAGACCCTGGGCGGAACTGCCGACTTGGGCGATAGCGGTGGTCACCGTGGCCTGCTGGATGGCGACGGTGACGGCGTTGGCCGCGCTTTGACCTCCGACGGCGGTGGCTGCGGCGATGGCTTGTTCTTCGAGAGCCAAGTTGTGACTTCGCGCCGCCTCGACGCCCTTTTGGATCTCGTAGGCGATGATCTGGGTACGGAGCGTGCGAGTGACCACCGCCAGGGTGGCGCGGGTGGCGTTCTCGTTACGGATGTTCTGGGCCAGGAGGTTCTGCATCGCGTAGGTCTGGCGCTGGGCTTTGGCCTGCTGCTGGGCGACTTGGGTGATGGTGCTGTCCAGGGAGGTCTTTTGGGCCTGGTAGCGAGCCTTGATCTGATTGAGGTCACCAATGACCTGGCTTTCGTAGACCTTGCGGGCATCGCTCTGGGCGGCGTTTTGGGTGAACAGTGACAGTACCTGCGCGTCCGCAGCCCCCAGGACGTAGGCGAGCACGACCGCAGTCTGGAGTCTCTTGGACGTCACGGCCACCGCCGCTCGTTTGTTGACCTCTTCGACGTGGAGGTGACGGATGTTGAAGGTGATGTTCGTCAACGCCACCTTGGCCGCGTCGTAGGCGTTCGCCGTGGTCTCACTGGTGCGGCTCTGCTGGGCCAATTGAGAGGACAACTGGGCGATTTCGGCTTGGGTTTGCTCGATGGTGAGCGCCCCGGCGTTGAGCGGCACCAGCATGGTCATGCTGACCAGTGCCGCAACGACTACCAAGGGGATTGATCGAGTCGTGCCCCGACGACGCACGCGAATCATAGTGAAAGCCTAGTAAATCAAGAAAGGGATTGAACGAGATACGCGAAACGATTCGCATGCGTTACGGTTACGACGCGACATTCTGGCTTGGGGGCGTAGCCCAATTGGCAGAGGCAGGGCGCTTAAACCGCCTCCAGTGAGGGTTCGAGTCCCTTCGCCCCTACCCAGATGCCGGTGGTCATTTGACCCTGCGCGCCCGTAGCACAAGGGGCTCGCGACCCATTAGAGACCCAGGGGGCGTGGCTCGAGGGTCAGATTCTTTAGTAGCGTTGCCCCCGTGGCTAAAAGCGCAGCGGGTAAATGGGTAAGTAGAGTCGGCTCCTCGGGAGGCGGGAAGGCCTACAAGAAGACGAGGCCGAGCAACTACTACGGTGCGCTCGTTCTGATCGTGGTCCTGGGTCTGATCGCGGCCGTCTACTCGCGCTACGAATACCAGCACCCCGGCGTGGCCGCTGCGGGTACGCCACCCGCGATCGGCACCACGTGGTACGCGGCACTCTCGATTGAGGCCTGTGGCAAGACGTTGCCCTTCCTCAACACCGACCCCGCCTACAAGGGTGGCTTCGTGGTCCAGCCCGCGAACGTGATCAAGATCAGCCCGGTTTCGGCAGCGGACTCGGGAAACAACGCGACGTTGTCCCAATTTGCGGCGGAGTACCCGGGACTCATCGCGAGTTCGACCCAACTCGCAATTCCCAACGCCAATGGGGTCGCCAACGCCGCGACGACGTACAAGAACGGACAGACGTGCCCATCGACGTCGAAGTATCCGGGTCAAGCGGGTCAGATCTCCTACGCCTACTGGACGACATTCGGACAGAAGAAGCCCGTCATCACCACCAATCCATCGTCGATCAAGTTCGCCCAATATCTACGTGTGACCATGGCATTCGATCCCCAGGGCGTGACGCCTAAGGCACCCCAGCAGTCAACGGTCAACGCCATGTTCGCCGCTGTGCAGAGCCCGACGACGACCGTTGGGGTGACGACGCCGACCACGAAGCCTGCGACGACGTCCAGTGTCAAGGGATCGACGACCAGCGTCCCCTCCACGGCTACGACCGTCCCGTCGAGCGCCACGACCACCAAGACCACCACCAAGAACTCCACCACCACGACCTCGGCGGGCTGAGATTGAAGTCAATCATCCTGGTCGGCGGGAAGGGCACTCGGCTGCGTCCGTTGACGTACGAAACGCCCAAACAGATGCTGCCCCTCGTCGGCGTGCCGATGATCGAGGGGGTCTGTGAGTCGTTGGCCCAGCACGGGGTGACCGACGCCGTGCTGTCGTTGGGGTACTTGCCCGACCGCTTCATCGAGGCGTACCCCGAGAACGTGATCGCCGGAGTACGCATGACCTACGCGGTCGAACCCGAACCGCTCGACACCGCAGGAGCAGTGCGCTTCGCGGCGAAGTTCGCTCAATTCAACGAGACCTTCCTGGTCATCAATGGAGATGTGCTGACCGACCTCGATATCTCGAGGCTGGTGGCCTTCCACCGAGAACACGCAGCTCAGGCCACGATCGCGTTGCATCCGGTAGAGGATCCGTCGCGATTCGGTGTCGTGCCGACAGGCGACGACGGTCGGGTCACGGCGTTCGTGGAGAAGCCTCCGCGCGGCGAGGCACCGACCAACCTCATCAACGCCGGGACCTACGTCTTCGAGCCCAGTGTTCTTGACGCCATCGCCCCGACCGGTCGGGTCAGCGTCGAGCGTGACACCTTCCCCAAACTCGCTGCCTCGAGAACCCTCTTCGCCATGGCCGATGATTCATATTGGCTCGATACCGGTACGCCTCAGGCCTACCTCAAGGCCAACGTCGACGTCTTGAACGGTCGCAAGCACTCGGGTCAGATCTCGAACATCGCTGAACGTTCATGGTGCAGTCGCGACGCGACGATCGATCCGTCGGCGAGGTTGAACAACGCGGTGGTCGATCGTGACTGCGTGGTCGGCGCCAACGTCGTCATCGAGGATTCGGTGCTGTTGGCGGGGGCCGTGGTCCAGGCGGGCTGCGAGATTCGTTCCTCGATCATCGGTCCCGAGGCCGTGATCGGTAGTTACTCGAGGTTGGGCGCGACGTGCGTCGTGGGCGCGAAGGAACACGTCGCGCCGGCGTCAGAGCTCTCGGGTGATGTTCGCCTCGGCGGGGTGTGATCAGCGAAAGAGGTCCTCGTTGGGAGGTCGAACGAGGTCCTCGCCAACCGAACCGGAACCGAAATACGAGTCGTCCAACCCTCGCACGATCGCGAATGGGGTCCCTTGGTCTTTGCCGAGAACCAGGTTCGCCGCGCCCGCGATCTCATCGGCGATGGCGACCTCGGTCACCTCGAGGATCCGTCCCGTCGCGTCGGGCGTGCCACGAAGGTCGAGCACCGGCTTGATTCCGGCCGAACCGAGGGCCACGTCGGTCACTCCCTGACGCCACACGCGCCCAAAGGTGTCAGTGATGATTACCGCGACGTCGACCCCGAATCGGCGGCGAATATCAGCGCGGATCCGTCGAGCTGATCGGTCTGGATCCTTGGGCAACAACACCGCGGTACCGGGTGCGGTGTTCGAAAGGTCGATGCCGGCGTTGGCGTTGACGAAGCCGTGATGGGTCTCGGTGATCCGAAGCGGCCCTCGGCGCCGAAGGATGCGGCGCGATTCACCCTTGATCAGTTCGTCCTTGTGCCGATCGGTTCCGTCGAATTGGACGACTCGGTCTTCGGACTTCGAGACGACCTTGCTGGTGACGATGACGAGGTCACGGTCATGCAAGGAGAGTGCGGCGTTGGCGAGAGACTCGACGAGCAGGTCGGTGAGGTCGTCGCCGCTTTGAACAACGCCCACCGCAGGCAGAGGGATGACTCGAAGCTCTCTCATGCGAGCACTGCCTCAGCCAAGCGACGGGCGTCGTCGCTGCGGGCCATGACGGTCGTCGTGACCCTCACGTCGAGTCCGCGCTCTTCGAGGGCCGAGGTCTGGTCCCGGTCGGCTTCGTCGATGATCCATCTACCGACCAGTCCGCTGTAGACGTCGGCCACGCCGACGCACGAGACTTCGTGGCCCAACTCGAAGAGGAGTCGATCGGCCGGTCCCTTGAGCGCGACGCCGTTGATGATGGGCGAGACCGCGACGACGTCGTCGCTTCGACGGCGCACGATCTCACGAACACCCGGGACCTGCAGTATCGGATCGATCGAGATGATCGGATTCGAAGGGGCGATGACGATGCGCTCGGCGCCCCGAAGTGCCTCAAGTACCTCATCGGTCGGCCGCGCTGCCTCGACGTCACGCACCCGTACCGAGTGGACTCGAACGTCGTGTTGGTGACGCACGAAGTATTCCTGGAAACTGAGTCGTCCGATCTCGGTGTCGAACTCGGTGGCGATCGGGTCATTCGTGACCGGGAGGAGTCGAACCGCCACCCCCCAACGGCGGCTCAGCTCGGCGGTCACTTGAGACTTGGTCGCGCCCTCAGCGAGGCGTTGCGTCCGGTACAGATGCGTGGCGAGGTCTCGGTCGCCCAAACGGAACCACGATTCACCCCCGAGTGCGGCGAGTTCTTCGTTCACACGCCAAGTCTCGCCGCGCAGTCCCCACCCGAGTTCGTCGTTGTTCAGTCCGGCCAGGGTGTAGTTGATGGTGTCGAGGTCCGGACAGATGGTCAGACCATGCAGTACGAGGTCGTCTCCGACGTTCACCACGGCGCAGAGTTCGCTCGGATCCATCACGCCACTCAGCGCGCGCAGAAGGCGAGCGGCGCCGACGCCACCACTGAGAACGGTAATCACCCTCGGAACTCTAGGGGCGCTTGGGTAACATCGGGTACTGTGAGCGATCATTCCCCCATCGAAGGCTGGCCCGGGTCGCCGAGCGCCATCGTCTTTCGTCTCGACGGAGGCATCATTGAACGGGTCCTCGAAGTCGGCGACCTCACTCAGGTTCGCCCGTGGGCGTCGGTCTCGAAGATGGCGGTCGCGCTCGCCTTTGGTGTAGAGAATGACTGGGACTTGCACACATTCGCCGAGGGCCTCGGCCCTCGAGGAGCCACCATTGCCAATCTCCTCTCGCACAGCAGCGGTCTGGGACTCGAACCCGGCGATCCGGTGAGCGACGTTGCGACCAGGCGGGTCTACTCGAACTACGGCTATGACTATGGCGTGCACGCGATCGTCGGATCGAACTCTCCCGCCGCGTGGTTGGACAACCGAGTGTTTCGACCCTTGGGGATGACGACGGCTACGTTGGATGGTCGCCCCGCCGCGGGAATCTCCAGCTCAACCGAGGACCTATTGCGATTGGCCGTCGCCTGGCTGCGGCCAGACGGCATCGCCCGCGAGACCCGCAATCGTATGATCACGCCCTATCTGGCCGACCTTTCGGGGGTCGTACCCGGATTCGGACGCTTCACGCCGTGTCCGTGGGGGATGGGGCCAGAGGTACGCGGCCTGAAGCGGCACTGGATGGGGGACTGGCCGG
>JABEUR010000097.1 GCA_013044405.1 Acidimicrobiaceae bacterium | reverse complement strand
GATGAATACGTCACGATCCGAGAGCATCATCGTGGCTCGCTGCAGTTGCGTCATATCGATGCGGGCTCGTGCAACGGATGTGAGCTCGAGATCGCCTCGATCTTCTCTCCCGTCTACGACGCTGAGCAGTATGGGATCGGCCTCGTCGCATCACCTCGACACGCCGACGGTGCACTGGTCACCGGCCCGGTTACCAAGAACATGATCGGTCCTCTTCGAACCACGATTGACGCACTGGCCACACCACGTGTTGTCATCGCACTTGGAGACTGTGCCAAGAACTGCGGAGTCTTCGCGGGCGCCTACGCCGTCGAAGGCAGCGTCACTGACGTGCTCGACGTCACACTCGAGATTGCGGGCTGTCCACCCACTCCGAGTGACATCCTTTCGGCTCTTCGTCGTCTGTCGGGATCGTGACGATCGTCTTCGCGGCCATGGCGATTTCGGGGACTCTGGGCGCCTTCGTGGCCAGTGCGAGCACGGCGCGGCATCGAGCTCTCGTCAGCGCATTCTCGAGCGCGGCCGCCTCAGGCGCCGCGCTAGTCCTGGCGCTCTACGTTATTCGGACCCGACACGCCGTACACCTCGCGACAACATCAGTGCTTCCCCTGGGCGGCGTGGATTTACACCTCGACCCTTTAGGAGCCCTCTTCGTCGCGGTCACTGCGGTGGTGGCCATTGGGGTCGCGATTTTCTCGATTGGGTATGCACGCCAACACGAGTTGACGAGGACTGCTGCAGCGGCGTTTCCGATCTTCGTCACTTCTATGTTGTTCGTCCCCAGTGCGTGGAACGTGACCACCTTCGTCTTCGTCTGGGAGATGATGGCGCTATCTTCGCTCGTCCTGGTCTTGGGGGAGTATCGAAGAGGGTCGAGCGTGCGAAGTGCTGGTCTTTGGTATGCGGTCTTGACCCAAGGTGGAGCAGTGGTCATCGTTCTTGGTCTCGCAGTCTTGGCCCAGCACTCATCGGGCCAGGACTTCACTCAGATCGCCCAACACACGGGGCTGATCGCACCATGGATCCGGGGGGTTGTCTTTGTACTACTGTTCTTCGCCTTTGCATCCAAGGCGGGCGCCGTTCCGCTCCACGTCTGGTTGCCTAAGGCACACGCCGAAGCCCCGAGTTCGGTCTCGGCACTGATGTCGGCGGCGATGGTCAATCTTGGGATATACGGAATTCTTCGTTCGGCCAACACTCTGCTGGGTGGAGGGCCAACGTGGTGGTGGACAGTGGTGATAGTTACCGGAGCCGTGTCCGCCATCTACGGCTCGATACACGCAGCCACGAGCACTGATCTGAAACGTCTTCTCGCCTATTCGACGACCGACAACATCGGACTGATCTTGATCGCCGTGGGGACGAGCGGCCTCTTGGCTTCGAGCGGACATCGAACCTTCGCCGCACTCGCGCTGTTCGCGGGACTCTTTCATCTCGTCAATCACTCGATCTTCAAAGGGACGCTGTTCTTGTCGGCCGGTTCGATCCAGTACACCACCGGCACGAGGAACCTGGACCAACTCGGTGGACTGTTCAGCCGCATGCCGATCGCCTCGACTATTTTCGCGATTGGCGCAGTCGCGATATCGGCACTGCCTCCCCTTGGGGGATTCGTCTCCGAATGGCTGCTCTTGCAGAGTCTCTTGCACGGACTGTCGAGTTCGACCACGGTGTCGGTGATCTTGATGCCACTGTCGGTGGCAGCCCTGGCGCTCACGGGAGGTCTGACCGCAGCCGCCTTCGTGAAAGCCTTCGGTGTCGGCTTTCTCGGTCTACCGCGGTCATCTGGGGCAGCTGCGGTGAAGGAGCCTCCGCGCATGATGAATATTGGTGCCGGCGCCCTAGGAGTTGTGTGCGTGGTTCTCGGAGCGGCGCCGATGGTGGTCATCGGGTCTTTAAATGGGGCGGTGCAGGCGGCCCAGTCCGGCCAACTCTCCGGCGTCACGTCTCGCGGGGTCGCTCTGGCCATCCGCGGGGCGCACGGGGCGTTCGAACCAACGTTCATCGCCCTGGCACTCGTCGCCGCGCTGTCGATGGTCGGGGCGCTTCGTTGGGCGCTTACTCGAAGGGTCACCCCTCGTCGAAGCCCGGCGTGGATGTGCGGTCGTGAGGTGCAGAACTCGAGGATGACCTACACCGCGACGTCCTTCGCCGAACCGCTGCAGCGGGTCTTTGACGACGTCGTGCAGCCCAGTCGTGACATCGACGTCAGCCACCGCAGCGAATCTCGGTACTTTGTGGATTCCGTGGTCTTCGGTAGTCAAGATAAGGATGTCTTCGAGGGGCTGGCCTTTCGGCCGCTTATCAGGCTGGTGCGTGAAACTGCTCGTCGCAGCCGCGTGATTCAGAACGGAAGTATCCACCGTTATCTCAGTTATGGCTTGGTAGCGCTGGTAGTCATCTTGCTGGTCGCACGATGAGTGTCGCCGTCGTTTCACCATGGATCATAGGATCGGGTCTGTTACAGGTCGGTCTCTTTCTATTGGGTGCTCCGCTGCTCGTTGGCTTGATGAGAACGGTGCGCTGTCGCATGGAGGGTCGCGTGGGACCGCCGATTCGCCAGCCGTGGCGTGAACTGCGCAAGTTACTCCTCAAATCGCGCAGTCAACCGGAGCACTCCACGTTGGTCTTCGCCATCGCCCCAGTGGTGTTGATGGCGACGACCCTGGTGGTCGTGTGGTTGACGCCGCTGCTCAGCGTTCGGGTCACGCTCTCTGGGGGGTCGGACCTCTTCGCGATCGTATTTCTCTTGCTGTTGGGATCGGTCTCGCTCTCGTTGGCCGCCCTGGACACGGGCACCGCCTTCGGCGGCATGGGCTCGAGTCGATTGATGACCATCGTGGCGCTCGCCGAGCCAGCACTGCTCGTGGCAATCCTCGCGCTGGCGGCCACCGTGCACAGTTCCTCACTCGCCACCATCATGCTCGCAGCCCTCCACCATCCGATTTGGCTCGTCACTCCCCAGCGTCTGCTTTCTTTCTCGGCGTTCGTCGTCGTCGTGCTCGCCGAGAGTGGTCGCTTACCGGTCGACAATCCGGCCACGCACCTGGAATTGACGATGATCCACGAGGCCCTCATACTCGAGTACTCGGGTCCGGACCTCGCGTTGATCAAGCTCGCCGAGAGCATACGACTCACCTTCCTACTCGCGCTGTTGGCCAATCTCTTCTTCCCGTGGGGGGTGTCGTTCTCGGCCTCGGGGATCTCCTTGCTGATAGGTACCTTTGTCTTGCTCGCCAAAGTGGCCGTATTGGGCGTCGTGATCAGCGCAGGTGAGGTGGCGGTCGCCAAACTTCGCCTTTTTCGAGTGCCCGAACTGCTAGCGGGTGCTTTCATGTTGAGCATTTTGGCCGTCTTGAGTGCATTGGTGATCGCGTGAGGAGTGACTCGCTCTCCGCGGCGCTGCTGGCACTCACCAGTGGATTGGTGCTTCTCGGCGCGGCGGTCGCGCTCTGGCGACGGACCGCTCGCGGCATTGTTCAGGCACTGCGCGTCCAAGGTTTCGCCCTCGCTGGCACCGCGGTGATTCTCGGCGTACAGCTGCACGTCGCCCTGTTGCTCGTCACCGGCGCGCTCTTGATCGTGGTGAAGGCGTTTTTCATCCCGTTCTTGCTGCGCCGTCTGGTTCGTCTAGATCCGACAGGCGGTGAAAGCGATCCCGTCGTCAATGTCCCGGCCTCGTTGGTGGCAGCTGTGCTCTTGACGCTGGCCGCCTTCGTCGCCACGCGACCGCTCGTCCAAGTGATTCACGGTGTTCCAATCACCCTCGCCCCATTCGGCTTCGCCACGGTACTCATCGGGTTCTTCGTGCTGGTCGCGCGTCGTCGGGCAGTCTCGCAGATGGTTGGACTTCTGCTGATTGACAACGGTATCGGTCTGGTCGCCCTGCTGCTCACTACCGGAGTTCCACTGCTCGTGGAACTCGGCGGCACTCTGGACGTGCTGCTCGTCGTGGTGGTGCTGCGCGTGCTCGCCACGCGCATGCACGCCGAACTCGGCGATTTGGACCTCGACGCCCTTCGAGAGTTGCACGACTGATGACCGCTGCGCTGATCGTCACCATGCCGCTCTTGGCTTCGCTAGTCGTGGCGCTGATGGGCTGGAGGCGCTGGACACCGTTCATCGGACTTGGCGCCGACGCCGCTGTCCTCATGGTCGGATTCATCGGTGCCTTTCACGACCTGCACCATCGGGTATTGATCCTGGCGTGGGCGAACCTTCGAGTCGATTCGCTGAGCGCTTTCATGGTTATCGTGATTGGCACCGTCTCGGTACTCGCTTCGTGGGGATCGGTCCGGTACCTGCGTCATGAGGTCGACCAGGAGGCGTCGACGCCACGTCGCGCTACTCAGTACAGCGTGCTGATCCAACTGTTCGTAGCCATGATGTTGCTCGCCGTTTGTGCGGCGAACACCGGGATCATGTGGGTCGCGGTCGAAGCGACGACCATCACGACCACATTCCTGGTTGGTCACCGTCGAACTCGAAATGCACTCGAAGCCTCGTGGAAGTACATCGTGATCTGCTCGGTCGGTATCGCACTCGCGTTCCTCGGCACGATCGTGCTGTACCTCGCGGCCGAACACGCGGGTGGGACGTCGTTGCACGCGCTCGACTGGACGTGGTTGAGTGCCCACGCCCACTCCCTCAACCCCTCGATCGTACGTATGGCGTTCGCACTCTTGGCGCTGGGTTACGGAGCCAAGGTCGGTCTCGTCCCGCTCCACAGCTGGCTCCCGGACGCCCATAGTCAGGCACCCGCACCGGTCTCAGCGCTCATGTCTGGAGTGCTGCTCTCAGTCGCTCTCTACGCGCTTCTTCGTTTCAAGGCTATTGCGGTGCCCAGTGTGGGAGAGATGTTCCCCCGGGTGCTGCTCGTCGTGATGGCCCTCTCCTCGTTGATACTGGCTTCGCTCATGTTGGTGGGTCAGCGTGACTTGAAACGGGCGCTGGCCTACAGCTCCACCGAACACATGGGTCTGATGGCGCTCGCCGCGGCGGCGGGTGGCCCGCTCGCCATCACGGGTCTGCTTTTGCACATGTTGGGTCACGGGCTGGCCAAGAGCGTGCTCTTCCTCTCAGCCGGCGAGATGTTGATCGACGATGGTACGACGGAGATCATCGCGGCGGGTGGGCTCCTCGCGCGCCGGCCATACCTGGGAGGGGTCGTCGCACTCGCCCTGGGCGCCTTGTTGGGCTTTCCCCCGTTCAGCCTCTTCATCAGTGAGGTCACGATGATCCGTGGTGAAGTCACCGATCATCTCGTCTGGGCGGTGGTGATCTCTCTCATTGCTATGGTCATCGCCTTCTCCGCACTGGCCACGCACGGTCGTCACCTCCTCATCGAGGCTCGTGGTCTCAACGCTTCGCGCGTTGCCACTTCTCGCTCGGCGATTGTCCCGTTGGCCACGGGGTTGGTGTTGTGCGCCTTCATTGGATTGTCGGCGTGGCCACTTGCTTCGATCTTGAGCGCCGCGGCAAAGTTGGTGGTCTCATGACCCGACCGACAAGTTTTTCGCGCGCGCCCAGGTCGATCCTCGACATCGAGACGACCGATCTGGTGCAGCGGGCGAGTGAGCTGCTCGCCGATGACTTCCGACTCGCCTCCGTGGTTGGCCACGATGACACCACCTCACTTCGTGTCGTCTACGTCTTTCTCAAGGGGCCGCCGGACCAACGTGTGGAACTGAGCGTGCGCCTCGACCCTGCCCGAGCCCAGGTACCCACACTGGCTGCGGTGTCGTTCTCGGCGAGCCGCTTCGAGCGAGAGTTGCGCGACCTGTTCGGTATCGAGCCCGTGAATCACCCTCAGGCGCGTCGACTGGTCTTGCATCAGCACTGGCCACAGGCTTGGCACCCGATGCTGCGAAACGCTGGTGAAGCTCCGAAGATGGTGGGCAATGGTGATGGTTACCCCTTCATCCCGGTCGACGGCCCCGGGGTCTACGAAGTACCCGTCGGACCAGTCCATGCAGGGTTGATCGAACCCGGTCACTTCCGATTCTTCGTCGTCGGAGAGACCATCTTGCGGATGAAGGCACGACTGTGGTTTACCCATAAGGGAATTGAGAAGTTGATCGAGGGCCGAAGCATCGAAGAGGGCTTGGAAATTGCACAGCGGGTTTCGGGTGACACGACCGTCGGTCATGGATTGGCGTTCATCATGGCTGTGGAGGAAGCGCTGGGAATCGAGGTATCCGAAGTGCATCGCCGTCGTCGAGCTCAAGTGCTCGAGATGGAGCGCCTCTATAACCACGTGGCGGATATGGGTGCGCTCTGTAACGATGTGGCCTTTTCGGTAGCCAACTCGATGGCACTGACGATTCGTGAACGCCTCTTGCGGTTGAACGAGGATCTCACTGGTCACCGACTACTTCGAGGGGCGGTCCGTCTCGGCGCCTGTGGACTTCGTCGATCACTCAGCCTCGATGAAATCGATTCGCTGGGTGTTCAGATCAACGAGTTGCTCGAAGTGGTTCGAACCAACGCACTCGTCCTTGACCGATTCTCCGGTACCGCGTTCTTGAGCGGCGTCGACGCTCGTGACCTCGGAACGGTTGGTCCGGTCGCGCGGTCTTCGGGACTCGGGCTCGACGCGCGAAACGCCCACCCGTTCGTCGAGATGCCCTCCGCCTTCGACGTGGTCACTGACGAGCGAGGCGATGTGTTGGCGCGATTCGAGGTGAGAGCTCGCGAAATAGGTGTGGCACTCGAATGTCTTCGAGCCTGGAGCCTTGACGCTTTCGAGCCCGTTGCTGATGCCGTTCATGACCAACGAGAGGACCGGCGTGAGTCGACGTCCGTGCGCCTGAGAAGTGGCTTGGGTGTCGTCGAAGGCTGGCGCGGAGTCATTGTTCATCGAGTGGAACTCGATAACACGGGCCTGATTAGTCGACTCAAGATCGTCGACCCTTCGTTCCTGAACTGGCCCGCTTTACCGGTGTGCTTGGCCGATACCATCCTTCCTGACTTTCCAGTCGCGAACAAGAGCTTCAACCTTTCCTACGCGGGCAACGACCTATGACCCCCACTCGTCACATTGACACCACGCGACGTCGAAGCGAAGCACAACATTTCGTTCAGAGAAGGGTTTCACGATGACCACACCGATCTATCGGGTCAAAGCTGACTTCTTCAAGGTGCTGGCCCATCCAGCGCGCATTCGAGTCTTGGAGATCTTGCGAGAAGGTGAGAAGTCAGTGGGTCAACTGGTCCCCGATGTGGGAATCGAGAGTTCCCACCTTTCTCAACAACTTGGGATCATGCGGCGTGCGAATCTGGTCCAGACGCGCAAAGACGGATCAACCGTCTTCTACTCGGTGGGGGACAAGATGCTCTTTGAGTTGCTCGACGTGGCTCGCGCCATCATTACTTCTTCGCTGAGCGAATCACAAGAACTCCTCGACGAGCTCCTCGCCGAGGAGGGTCAAGGCGGCGACGTCTGATCTCGACGTTCACGTCGTTACTTGCTCAGGCTGATGGACCGGAGGATCGAATGGGTGAAACTATTCGTTCGTGCGTAGACCCTACGACGTACGTAGCGTTTGGAATAGCTGACCGGCCCGTGAGTGGCCGCTTCGATGTTGCCGAGCACTCGTGCATCTC